>JAEZCS010000053.1 GCA_023433445.1 Pseudomonadota bacterium | reverse complement strand
GGCTAAAACCACGGACAGCGCGGAGTCCGGTCTTATGGGGGGCGTTTGCGGGAGGGGGCGAGAACCTACGTTAAGCCCGACTTGCTCGGTGGCCTGTCCTGGCGATTTTCCCCAAATGTTTTGCACTGGGCTTTAAAGCCCGACGCTGACTGGAACGATCGACCGCGATGAGTCCGAACTTGGCGCCATATCCGAACAGCCATTCAAAATTGTCGAGCAGCGACCAATAAACATAACCCCGTACATCGACGCCGTCACGCATTGCCGCCCGTAAGCTGGCGAGCGCCCCGTCAATATAGCGTACCCGCAACTCGTCATCGTCGGTCGCGACACCATTTTCGGTAACGATGATTGGCACGCCAGCGGTCGATGCCGCATAGCGAACCGCGCCGCCCAGGGCCTCGGGATAGTATTCCTGTCCGATCTGTGTCCGCAGGGCATCTGGCGCGAGCACTACGGGACCACGCTCGCCGACAATAGTCCGGGTATAGGTTTGGACGCCTAGAAAATCATCAGACTTTGCCTCGTTAAGCCACACGTCATACATTGCCGAACGCAGGCGAGCAGCGCGCCCTTGGGTGCCGAGAGCATCCTGGAAATCGTCCATCGCCAGGGTATATCCCACCGGCAAAGCGGGTCGTATCGCTTTAACCGCCTCCCGTGCTGCCGCGTGACATGCCCGGACTATCGGTTTCGATCTCGCAACGTTCGAGAAGAGAAAGGTTGAGAATTTATCCACCCCTGTCGATCGGGCGGCCTCTTCGAGCACCGCCTGGTTGGGTGCGAAGGAAAGATTGGCCTCATTGATCGTACACAGAAATCCAATCTGGTCGCCTAACGCCTCTGTAACGATCTTTGCATAGCGGGCGAACAATTTTGGAGCATCGGGATTTTCAAAGCCCCCCTTCGCGGAAAACCAGCGAGGCGAGGAGAAATGATGCAAGGTGACGATAGGGGTTACGCCGTGGCGACGACAACTTTCCAGCATCCTGCCATAGTGAGCGAGGATGGCAGGCGAGAACAAACCTTCGTCAGGCTCGATACGCGCCCATTCGATGCTGAAACGATAGGTGTTCAGACCGAGCCGGGACAGCATTGCGATATCATCGTCATAGCGATGATAATGATCACATGCATCCCCCGAGCGCTCTTTGAAAGGCGTCGCAGGAAGCCCTTCGATCAACCATAGGTCGCTGTTCGTATTGTTGCCTTCAACTTGATAGGCTGCGGTTGCCGCACCCCAGAGAAATCCTTCTTTGCGAGGCATGACCTCTGCATAGCTTTTAAAAGCAATGGAGCCCGCAACGGCGGCCCCTCCAAAGGATACCATCATCTCACGCCTATTCATGCACACAAAACTTTCTCAATTGAGATAACATCAATATATAGTTCAGAGATACCATTCGGATCAGGTTGATTTTCTAAATATAGTCTATCTATAATTAGGATATATAGACTCACTATCGTCAATTTTCTATCCCGGTGCCAACCCCAGGACACGCTTACCGTAGTCTCTGAGTTCTCCTTTGGGACCGACATAACGGTAGAGGGTGACGCGCTCGACCCCAAGCTCCTTGCAAAGATCGGAAACGGACGTGTCGCGCTGGGCCATGGCGGCCTGGGCGAGACGTACCTGCGCTTTGGAAAGAGCGAACTTGCGGCCACCTTTGCGGCCTCGCGCGCGGGCAGCTGCGAGACCAGCCATAGTGCGCTCGCGGATCATGTCGCGCTCGAACTCCGCCAGCGTGGCGAAGATGCCGAACACCATGCGGCCCGATGGCGTGGTGGTGTCGATCTGCGCCCCCTTGCCGGTGAGCACGCGCAAGCCGATGCCACGATCCGACAGGTTCTGCACGGTACTGACCAGGTGGGTGAGCGTTCGGCCGAGCCGGTCGAGTTTCCACACGATCAGGACATCGCCGTCGCGCAGTGATTTGAGGCAGGCCGCAAGACCGGGGCGATCGTCGCGGCTGCCGGATGCGCGATCATCATAGATATTGTTGGGTTCGACGCCAGCGGCGCGTAGCGCATCGTGCTGCAAATCGAGGGACTGCGATCCATCGGCTTTGGACACGCGGGCGTAGCCGATCAGCATGGATCACAAACGAAGGTTTGAGGTGGTGGTGCGGGCATAGGCATTTGAATAGGCCATTGTGTATCTCAACCAGCATCGCAATCAAGCTATCTCAAACATCGAGTCGGAAAGAAAAAGGAACATGCATGCCGCGTCGCGTGACCCTGACCGATCGCCAGCGCGAGGCGCTGCTCCGTTTGCCGGTCGATCAGGGCGAGTTGCTGCGGCATTACACCCTCAGTGATGAAGATCTCGAACATATCCGGCAGCGCCGCCGACCTCACAATCGTTTCGGCTTCGCGCTGCAACTGTGCGTGCTGCGTTATCCCGGTCGGGTGCTGGCGCCGGGAGAGCTGATTCCGGCACCCGTGACGGATTTTATCGCGGCCCAGCTCGGGCTGAGCGGCGACGATCTGCTTCCCTATGCCACGCGCGAAGAAACGCGACACGAGCATCTGGCGGACCTGCGCAGAATCTACGGCTACCGCGCCTTTTCAGGTCGCGGCGCACGAGATCTGCGTGAGTGGATCGCGCAGGAGGCCGAGATTGCGACATCGAACGAGGATCTCGCCCGCCGCTTTGTCATGGAGTGCCGCCGCACACGCACGATCCTACCGGCTCCATCGACGATCGAGCGGCTATGCGCCGACGCATTGGTCGATGCCGAGCGCCGGATCGAGGATCGTATCGCTGGGCGGATCACGCCTGCCCTTGGCGAGCAGTTGGCCGCTTTGCTGGAGGATACTGTGGACGGCCGCGTCACTCGCTTTGTCTGGCTGCGGCAATTCGGGGTAGGCGCGAACTCCGCTGCCGCCAACCGGCTGATGGACCGACTGGAATATCTCCAGGGCCTCGATCTTCCCGCAGACCTCGTGGCCGGCGTGCCCGCGCACAGAGTGGCCCGGCTGCGCCGGCAGGGGGAGCGCTATTATGCCGATGGCATGCGCGACCTGCCCGAAGAAAGGCGGCTAGCGATCCTGGCGGTGTGTGCACTGGAATGGCGAGCGTCGCTGGCGGACGTCGTGGTGGAAACCCATGACCGCATTGTCGGCCGCCTCTATCGAGCATCCGAGCGCCTTTGCAGCACTAGGATTGCCGACGAAAAGGCGGCTGTTCGGGACACGCTGAAGTCCTTCGCTGAAATCGGCGGCGCATTGCTGGGGGCACAGGAAGATGGCGCGGCGCTGGACGGGATCATCGCCATGGGGCCAGGTTGGGAACGATTGAGAACCCTTGTCGCCACGGCCTCGGCATTGACCAACGTCCTTGCGGCCGATCCCCTCAGCCGCGTCTTGGACGGCTATCACCGCTTTCGCCTCTACGCACCCCGGATGCTGCGCCTGCTCGACATGCAGGCGGCGCCGATTGCCACGCCCCTTTTGGCGGCGATCGCAATCCTGCAACGCGGCATTAAAGCCGCGCCGCCAATTGACTTCCTGCGCCCGAACTCAAAATGGCATCGCCATCTTCGCGCGCAGCCCACCGGCGACCACCGGCTGTGGGAAATCGCGGTGCTGTTTCATATCCGCGACGCCTTCCGATCCGGCGACATATGGCTAGCGGGGTCGCGCCGCTATGCCGACCTCAAGCAGATACTGGTCCCGGCCCAGGCGATAGAGCATACCGCTCGCCTCACCGTGCCGCTGCGACCGCATGAATGGCTCGCGGAACGTAAGGCCCGACTGAATGAACGGATGAAGGAGCTGGGCCGCGCGGCGCGGGCCGGGGCGATCCCTGGCGGCATCATCGAGAATGGCAGGCTTCATATCGACAAGCTCAAGGCCGACACGCCGGAAGGTGCAGAGGATCTCGTGCTCGATCTATACCAGCAGCTTCCGCCCGCCAGGATCACCGACCTGTTGCTGGAAGTCGATGAGCGGACAGGATTTTCCGAAGCCTTCACCCATTTGCGCACCGGCGCGCCCTGCGCGGATCGGATCGGGCTGATGAACGTCCTGCTGGCGGAAGGCGTCAATCTCGGCCTGCGCAAGATGGCGGCGGCGATCAATACGCACAGCTTCTGGGAATTGCTGCGGATCGCGCGCTGGCATGTCGAAGGCAGTGCCTATGATCGGGCGCTCGCCATGATCGTGGAGGCGCATGCCGCGCTTCCCATGTCCGCGTTCTGGGGACAGGGCCACTCCGCTTCCAGCGATGGACAGTTCTTCCTCGCCACCGAGCAGGGCGAGGCGATGAACATGGTCAACGCCAAATACGGCAATGTCCCGGGCCTGAAAGGATACAGCCATGTCTCCGATCAATATGCGCCGTTTGCTACCCAGGTCATCCCGGCGACCGTCAGCGAGGCGCCCTATATTCTCGACGGGCTGCTCATGAACGACGCAGGCCGCCATGTCCGTCAGCACTTTGCCGATACGGGCGGCTTTACCGATCATGTGTTCGCCGCGTGCGCGCTTCTCGGCTACAGGTTCGTCCCGCGCATCCGTGACCTGCCTCAGAAGCGGCTCTATGCCTTCACCCCCAGTGCAACACCCGGCAATGTGCGGGGGCTGGTCGGCGGGAAAATCAACGAACCGCTGATCGAGCGGAACTGGCCCGACATCCTGCGGGTCATGGCCACGATCGCCGCTGGCATCGTCGCCCCCAGCCAGATTCTACGCAAGTTGGCATCCTATCCTCGTCAGAACGAATTGGCCCTCGCCCTTCGGGAAGTCGGTCGTGTCGAACGATCCTTGTTCATGATAGACTGGATTCTCGACGCGGGTTTGCAACGCCAGGCTCAGATGGGCCTCAACAAAGGCGAGGCCCATCATGCGCTGAAGCGCGCCATCAGCTTTCATCGGCGCGGCGAGATCCGCGACCGATCAGGCGAAGGCCAACATTATCGAATCGCCGGCATGAACCTGCTGGCCGCCATCATCATCTTCTGGAACACGATGAAGCTTGGAGAGGTCGTCAGCGGCCGAGCCGCTGCTGGCGTTGCCGTCCCGCCTGATCTCCTCGCCCATGTCTCGCCGCTGGGATGGGAGCACATCAATCTCACCGGAGAATATCGCTGGCCAAAATCCTTAGCGTAGGATTTCGCCCCCTCCCGCAAACGCCCCCTTATGGGGAAAACGACAGGGGCGTAGCCTATTCCCGGGAACGGCATCAAACACGCTTATATGATAACTGCAATTATCACATGTTCGCTTACAGACCATCCGAGCAGTTGTGCAGCCAGCTGTATTTCACTACACATCACGGATGGCGCCCTTCCATCCCCTCGCCGCCGATGCGGACGTTCCCTGCGAGGAGTTGGGCCTCGCCCAGGCCGGATGTGCGTTCGCGCTCGGCCGCCTCGACGGCCTCCTCGTCAGCCTCACCGATATCGAAAAACGGCTGTTCTGCGTAGGGTTGCTGCGCGCGGTGCTGCTCTCGGCCCTGGCCCAGGCGGGGTTCACCGACGCCGAGCTGCGATTCAACGCGTGGTTTTCCGGGTTCGATCGCGGCCCGCAGGAGACGCCCCTCACCCCCTGTTCCGCGCATGCCATGGTCCACGCGCTGCTCGCAGAATTGGGTCATCACCCCTGGACACCGCTCGCCGGGGCCGCGCAGACCGTCGCCGCGGCCGCTCGCTTCACTGCCGGCCACCCGCCCCAAACCGAAGACACGCTGGCGGGTGAGGCGCTGGCCAAGGCGGCCGAGCTGGCCAAGCAAGCAGCCACGAACGACGATACTGCCCTACCCTTCGCGGGCCTGGCTCGTCTGAACGCGCTGCTGCGTGCCGATGCGCTGTTCGCGCCGGTGGAACGCGCGGTGCGAAGCTTTTCGCTCAGCGGGCGCAAGGTCGCGGTCGAGCAGGCCGCCCCACGCACCCCGCTCTGGGCGGTTGATGCGGCGCTGGGGCGGGTGCTGAGTGCGTGCGGGACGTGGCGGCTCCCCCTCCCCTGCCCGGGCGCCGTGACGGCGCAAGCGCTACAGCCGCAGCTCTGGCCCGGCGAACGCGCGCTGCTGGCCGCCCACAGCCTGCACGCCAGCGCTATGCGGCTTTCAGACCTGGTCGCGGACGCGCGGAGGCGCGCGGCGCTGATGGGCGAGCACTTGGGGCACCTGCGATCGAGTGCGCGGGCGCCGCAGGTGTGGTCTTTGCTCGCCGCGTTCGCGCCGCTCGGGCTCGATCAGATGGCCTCGGCGTTCGGAGTCAGTCGGCGCGGCACCTATGCGATCGGCGACGCCCTCGTCGCTGCTGGCCTGGCCCGGCGCGAGGCGGTCCAGGGCCGGGTGCTGCTGGTCGCGGAGGAACCCCGAAGCGGGCCGCTCTCGGAACCAGGGGACGAGGCTTCCGCCCTCCCCCACTCTGCGCTGGCCGAATTTGATGCAGCGATGGCCGAGGTCGACCGGCTGTTGGCCCGCAGTGCGGGTCCCTAGCGGGGGGTTCTCAGAGCCGCGTCAGGATCCAGGACGGTGAGCGCGGCGCCAGCGCCTGGCTGTGCCTTCTCGTGCCATTGCCACAGCACCAGGTTCCGCCCGCCAGGATTCTGGACCGACGGTACGAGTGCGCCCTCGGCTCCTGCCGCGATCAGCGCGTCCGCCAGCGCCCAGCTCGGCGGCGTCTTGCGATCAAGCAAAGCCAGGGTCTTCCAGTTCGCCGCCAAGGCTTCGGCAACGCGGCCGTCGCAGGGGCCGGCCGCAGCATCGGTGAGATCCGCGATCGCTGACGCGTCGAGGTGATAAGGGACAAGCGTCCCGGGCTTGGGCAGTCCCTGATAATATTCCGCCACTGCGGTGACCGCATCTGCAGCCAGGTAGAGCGCCGGAACGCCCTTCCGATTCCAGCGACCGCCATAGAGCCGCGCGCCCTCCCCGGACGGCAGACTGAACTGATGGCGGATCCCGATCATCCGCCAGAGCGGAAGCGACAACGACGCAAGAGCATAGGTCATTGCGCCGCACTACCAGCATGTGGAAACATGGCCACGGTCAAGCCTGTGAACCAGAGTCAACCGCGTCAGGAATAGACACCGGCAGCCATGCGATCGAGGTCCTCGATCACGACATCGGCATGGCCATCCTCGACCAATTCCTCAGCCGTCTTGCCAAATCCGGGCAGAGGCTGATGCTTGAACCAGATGATCGCCTTGCCTTCATCGCCAGCGAGCTCGGCGGCGCGCGCGATGATCCGGGCAATTTCCCCCAGCTTGGCCTGCACAGCGGGGCTGCCGGGGTGTGTGGTCATGGTGTTGCGATTGAGGTGCGCAAGTCGCGATAGACGCGTCATCGGCAGGCGCAGGCGTTCCGCCATGCGGCGCGGCGCGATCATGTCGCCTTCACGAATATCGTCCAAAAATGCGGCAAGCATGAGTGCACTCCTTGCCTCATATATGCATCCAAACAAGTATCGTTTCAATGAATCAATCGGCTTGTGCAGATCGTAACGCCTCCGCGGGCGAGCTCACAGTTCAGCACGTCGAAGAAAATCAGGCCCAATGCCGATCGAGCAGCGCTTTCAGCGCGGCCTCCGCTTCAGCCCGCGTACCACCGGCATGCGGAAGCAAGGTAAGTTTAAGACCCTTACGATCTACCGCCTCCACTTTCAGCAATGGCTTGCCCCCTTCGGACACGATCGTTTCTGGCTTTCCTGACTTCTTGGGGGATCCTGACCTCTTGGGGGGATCGGCGGCCAGAGCGAGAGCGCGGATGATATCGGGAACCGGCAACGGCACCGTGCGATCGGCCTGCGCCTCCGCGAGCCGCGCCGCCTCGGAAAACACGCGCTGACGCCGGTCATCCGGTTTCAAGAGAGGCTTGATCGCGGTGACATGCTTGATCCGCAGATCCTGCGGGAGGGCGAAGGCTACCATCAGTTCAGCCGGTAGCCGTGCTAGGTCGAGATAGCGGCTAAGCCAGCTTTCCGTGACATTGATGCGCTCGGCCATAACCTTCTGGCGCCCCTCATAATAGGCGTCGAGGGCGCGCAAATAGTCGCGCGCGCGTTCCAAATCTGTAAGATCATCGCGCGCCCGGTTCTCGAGGTCAGCAAGCCGGAACGCCTCCTCGTCGGTCAAGCTACGGATATCGACGAGGAACCGAAAATCCGGATAGTTATGGGCGCGAAGCCAGCTGATCGTCCAATGCCTGCGCGCGCCGCAGATCACCTCGAAATCGACAGCAGGATCGTCCTTTACCCGCCGGACGATGGCGGGCATTTCCTGTTTACCCTGCGCCTTGATGCTTTCGATGAGATCGGCGCACCGTTCCTCGTTGAGGAGCGCATATTCGCGGTTGTGCCCCGCCCACATCCGGCAGCGTGCCGGATCGACGAGTTCATGCGTGCGTGAGACGACACTGCCCGTCGCCAATTCGGCGAGCCGACTTTCTCGACCCGCCAATACGCTCGCGCCAATGCCCGGGCGCCGAGGGGCCGAGGCTTGCGGCGTGGGGTCGATTCCAGCGACCAGATCAGCCGCGAAGTTGGCGTTTTTCTTGCTCATCATCCACCCCTTCTACCCGGAATTGCACCGGTGCAATTTTGCTCGCATCAGGCGAGGCCCTCCTTGCGCAAGCGCGCCAGATGGCTGGGCCACATCGACCGGATGTCGACCTCGATTTCACTGTTCACGCCGTCGAGATAGGCGAGGCAGCGGTTGCGCACCGCCGAACTGGTGACAGGTCCGTCAAGCTCATAGACGGTCATCAGCCGCGCCGTCGCATTGTCGATTTCCGCCGAATCCTTGAGCGGTGTGCGCACGATCGCGTGGCCGAAAAGGGTCCGCATCAAGTTCAGCAATTCCTTCTGCATCGACTTGTTCTCGTCGACCTTGGAGGCCACGAAGCGCAAGAACTGCAGCGACGGGGCCAATCCGCGATCGGCCAGCGTCTCGATTGTCTCATCGAGCATGGCGAGGAAGGCTGCAGTCGACGAGAAGTCCATCACCGTCGGCGGCACCGGCACGACCAGCGCATTGGCCGCACGCAGCACCGAAAGCGAGATCGCGCCGAGCGCCGGCGGCGGGTCGAGAACAACGATATCAAACCGATCGGCTATGCTCGCAATGCCTTGTGCCATGCGGTCGATCAGGTTCCCCTGCCCGCGCGCCATACGCGCCGCGATTTCATATTCCGACTGGAACAACCGGAGATTTGCCGGGACAAGCTCGAGGCCGTCGAAGTGAGTCTTGCGCAGGGCGTAGTCGAGCGACTCCATGTCGTCGTGCCGCAGGAACGGATAGAGCGTGTCCTCCTCGGTTAGGTCGAGGTCGGGAACATAACCGAACAGGGTCGTTGCCGAAGCCTGGCTGTCGCAATCTATGAGGGCCACCCGGTAGCCCTTGATCGCGAGATATTGGGCCAGATGCACCGACAGGGTCGATTTCCCGACCCCGCCCTTGAAGTTCTGCACCGCGATGACGCAGCAGGGGTCGGTGGCGGCCCGCCAGGGCCGGGTGCCGAACAATCCCCGCATGTCGTTGAGCTGCGCCAGGGTATAACCAACGCGCCGATTATTTTCGGTTCGCGGAGGCGGCGGCAAGCGGCCGTCCTTCTCGGCCTCGCGAATGGCCGCCGCGGTTCGGCCGACCAGTTCGGCCGCTTTACCGATCGGGAAGGTGGGCTCGCGCCGTTCGTCCGCCCGGGCGCTACGCGCAGAGTCGCGGAGCCTCTCGAGAACAGAGCTGGTCCGTTGTGCAAGCGTTGAGACGGACAGCAGATCCTGCGTGCCCTCAATATCGAGTGATGCAGCCAAGAGAGGCCCCCTTGCGAAACTGTAGGGGGCATAGCTCAATTTGCACTTTTAGGTCAATGAAAGGCTTATTTTCGCAAGTGAGTATGCCCGGTTGGCCGAATTGCCTCGAATTGCGCCGCCAGCCTCTCGTCCACGCCTACAACCTGACCTCTTGGGGGGCTAGCCACCCTGAAATTGCACCGGTGCAATTTCGGCTCAAGGGCGCCCGCGCCGCGCCAGGAAGCTCTCGCAAAAGCCGGTCCAAGACGCGATCAGTTTGGCGCCCTTCAGCTTCGCCAGCCTCTCACCCATCTGCGCGCGATAGGCATCAGCAATCAGATCGATGTCCCAACCACCCCCGGCCGAACGGCCAATGGCCGCCAGCGTGTCCGACCCAAATCGGATCGTGCCGTTCGGGAAGGTGACCTCCCCTACCCCAGTCTTATCCTTTGATACCAAGGCCGCCACCGCCGCCTGCGTGACGGCCTCGATGGCCACAGTCTCGACCTCGTCTTCGCGCCTCGCCTTCCTCCCCGCAGAGTGCCGGGCAATTTCATCCACGGTTGCTATCTGCTCAGGCGCATCCTTTGGCTCAAAACGAAATTCGATCTCGGTGACGGTTCGACCCTGACGGATTTCCCGCCACTCCACGCGGAAATGAGCGAGCTGGTCGATTTCGGCCTTCGCCTTTTCGAGAACCTTGCGGCGCAGCTGCGCAAAGTCCTTGTAAACGTCCGGCGCGATGCCGAGCAGCGCACGCAATGCCGTCATGTCGCCCTTCCATAACGACTGGCGTCGATGCAGCCGCAATGCCCCGATCTCGTATAGCTTTAGCGCATAGGTCGACCGAAAGCCGAGCACCGCCTGCCGGTTCAGGACCGCATAGGTCTCCGATTCCTGAATCAGTTTCCGAGCCTCGGGCGTGAATTCCCACTCGATCCACCCCGCCTCCGCGCCCTCCTCGTCCTCCACTTCTTCGCGCGATGAAGAGATCAGAGAAAAGCGCAGCGTCGCCTTCTTGCCGCGCCAGGACTTATCATCGACCGCGAAAAGCGTGCGATGCAGTTCCTCGAGCATATCCGAGATGCGCTCATTGCCCTTGTGGCCGCGGCGAATGTCCGCCTTTCGCATTTTGTGCGGGCGGTCCTCCCAGGCATCACCGCCCGCAGTCAAAATCATCAGCGCAAGCAAACGCGAAGCGGTCAGGCTCAGCGACTGGCCTTTGACGAACTTGACCTCGACGATGCTGCCGGGCTTGGCGAACTCGTCACCGCCCTTGGCCTGCAGGGCGGCAGCCACCCGCATCGCCCGCCCCGGAGAAGCATCATCACCGGCGGGGGAGGGCGTTACAGCGTGGTCTAGGGCTTGCTCGTCATCCATGCCATGAAGTCTGCGCCGATTCGTCCGGCGTGGAAGAAAATCTGCCTGACCTGTCCTGTTCCGTCAAGTCAGGGCAGGATAGACGGCGGTTTCGGCCCCCAAGAGGTCAGGATGGAAGATCACCCCGAAACGGCAAAACACAAGGAAGTACGCCGAGTCGCGTTTCAGCGCGATCTGACCCGCGCAAACGGCCCCGCGGATGCCGAAGAACATCCCTGACGAACGGTATTGAAAGCGAATCGCGCCCAATAGAGGCTGGCCCCCATGCGGTCAGGAAAGCCCCAACCGGTCAGGTTGCATCCCCCGTCCGGTCAGGAATGAGCCCCCACAAGGGCAGGCAAAATCCCCCGTCCGGTCAGGATAGGCTTGCTCAACCCCGCAGAAACGCTGGGCTTTCGGCTTCCCGAATCTGAATCCTTTTGAATCGGAAAAGCTTCCGCTGCTCGCAGCGGCGTTTTGATATTTTTATTTTGAGAAAGAGATTGGCACTGCGCTTGAAGCAAACGTTCAATCCCCCTGCCTGGAGGGATACGCGAACTTGGCCGTCCACGATAGGCTTGCCACCCAAAGGACGTCACGAATGGAGGGCGCATGATCAACTTCGCCAAGTTCGAGATCATCGGCCGGATCGGGGAAATCGATGCGCGGCCGAAAGTCACTCTGCTGTCGGTCTGCGCGAATTACCGCCGCAAGGGCGACGATGACGAATGGCAGGAGGACAGTCACTGGAACCGCGTGAGCGTCTTCAGCGAGGGCCAGCGAAAGCATATCGCCGACCGAGCCCAAGTCGGGGACCTCGTGCGCATAGCCGGGCGGCTCAAGGACAGCTCCTATGAACGCGACGGCGTGACCCATTACACAACCGATCGCATCGTCGAGGAATTCGGTATCCTCGCAGCCAAGGGCATGCCTGGCTGAAATGCCGGGGAGGGGAGGGCGCAATCAGCAGCGGCGCGCCACCACTTTGCAAGGACTAGTCGATGCCCATAGCTGCCCCCCATCGCGCCAAAACCATCGTCGAAGCCCTGGGCGGAACGTGGCGCGGGACACGCGGCGAATGCCGTTGCCCGGCACATGACGATCATGGTCCCAGCCTGTCGGTCCGCCTAGGCGAGCGGGCGATCCTGTTCCACTGCTTTGCCGGCTGCGACACGCGCGATGTTCTAGCTGCTTTGCGCCGGCGCAAACTTCACGATGCCGAGCCGCTCACCATGCCGCGCCCGAAGGCGGCCGCGGACCATCGCGGTCTTGCACTGCGCCTATGGAAGGCGAGCCAGCCCATCGCCGACTCTCCAGCGGCCGATTATCTGGCGGCGCGCGGTCTGCCGCCTCCCTATCCGCGTTGCCTGCGCTACAATCCCCGCACCATCGTGGGCGCCGGTGAGCGGCGCCGATTCTTTCCAGCGATGATCGCCGCGGTTGAGAACGATCTAGGCGTCGTGGCCGTCCAGCGGACCTGCCTTGATCTCGCCGATATCCTGCACAAGCCTCTGCCAAAGCCGAAGATTGCGCTTGGCCTGCTTGGCAACGCGGCCATTCGTCTGGCGCAGGCCGACGAGGAGCTTGGCCTTGCCGAAGGCATCGAGGACGCCCTTTCAGCAATGGCCTGGTTCGGAACGCCGACTTGGGCGCTGGGCGGGGTCGAGCGCCTTGGGCTCGTCGCCATCCCCGAACGGGTCAAGCGTATCATCGTCTATGGCGACCGCGGTGCCGCCGCTGCCGCCATGCTGAAGAAAGCCCACCCGCATCTCACAGCCAATGGACGCGAATTGGTGCTCCGCCTCCCGGAACGGCATGCGGACTGGAATGATGCTTGGCGTGTCCGCCAGGCCGCCGAGGCGGCCTGAGAGGGGAGGGGGCCTTCAGACTGATGACCTGGCGCTGATGCCAGGTGTCAGACCTGGAGATGCCCCATGGCCACACAACCCCTAGCGCTCACGCTGCCGCTCGATGATCCCGCCCGTATCGTTGCTCAAGGCATAGCCGACCGGCTGTCCGAAGGCCGTCCGATTGCACGTAATGACCTCCTTGCCGGGATGACCGCCGCCTTCGGTGGCTCGAGCGCCGATGGCCTGTGGTCATTGCGCGACGCCTATGATGTGCTCGAACTCGCGCAGATACTCCATCTGAAGAACACGACACTCCCGGCAGATGCTAATGTGCGGCTCGCCGAACTGATCGCCATGACGGCGGCGCTGCCCACGCACAGCGTGCGTAGCGAAACGCAAGTCGCGTTCCAGCAATTCTCGACACCGGCACCGATCGGCTTCCTTGCCGCCAGGGCAGCCGCGATCACGGCACGCGATATCGTGCTCGAGCCCTCGGCCGGGACCGGGCTCCTGGCCGTACACGGTCATTTTGCCGGTGCTCGCCTTCTCCTCAATGAGATCGATGCCTGGCGCGCGCGTTTGCTGCGTCATGCCCTTCCCGAGGGCACATTGAGCACGCATGACGGCGAATTGATCGACGACATGCTCGATCCGCAACTGGTGCCGAGCGTCGTGCTCATCAACCCGCCCTTCTCGCGGAGCCAGGGACGGGGGCGCGACCGCCATGCCGCGCTTCGCCACTTGCGCTCCGCACTGTTGCGGCTTGCTCCAGGCGGGCGCTGCGCCGTCATTCTTCCCGATCGCATCGAGACAGGGGACGCGGATTGGCTGCACGCTACCGCAGCCGCGCATCTCCGGCTGCATCTCGACCTGCCGCCCAATGCCTATGCCAAGCATGGCACCGGGCGAGCGGTTCAGCTCATTCTCCTCGAAAAGGGCGGGGCAGGGGATTGCGTCCCACGCCAGACCTGTACGACGCTCGGCGCTGCGCTCGCGGCCATCGATGCCATGGCGACCCGGTGCGCCCCCACGCCGCAACCGATCCCGCCCCAGCGGATTGTTCCGGGGCCTCGCGCGGCGGACCCGCCCCGTAAGCTCGCGTGTGGCGGTGAACCTGCCCACGACCCGCGCGGTCGCCTATCACCGTCTCGACGCGCCGGCGCCCGCGGGCGAACCGCAAGGGATTTACCTGCCCTATCGGCCGAGCCGTCTGCTGATTGCCGATGCCCGTGAGCACCCAAGCGCGCTGGTCGAATCGCAGGCAATGGGATCGATTGCCGCACCCCCGGTCGCTTATGAACCCGTGCTGCCGGCCAGGATCTTGGACGACGGCCTGCTCTCGGACGCGCAGCTCGAAACGCTGATCTACGCTGGCGCGGCGTTCGAGCGCGACCTTCCGGGCCGGTTCGTATCTAGCGAGGAGGGTCTTTCGCTGTCGCCGGCAGAGGCCGGCAACGCCTATCGGACCGGCTTTTTCCTTGGCGATGGCACGGGCGCCGGCAAGGGGCGGCAGGTCGCCGGCGTGATCCTCGACCAGTGGTTGCGCGGCAACCGTCGCCACCTCTGGATATCCAAGAGCGAGACGCTGATCGAAGACGCGCGGCGCGACTGGTCGGCGCTTGGCGGCTTGCCGCTCGACATCCAGCATCTCAACCAGTGGAAGCTGGGCACCCCGATCGCGCTGGGCGATGGGATCCTCTTCCTGACCTATGCCACCCTGCGCTCCAACCGCGGTGACAGGGGCACGCGGCTGCGCCAGCTGATCGAATGGACGGGCGAGGATTTCAGCGGCGTCATCGTCTTCGACGAGGCGCATGAGATGGCCGGGGTGGCCGGTGGCGAGGGCCGGTTCGGCGCCACGAAAGGGTCGGAACAGGGCATCGCCGGCGTGCGCCTCCAAAATCTCGCTCCGCGCGCCCGGATTCTCTACGCCTCGGCGACGGGCGCCTCGGACGTCAACAACCTCGCTTATGCGACACGCCTCGGCCTGTGGGGACCGCAGACGGCCTTCGCCGACCGGCGAGCCTTCGTGGAATCGCTTCGCCGCGGCGGTATTGCAGCGATGGAGTTGATCGCCCGCGACCTCAAGGTGCAGGGCCTCTATGCCGCGCGGGCGCTCAGCTTCGCCGGCGTCGAATATGACATCCTCGAGCATCGGCTCAGCGAAGAACAGATCGCCGTCTACAATGCCTATGCCGATGCCTGGGCGATCATTCACAACAATCTGCAGGCCGCGCTCGCCGCCACGCGCGTCACCGACGGCTTCAGCGGTGCCACCTATAATAGCGGCGCGAAGGCCGCGGCATTGTCGATCTTCGAATCGACCAAGCAACGCTTCTTCGGCCAGATCCTGCTGTCGATGAAGCTGCCGTCGCTGATCCCGGCGATCGCCGCCGATCTCGCGCGCGGCGACTGCGCCGTCGTCCAGCTCGTGTCGACGTCGGAAGCGATGCTCGATCGTGCCCTTGCCGACCTGTCCCCCGAGGAGCGCGCCTGGCTCGACATCGAGCTGTCCCCGCGCGAATTCCTGGTCGACTATCTGACGGCGGCCTTTCCGGTGCGCCAGATGCGCACCTATACCGACGATAGCGGCACGGTGCGCTCGGAACCGATGATCGACGAGGCGGGGCAGCCCGTGCTGTGCCGGGAAGCGATGGCCATTCGCGACCAGCTCCTTGAGCAACTCTGTGCGCTGCCGGTGGTCGGCTCGGCGCTCGATCATATCATCGGGCATTTCGGGACGGAGGCAGTGGCCGAGGTGACGGGTCGCAGCCGGCGGATCATCGTCGATGCCGAGGGCCGTCAGCGGATCGAACGGCGCAGCGCGCGCACGAACCTCGCGGAGACCGACAGCTTCATGCGCGGCGAAAAGCGCATCCTGATCTTTTCCGACGCCGGCGGCACGGGACGGAGCTATCATGCCAGCCTCGACGTGCCCAATCAGAGCCGCCGCATTCACTATCTGCTCGAGCCAGGTTGGCGCGCCGACGCCGCAATCCAGGGACTTGGCCGCACGCACCGCACCCACCAGGCCTGTCCGCCATTGTTCCGGCCTGTTTCCACTGATTGCCGCGGCGAACGGCGGTTCATCTCGACCATTGCCAGACGCCTCGACAGCCTCGGCGCGCTGACCCGCGGCCAGCGCCAGACCGGCGGACAGGGACTTTTCGACCCTCGTGACAATCTGGAGTCCGACTTCTCGCGGGAATCGCTCGACCAGTGGTTTCGCCTGCTGTTCCAGGGGAAGCTTCAATCGGTGCGCTTCGATCAGTTCCAGGCGCTCACCGGGTTGAACCTGGTGGGCGAGGGCGGTGGTCTCGTCGAGACGTTGCCCACGATCCAGCGGTGGCTGAACCGCATCCTGGCACTGCGCATCGCGCTCCAGAACGCGATCTTCGACGAATATCTGGGCTTGATCGAAGCACGGGTGGAGAAGGCCCGTGAGGCCGGCACCCTCGATCTTGGCGTCGAGACGATCGCCGCCGATCGCATTTCGATCCTCGACCGCACGGTGATCCGGCGCGATCCCGTGAGCGGCGCCGAAACCGAAATCCTGCGCATCGAAACCGAGGAGCGATATCGGCCGCTGACCCTGGAACGCGCGAATTGGCTTTTGGCCGACCCGGAAGCGCGCCGATTGATCAACCCGCGTTCCGGTAAGGCCGCCATTTGCCGCCCGACCTTCTCGCTAACCGATGAAGAGGGGCAAACCGTGCGTCGGTATGAGCTGGTGCGGCCGACGCGCACCGAACGACACCGGCAGGACCTCTTCGCCGAAACCCATTGGACCGACGCGGACCGCGCGAGCTTTGACAATGCCTGGCAGGCCGAATGCGACGCAATGGCCGCGCAGACGCGCACGCAGATCATCTATCTGGTCACGGGCCTGCTGCTTCCGGTGTGGGGAAAGCTGCCCGACGATCATGTCCAGGTCTGGCGGCTGACGAGCGATGACGGCCAGTCACTTCTCGGGCGTCTTATTCCGGCGCCGCTGGTGGAGCGGATCGCTAGCGCATTCGGCATTGCCGCCCATGTCGAGATCGACCTAGGCGCGCGGGTCGAGCACGTTCGCACCTCGGGCGAGATCATGTCGATCGGGGCGCTTCGGCTGAAGCGGGCCTTGGTCGCCGGCGACCAGCGCCTCGAATTGCTCGACTGGAAGTCCGACGCCCTTCCTCATCTCAAGGCGGCGGGCTGCTTCACCGAGATCATCCAACACCGCACGCGGCTCTTCGTCCCACCGAGTCGTGCCGTAGAGATCCTTGGCGAGATCGCAGGCTGAACAGCGGCAGCGTCAAGCGATCGAAGAGAGGGGAGGGGGCCTTCGGCCGGGTGGGCCTGAGTGGCTCAAGCCGGCCGACGAGGTCGGCGCAACCCTCGAAGGAGACAACCGATGATCCAGTCCGTGAAGGTCAAGAACCTCTCGCTCTCAAAGGATAACGTCCGCAAATCTAATCGCGATGCCGACCTCGGCAGCCTGGCCGACAATATCGCGGCGCATGGCCTGTTGCAGAATCTCGTGGTCACGCCGCTCAAAAAGGCGGGGCACTTCACCGTCAAGGCGGGCGGCCGCCGCCTGCGGGCGCTCCAACGCCTGATTGAGACGAACCGGCTTGCCGCGGACCATGAGGTTCAGGTGCTGGTGCTTGAGGATGATGCCGGATCGGCCGAAGCGAGCCTTGCCGAGAATTTCCACCGTGTCGCGATGAACCCGGCGGATGAATGCTCGGCCTTCAAGCATTTCCTCGACCGGGGGGCGAGCGGCGAGGATGTGGCGAAACGCTTCGGGGTTACGACCCGCTTCGTCGAGCAGCGGGTCCGGCTTGCCGAACTGGCTCCCGTCGTCTTCGCGGCCCTCGCCGCAGGCGAGATCACGCTCGGGGTCGCGCAGGCCTATGCCGTCACGCCCGATGTCGACCGCCAGGCGCGTGTGTTCGAGAGCATGACCCGGTCCTATTATGGTGACAATCCCGACAACGTCCGCCGTGCGCTCCTCAACGGGACGGTCAAGGCGACCGACGCCAAGGCGCGGTTCGTTGGCCGCGATGCCTATGTCGGTGCGGGCGGCCGGATTGAGCGCGACCTGTTCGGCGATGATGCGGACGAGAGCTGGATCGACGTGGAGATCATCGAGCAGCTTGCCGCCCAGAAGCTCGAATCAGCGGCACAAGCCCTCGCTGCCGAGCAGAAGCTGGCATTCGTGACGCCGGTCCTCGCGACCCATGTGCCCTATGACGTGGAGTGCCAGCTCCACGAATATCATCCGGCGCTGCGCGAATTGAGCGAGGACGAGCAGGATCGCGTCGACAGTCTTTCCGATGAGGGCGATGCGCTCATCCGCGAACTGGAAACCGAACTTGAGGACGGCACACCCGAGGCCGAGGCGGCTTCGGTGCGGCTCGTCGACATCGAGCGGGAACTCGATGCGATCGAGGCGGCGCGCACGATGGTCGACGATGCGGTCAAGGACCAGCTGGGCACCTTCATCTATCTTGCCCCTGACGGCACACCGCGGGTGCACAACCGCATGTTCAGCGAGCGCGCCATTCGTCAGGCGGGCGAGGACGGCGAATCCGAGACGCCGTCCGGCAAAGCCGCTGCTTCCCGGCTCAGCGCGACGCTGGTCGACGAACTTGCGACCCAGAGGCGGCAGATCCTGTCGGCCCATGTCGCCTCGGATGCCGGGTTCGCGCTCGATCTCACGATATTCCTGATGGCGCACCGGACGGTGTTCGCCAGCAGCTATGTTCGTGACCACTCGACGCTGCAGGCGGCTGCCGCTAGCTTCCCGATCGCCAGCTTCCGCGATGAAGGTAGCGCGGCGAGCAATGTCCTGACCGAACAGCGCCAGGCGCTCGATGTGAGCTGGGCAGGCGCGAACACGCTGTCGTCCCGCTTCGATGCCTTCCGGCAACTGGATGAACAGGCCCGCGCCGATTGGCTCGCTCATGTCATGGCGCAGACGCTCGAACCGACGCTCAACGTCGATGATGGCGGGCGTCGCAACGGCTTTCACGATCATCTCGGACGGCTGCTCGACATTGATGTCGCGCAATGGTGGCGGCCCGATGCCCAGAACTTCTTTGGGCGGGTGAAGAAGGACGTCATGCTCGAAGCGCTCGACGAGATCGGCGGGCCGGTGCTGCGCGGCCGATACAAGGACGCCAAGAAAGGTGACCTTGCCAATGCCTGCGCGGCGCTCTGTTCCGGGCAGGGGATCGTCGAGGCCGAAGTCCGGGAAAAGGCGCTCTCCTGGCTGCCCGACGAGATGCGGTTTGGCGCTGTGGAGAAGCCCGAAAGCTTCCGCAGCTATTCCGCCTTCCTCAGCGACGAAGACGACAGCGACGGCGGGGCCGGGGAGATCGCCCCCGATGGCGATGCTGGCGACCTCGAACAGGCCGCCTGAGGCGAACGCCTAACGGCGGGCGGCGCTTTGGTGTCGCCCGCCGCCCTTCATCGGCGGCGCTGAGACAGCCGCTCTTTCGCGGAGTATCCATCATGACCCAATCATCGGGCCGGCCCTCGTCGGCCGAGACCATCACGCGCGCCATCATCGACCGGCTCGAGGCCGGTGTGCGCCTCTGGGTGCGGCCCTGGCGATCATGCGCCGGGCAAGGACGCCCGCTGCGCGCCAATGGCGAGCCCTATCGCGGCATGAATACATTCTGGCTGTGGCTGGCTGCTGAGCAATGCGGCTATCGGTCACCCCATTGGATGACCTACCGTCAGGCGCAGACCCTAGGCGGGCAGGTCCGTGCCGGTGAGCAGGCGCAATTTGCGATCTTCTACAAGGCCTATTCGAAAAAGGTCGATTCCAGCGAACGCCCTGGCGAGCTGGTTGATGAGCATCGCCGGGTGATGCGATCCTATGCGGTCTTCAATGCAGACCAGATCGACGCGCTGCCATCGGATTTCTATCCAGAACCGTTATCGCTCGTCCCACCTGGCGACCAGCTCGATCCGCGGGCGCAACGCTTCGTCGATTGCCTACCGGCGCGGCTGCGGACCGGAGGCGATCGAGCCTATTACGACCTGCGCGCAGACCTCATCACGATGCCGCCCGTCGAACAGTTCGACACGCGTGCTGTATGGGCGGCCACGCTCGCGCACGAGGCCGGTCACTGGACGGGTCATCCAGACCGGCTTGCCCGATCCTTCGGCAAGCGCTTCGGCGATCAGGCCTACGCTTTCGAGGAATTGGTGGCTGAACTGACGGCAGCGCTGGTTGGCGCCGATGTTGGTCTCCCAACCACCCATCTCGATGATCATGCGGCCTATATCGGTTCTTGGCTTTCGATCCTGCGCAGGGATAATCGCGCCTTGCTCACGGCGGCGGCGCGGGCAGAGGAAGCTGCGGGCTACTTGCTGCGCGCAACGGGTCTTGGCTGCGAGGATGCGGATGAGCAGGCGGCCGCTTGAGCTGGTCGATAGTGTTGCCAGTTTACGTGATCGTTGCGATCGCGGATCCTGACCACAGTCTGCGCCTTTCGGGGAGTGGTCGGCAAACGCCAGATGTCTGCTCCCGACCCAACTCGTGCCGTTCCAGGCTCGCGCATGAGCGGCAGCTCTCGCCAGCAAAGCCGACGTCTGCGTTCAATGTCAACGCAGGCGGGTAAACAGGCAATGCGGTCCATTGCCGCCTACCGAGCCATATCCGGGTCCTGGTTTCCTCATCGAACGCCCGCGGCGTCGCGGTCGTCCTCGCCAGACATGCGCTCGATGATCGGGCAATCGGGGCGGTCGTCCCCATGGCAGCGCTCCGCCAGTTCGAGCAGCGTCTGGCGCAGTGCCTGAAGCGCTTCTGCCTTGCGGCCGAGTTCTTCCGCGCGGGCGACGGCGAGTGCCTTCACTTCGGCGCTGGCGCGCTGGCTGTTGCTCCACAGCCCGAGGAGATCGCGAATATCCTCGATCGGAAAGCCGAGGTCGCGCGCATTGGCGATGAAGCGCAGGCGGTGGACATCGGCATCGGCATAATCGCGATAGCCGCTGTCCCGGCGCGGCGGCGCCGGGATCAGGCCGATCTTCTCATAATGGCGGATCATCCGCTGCGAGACGCCGCTCGCCTGCGAGGCCGCGCCGATATTCACAGCTTCACCCGGTTGAGGCGCAGCGCGTTGGCGACGACGCTCACCGACGACAGCGCCATCGCCGCCGCCGCGATCATCGGCGAGAGCAGGATGCCGAAGACCGGATAGAGCAGCCCCGCCGCGATCGGCACACCCGCCGCGTTGTAGATGAAAGCGAAGAACAGGTTGTGCCGGATATTCGACATCGTCGCCTCACTGAGCTGGCGGGCCCGGACGATGCCGTTGAGATCGCCCTTGAGCAAGGTCACGCCCGCGCTTTCCATGGCAACGTCGGTGCCATGTCCCATCGCGATGCCGACGTCGGCCGCCGCCAGCGCCGGGGCATCATTGACGCCATCGCCCGCCATGGCGACGACGCGGCCTTCCTGCTTCAGCCGCGCGACGACATTCGCCTTCTGGTCGGGCAGCACATCGGCCTCGACCGCATCGATGCCGAGTTGACGCGCAACCGCTTCAGCCGTGGTGCGATTGTCGCCGGTCAGCATCACCACCTTGATGCCGTCGGCGCGCAGGGCGGCCAGCGCCTCGGGTGTCGTCGGCTTGATCGGATCGGCGATGGCGAAAATCCCCACGGCCCGATCATCCAGCCCCATGAAGATCGCCGTCGCGCCATCGCCGCGAAGTGCATCGGCCTCGGCGACAAGCGGCGCGGTATCGATCCCCGATTCCGCCAGGAAGCGCGCATTCCCCAATGTGACCCGCTTGCCTTCGACGGTGCCCAGCGCCCCCTTGCCGGTGGGTGAATCGAAATCGCTGACGGGAGGAATGTCGATGCCTCGGCCCGTCGCCGCATCGACGATCGCCAGCGCCAGCGGATGCTCCGAGGCGCGCTCGACGCCGGCGGCAATCCGCAGCAACTCGCTTTCCGCATAGCCATCCGCCGCGACGATCCGGGTGACGGCGGGCTTGCCTTCGGTCAGCGTGCCGGTCTTGTCGACGACCAGCGTGTCGACCTTCTCCATATGCTCCAGCGCTTCGGCATTCTTGATCAGCACGCCAAGCCCCGCCCCGCGCCCGACGCCGACCATGATCGACATCGGCGTCGCCAGCCCCAATGCGCAGGGGCAGGCGATGATCAGCACCGATACCGCCGCGATCAGCCCATGGGCAAAGCGCGGCTCCGGTCCCCAGACGCCCCAGATGACGAAGGCGAGGACAGCGACCCCGATGACAACCGGCACGAACCAGCCCGAGACCTGATCGGCCATGCGCTGGATCGGCGCGCGCGAGCGCTGCGCCTCGGCGACCATCTGGACGATGCGCGACAGCATGGTATCGCGCCCGACCTTGTCGGCGCGGATGACCAGGGCGCCGCTCTGGTTCATCGTGCCGCCGATCACGCTGTCGCCATCCGACTTGGTGACGGGCATGGATTCGCCCGTGACCATCGATTCATCGAGCGCCGAACGCCCTTCCTCGACCACGCCGTCAACCGGCACCTTTTCGCCCGGCCGCACCCGCAGCCGATCCCCCACCGCCACATCCTCCAGCGGGATTTCCGCCTCGCTGCCGTCCTCGGCGATGCGCCGAGCGGTTTTCGGGGCAAGGTTGAGCAATGCCTTGATCGCGCCCGATGTGCGTTCGCGCGCGCGCAGTTCCAGCACCTGCCCCAGCAGCACCAGCACGGTAATGACGGCGGCCGCCTCGAAATAGACCGCGACGGTCCCGTCAGCGGCGCGGAAGGCGTCCGGGAAGATACCGGGCGCCAGCGTCGCGACGACGCTATAGGCCCATGCGACGCCGGTCCCCATCGCGATCAGCGTGAACATGTTGAGATTGCGCGTCTTCAGCGAAGCCCAGCCGCGCTCGAAAAAGGGCCAGCCCGCCCACAGCACGACCGGCGTCGCCAGCGCGAACTGGATCCAGATCGACAGCTTCATGGGCACGAGATGATGCAGCGCCGGGAAAAGGTGCCCGCCCATTTCGAGGATGAAGACCGGGAGGGCCAGCGCAAGGCCAATCCAGAAACGCCGTGTCATGTCGAGCAGCTCGGCGCTGGGTCCGGTATCGGCGCTGACCATTTCCGGCTCAAGCCCCATGCCGCAGATCGGGCAGGCGCCGGGATGGTCCTGCCGGATCTCCGGATGCATCGGGCAGGTCCACATCGTCCCCGGCGGCGCATCGACGGGTTCGACGGCGGACTTGTTCAGATGCGCTTCCGGGTCCGCAATGAACTTCTCGCGGCAGCCGGCGCTGCAAAAATGATAGTCGTGGCCAGCATAGGTCGCGTGATGCGCGGTTTTTTCGGGATCGACCGTCATGCCGCAAACCGGGTCGACCACCAGTCCGGCGGAATGCTTGCCATGGTCACCACAACAACTGTGGACACCGGAATGAACGCCATGTTTCGACTCGGCCATCAACCGTCTCCTTCTATCGCAGGGTAAGATGGAGTTTGACACCATGTCAGAGTCAATAGGCACTTGACCTTATCATTGTGTCAAGGTGCATGAAGGGTTCGAAAAGGATTCGAATCGTTGTCACCCATGGCCCAACCGCCCAACAGGCCCCACCACCCAACAGGATTGCGATGAAGTTGCTTTCGTCGCTCCTGATTGCGCTTGCCATGCTCGTCTCGTCCGTATCGATGGCGAGCGGCACTGCAACGGCTATGCCGCATCAGGGTGCGATGGAGATGGCTTCGGTCGCGGGGCATTGCGCCGGGAGTGAATCTCCCTCCCATCGTAAATCACCCGAACCCGGCATGCACTGCGCCGTTGCCTGCGCGGCGTTCCCGGCAATGCCTCCCCTCATCGAGCAGTTGGATCGGCCAACAAAGGCCTTATATTCTGTTGCGGGACAGAAACATCTCATCGCGATCACGCTTGAGAGAGACACGCCGCCGCCGCGCATGATTCCGGGGAATTGAGGTTCATCCACTTTCTTCCGGAGATTAGTCATGAAGTTGATAATTACTGCGATCACGATGATGATCGCCATGCCAGCCTTCGCCCAGAGCGCCGCACCGGCCGATGTGCGCACCCCACCCACCAGCCAGGGCGAAAAGACCGGCCATGACGGGCATGAAGGTCACGATATGTCCAGCGGCTGCTGCGACAAGGGGGCTGATGGCAAGATGGCCTGCTGCGAGAAAATGAAGGCCGAGGGCAAGGCGGAGGCGCCTGCCGCCGATCCGCATGCCGGACATGGCATGAGTCAGCACTGATCGAACGCAAACCGGGAGGCGGCTTTCCCGTCTCCCGGCCCATTCAGCACATAGCGGGCTCCCCCGATGGAGCCGAGGACAATATCATGACACAGGCGATCGATCGGCGATCCCTGCTGCGTGCCGGCGCGGTCGGCGCCGCCGGACTGGGCTTTTCCGGCCTGTTCCCTGCCTGGGCCCAATCGGGTTCGGCAGGTCTGGCCGGCTCGCCGGGGCTGGCGCCGCAGATGCCCACGCTTTCGGGCGAGAATATCCACCTTAAAATCGCGAACACCCCCTTTACGGTTGGCGGCCGCACCGGCCATGCCGTCACGATGAACGGCGTATTGCCCGCGCCGCTGATCCGGCTGCGCGAGGGGCAGAATGTGCGCCTCCATGTCGAAAATACGCTGGATGAGGATAGCTCGATCCACTGGCATGGGCTGATCGTACCATTTCAGATGGACGGCGTTCCCGGCGTCAGCTTCCCTGGTATCAAGCCGCACACTACCTTCGTTTACGAATTTCCGCTGCTGCAAAGCGGCACCTACTGGTATCACAGCCACTCCGGACTCCAGGAGCAGCAGGGCCATTACGGGCCGATCGTGATCGATCCCGCCGAGCCCGATCCGGTCGCCTATGATCGCGAGCATGTGATCGTGCTCAGCGACTGGACCTTCCTGCATCCGCACCAGCTCGTCACCAAGCTCAAATCGGAAGGCGGCTATTTCAACCGCCAGAGGCAGACGCTGTTCGGCATGCTGGGTGGTGGTCCCGAGGAGAGCATGTCCGCTTCCGACCGCGCCATGTGGGGAAAGATGCGGATGGACCCCACGGACATCGCGGACGTGACGGCTGCCACCTATACTTATCTCGTCAATGGTCACGGGCCGCAGGAAAACTGGACCGGCCTCTTTCGCTCCGGCGAGCGGGTGCGGCTGCGCTTCATTAATGCTGCTACCATGACGATCTTCAATATCCGCATTCCGGGTCTGCCCATGACCGTGGTCAGCGCTGATGGGCTGAATGTCCGTCCGGTGACCGTGGACGAATTCCAGATCGGCAATGCCGAGACCTATGACGTCATTATCCAGCCAACCGAGGACAAGGCGTTCACGCTCGTCGCGGAATCGATCGATCGTTCCGGCATGGCGCGCGCCACGCTCGCGCCGCGCATGGGGATGACCGCGCCCGTTCCACCGCTTCGCCCACGTCCGACACTCACCATGAGGGACATGGGCATGGGCAGCATGGATTATAGTTCAATGGCTGGAATGGACCATGGCGCAATGGCCGGGATGGATCATGGCGGCTCCCATTCGATGGGCAGCATGAACATGCGCGACAAGTCTTTGGTCCCCGACAGCGTCAAGGTCGGTGTTGGCGTGGATGCCATCGCCATGTCACCAGTCGATCGTACCGGCGATCCGGGCGTCGGGCTGGAAGATGTCGGGCACAAGGTGCTGACCTACCGTGACCTTATGTCGCTTACCCCAAATCCTGACACGCGCCCGCCGCAACGCACGATCGAGGTCCACCTCACCGGCAACATGGAGCGCTTCATGTGGTCGTTCGATGGCGAGAAATTCAGCGAAGGGGTCGAGCCGATCCGCTTCGAACGTAACGAACGCGCTCGCGTCGTGCTCATCAACGATACGATGATGACCCACCCGATTCATCTGCATGGCCATTTCTTCGAGGTGGTGAACGGCCATACCGGCAGCTATCCCCGCAAGCACACGGTCAATGTGTTGCCGGGCGGCAAGGTCAGCTTAGACCTGACGGCAGACGCACCCGGCGACTGGGCGTTTCACTGCCATCTGCTGCTTCACATGCACGCCGGAATGTTCCGTGTCGTCACCATCCGTCCGCTGGAGGGAGATGCGGCATGAAGTATCTCCTCAGCCTGCTTCTCGCGGCCGCCGCAACGCCCGCGCTGGGGCAGCATAACCATGCCGCCGCCGAACAGCTGGTGACGGCCGATCCGCATGCGGGGCATCAGATGGACGAAGAAGCTGACGACCCCCATGCCGGGCACGATATGCCGCAGTCTCCATCCGGTCCATCGGATCCACACGCCGGTCATCAGATGCCTTCCACTTCCGCAACGGACGCGCACCGGGCTCATGCTGGGCATGAACCCGGCATTCCCGATCCGCC
>JAEZCS010000045.1 GCA_023433445.1 Pseudomonadota bacterium | reverse complement strand
GGCTCCGCCATCTGGTCGCGCACCGCTTCGACATAGTTGGCGACGGCCGCGATCGGCTGATTGAGTTCATGCGCCAGCGTCGATGCCATCGTTCCCATCGCGCTCACCCGCGCCACATGGATCAGTTGTTTTCCATGTGGGCATGGCCTCACCCTGCACGGCATTTCGACGTCAGCCTGGCAAAGGCTTGACCAACCCTAACATTATTGCCCGAACTGCAACATAAAACTTACTTATAGATGGTTTAACATACCGTAATAAGGGCATTATTATTTCGGCTATGTCAGTGCCATCCTCAATAGTCACCTTACTATCCAAACGACTCCAAAATCCGTTTCAATCAACGCTTTCTTTCATGAATTTCAGTGCGCCAAAAACAACGGCACCTTCGCCTCCGCCAGCATTTTCCGGGTAGTTCCGCCGAACAGACTCTCCCGCAACCGCGAATGCCCATATGCGCCCATGACGCAGAAAGCGGGCCGCCGCCTGTCCATCTCGTCCAGCAATCCCGCCGCGACGCCCTCTTCGGGTTCCTCCAGATGCTCGACGCGCGGCCGTACACCATGCCTGGAAAGGTAGGCCGCAGCATCCTCCGCAATCTCGCCGCGCACTTCACCAATCTCGATGATCGTCACGCCCTCCGCGCTCGCCAGCAATGGTGCCGCCGACCTCAGCGCTTCTGCGGCAGGCCCCGAACCGTCCCACGCGACAAGCACATGGCCGCCAAAGTCGATGCCACGGCAATCGTCGGGAACCGCCAATATGGGCTTGCCTGATTTCAGCACCGCATCCGACACGATCGAAATCATATCCGGCACGAAATTATCCGCGACCGAGGTGTTGAGCACGATGACGTCTGCCAGCGCCGCGCAGTCCTGTAGCAGCGGGGCTATATTGCCGGTGTGGTCGATCCAGTTCCACGCCACGTCTTCCGCCTCAAGCCGTGCCTTGATGCGTCCGGCGTTGACCTCTTCCCGCTTTCGGGCGTCCTGCAGCAGCATCAGTTCCGCGTCTGGATAATATTCGCTGCCCGCCAACACGGGAATTTGCACGATATCAAGGCAGGTCAGATGGCCGGACAGATATCGCGTCAGATCAAGCGCCGCCTGAATCCGCGATTCCTGGCCGGCATCATCATGGACGAGCAAAAGCACGTTCTTCATGTCGATTTCCTTTCTCTATCCAGCAGTCCTCATCCCGGCATCCGAGCCAGGATCATCGCCCCGATGGCGATCATCAACCCAATGGTCATGGCCGCCTGAAACATGGCGTCGGCGGATTGGCGGACGCGATCTATGACGGGCATATGCTCCTCCACTAACTAGCGGCAGTGACGCGCCGCCAGAATGCCTCGTCCCCGGCGGGCTCTGATGATGCCTGCCGGGGACAATTTTCTCAGAAAGTCGACACGACGATATTGTCCTCGACCTTGGTCACGCCGGGCGCTGCCCAAGCCGCGCGCTCAGCGACGCCGCGTTCGTGCCAGGCCTTCACCCGTCCGCCCAAGCGTACCGTATTCCCAACCGTCGCGATCGTAACGCCAGCAGCGTCCAGATCCGCCTGACGCTTGAAAGCGGCCGCGATCCGTTCCCGGATGTCTGCGCTCACGGGCAGCTTCTTCACCTCGATAAGGTTGCTGACACCGGTCACGCCTGAAATCCTCCCGGCCGCCCTTCTCGCCTCATCGCTCTGATAATAGGCATCGACAACGCCCGACAGCGTGACCCAGCCTTTCTCCACCTTCACATTGATCTTGTCGTGCGGGATGGAGACGTTCCAGGAAAACATGTCGAGAATGCGCTTGGCTATTTCATGGTCCGCCGTCTTGGGTTCGGACTTGAAGCGCACCTGGATCTCCTCAGCGATTGCCTTGACCCCGCTGACGCGCCGAGCCGCTTTTTCAGCAGCCATCTTCTCGACATAGTTGGAGACATAGCCAGACAGGGTCACCACCCCCTCATTTACCGCCACGCCGATATCGGCATGATCGACGCTGGGGTCCCACTCCAGTTCGTCCATCACGTCATGCTGCAACTGTCCATCGGTCTTCATCGCAACTCTCCTCGTTGGTGGGTGACGCGCTCCAATGCCGGGCGCGTGATTTGCTGGCGGCGGGATGCGCCACCGGCAAAAGCATGGCGACCACTGTGCCTGCCCCTGCGCCGACACTGCCGCGAATGAAAAATTTGCCCTTCATGTCCCGGATCGCCCTGCGGACCCGCTGCAAACCATGACCGCTGCTGCTCGCTTCGACCGGTGATTTGGCAGAATCATCGACGCCCAATCCCGGCCCGTCATCTGCCACGATCAGCCAGATCCAGTCGCCAATCCTGCGGCATCGCAGGGCGATGTGACGCGCACCTGCTCGAGCGGGATTGGCGCCCAGTTCCAGCATGATCGCTTCCAGCTCCGCAGGGTCGGCGCTTACCCGCGCGGCGGGCAATGCCATCTGCGTGTCGATTTCCAGTGACGCCGGGTGCTTCACTACAGCGTTGAGCAAGGGCGCGGCGTTGGCGACCTGCTCGCCCATATCTACCAGCAATGGCTCTCCGCAGGCCTGACGCGCAAGCAGCCGCGAAGTGAGCTCTCTGCCGC
>JAEZCS010000204.1 GCA_023433445.1 Pseudomonadota bacterium | reverse complement strand
ATTTCATACCGTTCCTGCCATTATCGGCCGATTCCTCCTGAATCTGGCTGCAATTGCATCCCGCCGTTCGTCGCAAATCCGTTGCCGTGGCCCGTGCGGATCGCGAATAGCAGATGAAAGGGAATTTCGGGGGGCAAGGATCCATGAAGGCCAGGATTTTCGCATGCGTGGCGGTGCTCGGCCTTGCAACGCTTCCAGCTGTTGCGCTGGCGGATGATCCCAAGGATCCAGCGATGCGCAGTTCCGCTGCGCGGGAGCGGGATCGTGCAACGATCCGACGGATGAACCAGCAGCAACTCGCCTATGTCCGGGACCGCGATGCGCGCATCATGCGCGACTATCGCCGCGCGCAAGGCGGCGGCGCGGGCTATGCCGACGCGCGCGCAGATTATGAGCGCAAGATGGCGTCGTGGCGCCGTGCCGTCGCCGCCTGCAATGCGGGGCGGTGGGAATATTGCGACAATTGAGGGCGGACTGGTAGTCCCAGGCTTGGGGATTGCCTTTTCTGAAGCACGGCATGGTCGAGCTGAACCGCGCCGGGATGACCGGAGGCCCGCGCTCCTGAGAGGCAGGATCTACGAAAAGCAACACAGCGAACGGGTTTGCACCTGACGTTCGTGAACGGCAGCCCGCATGGTGCTTGATCACGAAAGCGGGGATCCATCCCGCCGGGAATGCCTTCCGAGGGCCGCACAGGGTGCGACCCTCGAGACAATGTGCTTACTGACGGGACTAGCCGAGCGAGACGACCCGGCATTCGGGTGTGGGATGCTCATCGGCCTCGATCCAGCGCCACAGCGCCGTGCCGGAACGGTGGCCGGCTAGGTCGATCCAGTTGCCATAGCCCGGATCCTGATCGGCGCAGACCAGGATCACGCGTCCGTCGGGTTCGTACTTGGCCTGCGCGCTGTTGACCCAGACCTTTTGATGGACATGATCCAGCGATTCCATCCACCAGTTGTCGAGTTGGAAGTTCCACATCCTGCACTGCTTTGGTGGCATCACCTCCAGCTCCAAAGCCTCACCCGGCTTCAGATCGAAATAGATGTGACCATACCAGATCTTGGGATCGCCACCGGCACGATACCAGGTTGACTGGTCCTTTCCGTCATAGATGCGGTTGGGCTGCGTCTTGAACCATTCCGACCAGTCGGCGAAGGTGTTGACGGTTCCGCTGACCCAGGCCGCTGTCGTGTTCAGCTGGTCGGTTATCGCTTCGGGGGTCAGCAGCGCTTTCGCGGGCGGCCCGCCGATGCATTCCACATTGATCTCCGCCGGGATTTGCGTCGCCTTGTCCTCGAACGTCTGGCGGATGATCAGCAGGGTCGAGTCCTCGGCCAAGGGCAGCCAGTTCCCCGGCTTCTTCGTGGCGCTCGCGATGATTTCGAAACTGCCGTCAGGGCCAAGCTCTACGTCGGCGAACTCGATCTCGCCGGTCGATTGCATCGTTCCTTCGGTAGCGTAGCGGTTCGCCTTGCTGCCAATGCTGAGATAGGGAACGGTGCCGCGCTTGCCCCAGATGCGGTAGTCGCGATCGCCGCACACGACGATCTGCTGATAGATGTTGTCGGGATTGTCCGCGCCGATCTTGATCGCATCGTCGCACATGCGGAAGAGGCGAGGGAAATCGGGATCCGACGAATCCACTATCATGTTAAGAGCGGTACGGGTCAGGCGAGAGAGGTAACGCAGCCCTTCTGCCTGATCGAGCGCGTTCCTTGGTGCGTCATTTCGCGAAAGGATCGTACCGGCATCCGCGAGTTTCGCACAGAAGTCCCGCCAGACATGTTCCAACGTTTGAGTTTCTTCCCGCGCCTCATCATGGGGTCGCGCGAGCACGGCTGTTGCATCGGTCATGGTGTTGCTCTCCTCTATTGGCCACCATTTTTCCCTGACCGCGCCGCCCATGCAAGCAGGCCGCGATTATCATGTGCGTCTCGCGACATTCTGCTTGTCTGGCTGTCTCAACCGGTCAATTGCTTTCCCTTATAGCTCCAGCGCGATAGGAGCAGGGCATGAGGGGACGAGTACCGGTTGGGCGCGACATCACTCATTATAACGCTTTCGTGCCGGGCGCGCAGTTTGGCACGCCGCGAACCTATGGTGTCGACCTTGCGGTCGACTTCTGAGCGCCCACCTCACTCACGGGAGAAGCATTGCAACATGGCATTATCGAACGCGCCGCCCAACATCCTGCTGACCGTTGCGGATGACCTCGGCTTTTCGGATCTCGGCGCGTTCGGTGGGGAGAGATTGACGATCTCGCCCATCAGCAGCCGGAGATATTGGCGGAAATGGTGAGCGCATGGGATCGCTATGCCGCTCAGGCCGGCGTCGTGGACGTTCCTGCCAGCATCTTCGAAATGGACGACATTGATGGCTGACGCGCCGACGGCGGCCGCAGAAGGCAAGCTGAACAGGCATCAGATCATGCTGATCGCGATGCTGGCCCCGGTGGTCATGTTCGAAGGCTTCGATATCAGCCTGTCCAGCGTGGTTTTGCCCTTTCTGGCAAAGGAATATGGGGCTCCGGCCGATCTTCTGGGCCGCGCCCTGGCGATCGTGGCGACGGGCGCGATCCTGGCCTGCTTCTTGATACGGCTCGCAGATCGCGTGGGGCGTCGCCCGATCCTGCTTCTTTCGTCGGCGGGCTTCGCGCTTGCGTCGCTCGCCACGGTCGCGACGGGCAGCGTTGCGAGCTACGCCGTCGTCCAGTTCATCGCGCGCATCATGTTGGTGACGCAGATCGCCACTTCCTACCTCATGGTGTCGGAAACCCTGCCGCCGCATATGCGCGGCCGCGTGAATGGCGTGCTTGGGTCGTTGGGCAGCCTTGGCGCGGCATTGCCATTCCTGCTGCTGGCGACGGCAACCGAAAGCCCACTTGGTTGGCGGCTGCTCTTTGTGATCGGATCAGGTCCATTACTGATCCTGCCGTTCATGCTTTGGAAGCTGCCGGAAACACCGATCTGGCTCGCCACCCGCGGCCAAGGGGTTCCGCGGCCATCCCTGATCGCGGAACTGCGCAGCCTTTGGGCGCCCAGGCTTCGCCGTCGGTTCCTCGCGATGAGCACATTGTGGTTTCTCGTCAATTTTGGGTCGGCAAACGCGGCGCTTTTCTTCACTCTCTATGTCATGCGCGAGCGTGCCTGGCCCGCGTCGGATCTCGCGCTGCTCGCGCCCTTCGGTCTTGCGGGGGCGTTCGCGGGGTCGATCATCACCGGCCTGCTGCTGGACGCGATCGGGCGGCGCTACACGGTCGCGTTGCTGATGGGGCTGCTCGGCGGGCTGACAATGATTGCCTATCAGGCGCATGGTTGGTGGACGATTGGCGCGTCCTTCATCGGTATCCAGATCGTGCTCGGCGTGTGGATCGCTGCCTATACCGTCAATTCGGAACTGTTCCCCACCGAGTTGCGCGCCGCAGCCAACGGTTGGTGCAACAATCTGATAGGCCGCTGGGGGTTCGTTGTCGCGCCATGGCTGTCAGGTGCGCTGGCGCAGGCGACAGGAGGGGTAGGAGATGCCAATGCGGCCCTTGGCACGCTCGCATTGCTCGCAGTGCCGCTAGCGTTGCTGGTGCTACCCGAAACGCGCGGGATCAGGCTGGGCCACCTCGCCTGAGCGCCGACGCTGGCGATAGACGTTCGGACTCATGCCGAGCGTTCGACGAAAGGCGGCGGCGAAGGCGGACGGGCTGGCGAAGCGCAGTTCCGCTGCAATCTGACCGATAGGCAGATCATCGCGCGCGAGCAGCGTGCAAGCGCGTTCTATCCGCATCGCAGCCATATGGGCGGCGATGGATTGGCCCGTGCTTTGGCGGAATGCTCGCATCGCATGACCGGCGCTGACACCGCACAGCCGCGCGACGTCGCTGACGCCACTGTCCCAGTTGCCGGCCCGAAGGTGATCGTCGATCCGGCGCAGCTGCCATGGCGCAAGACCGCCCTTGCGCAGTGGTGGCGACTTGCTCCCCATCGCCCGTTCAAGTTCGCCCGCGATGACCAAGCCAAGTCCCTCGACGATTGCCTGGCTGCCGAACCCGGGCGTGAGCGTCTCCTGCGCGATGCGACGGAGGCAGGACGCAACGACGCTGTTGCGCATGTCAATGCAGCCGCCAAGCATCGCGGGGTCGGTTTGCAGGGCTACGCGCTCGGGCAATCGGCAATGCAGCATACGTCGCGCAGGCATCTCTTCAGATTGAACACGCAGAGGAAATCCCGCTGGAACCGCTACTACAGCGCCCAAGGGAGCATCGCCATAATGCCACTCGCTCGTCAGAAAGCTCCCTCGCGAGTTGTTCGGCCCTGACGACATCCACAAGCCCAATGTTGTCCGATGAGCGCTATGCGTCCGGTCCAGTCCTTCCACGCTAGGATGTTCGGCAACTGCGGCCCACACGCCACCCGCCTGGATGTCGCTCAATATCTGCCATTCGCTGTTCTGCATGGCGGACGCCTTTTCTTTGCGGGGCAGTCTAACCCATAAGGGCGGCGGCGTGAAGCAGAAGGGAGTTCAGGCTGAATCGGTTCGGGTTCAGACATCGCCTGACCATCACGCTGGTGCCGGACTTCGCTTGGGAGGGCGCGACCTTCATCACCGGCGCTTCGCTGGCTGTGGACGGCGGGCGGCGGGCCCGGTTGAGGAGCCGTCGCTCTGACGGCTCCTGGAACGGGGACCTGACCTAGAGCTGCGCTTGCCCGCCGTCGACGAAATAGTCCGACCCCGTCACATAGCTGGCTTCATCGGAGAGCAGGAACAGGGCGACTGCTGCGGCCTCCCGCGCGGTGCCGATCCGGCCGAGAGGGTTGCCCTGCGCCATCTGCTCTTCGATCGCGCCGACATGCTCCGGCGGCAAGCCAAGGCGGTGGAAAAAGTCCGTGGCGATCGGTCCGGGGCTTAAGGTGTTCACGCGAATGCGACGCGGGGCAAGCTCATAGGCAAAGCCGCGAGCAAGAGAGCGGACGGCTCCTTTGGTGGCGGAATAAAGGGCGCTCGCGGGCAGCCCCTTGTCCTTGGCGATAGAAGCCGTGATGAGGATCGAGCCGCCGTCGCGGATCAGGGGCGCCAGGGCCTGCGTGCCGAAGATGGGGCCGCCGACATTGAGGTCCATGATATTGCGGTAGAGGTCAGCACTGATATCCCCGAGCGGGGCGCCTGCACCGACGCCCGCGTTGAGGAACAGGCCATCGATCTGGCCGAACAGGCGTGCGGCTTCCTGCGCCAGGGCCTGCGCGGCTTCCGGCTGGGCGGCGTCATTTTGCAGGACGTGCACGCCGGGAAGATCAGCCGCAGCGTTGTCCAGCCTTTCGCGGTTCGATCCGGTGATCAGCACCGATCCGCCTTCCTCCATGATGCGCTGGGCCGCCGCGAGCCCGATACCGCTCGAACCGCCGGTAATAACGATCGCCTTGTCCTTGAACCTTTGCATGCCCTGTTCTCCATGTGGAAATCTGTTTTGATCCGTGGCCCGTCCGCGTGGCGGAAAAGCTGGCGGCGAAGTTGGACGCAGTCGGCTCACCGATCAATAAGGATGTGGCGAGTGGCTGTCGGGCGAATGTCCTGATAGCGTGCGAAATTTGACAAGACGGCGCGGAGAATCCTTCGCGGGGAGAGACATATGGATATGAGAACGAAGACTTTGTCGAACATGCTCGATAGTGGCAGCCGCCCCCTTCCCCTTGCAGACGGGCCGGAACTGCGGGAGGCGCTGAAAGCGGCCAACCTCCAGACCCTGCTGATGGTCTATGTGCACCTGACGCATGATGAATCGATGCTGGAAACCTTCAAGGTCCACATTCATCCGCCCTATACCAATCCCGACTATGTGATGCCCCAGGACTGCATCGATGACCTGCATGAGCGGCTAATTCATGTGCTGACGACGCCGGGCGCGGCGAAGTCGGAAGATCCTCCGATCGCCCTGATGCAGAAGATGATGAGCGTCGGCGTCGGCGAGCCGGTGGAAGACGAATTCGTTCCGATGGTTGTCGAACAGGGCGGCTTCAAGCGCAGCCCTGACCGCAAGGGACTTCCCGGCCGCACCCCTCCCCCGGCTGGCTTCAAGGTCCTGGTCATCGGCGCGGGCCTGACAGGCATACTCGCAGGCATCGAGCTGGAGCGCGCCGGTTACGAGCATGTGATCATCGAGAAGAATGAAGAGGTCGGCGGCACCTGGTGGAAAAACCGCTATCCGGGCGTCGGCGTCGATACGCCCAGCCACTTCTATTCCTATTCCTTCGAAATCAGCCCGGAATGGAACCATTATCACCCGCATGGCGCGGATATGCGGGAATATTTCCGCGCCGTAGCCGACAAATATGACGTGCGCCGCAATATCCGTTTCAGGACCATGGTGCACAGCCTTGTCTTCGATCAGGAAGAAGCCCTGTGGCACGTCACGGTCGAGGATCTGACCAGCGGAAAGCGCGAGGTCATCAAGGCGAATGCCGTGTTCAACGCATTCGGCACGACCGACCGTTGGAAGCTGCCTGAGATCCCCGGCATCGAAAGCTTCAAGGGCATCATCACCCACTCGGCAGGCTATGACGAGAATATCGACCTCACGGGCAAGAAGGTCGCCGTCATCGGCACCGGCGCCAGTTCCGCGCAGATCGTGTCCACGATCGTCAAGGACGTCGACGAGCTGGTCGTATTCATGCGCACCAAGCACTGGATGATCAACAATCCCGAAGTGAAGGCGGAAGTGCCCGAGCCGGTGAAGTGGGCGATGCGGCACATCCCCCTTTACAAGGAATGGTTCCGTTTCCGTGTGTTCTGGTTCGCGGCCGATGGCCTTTATCCCAATGTCGTGAAAGACCCGTCCTACCCCGAAGACGGTATCGCCGTGTCGGCGCTGAACGAGGGCATGCGCCAATATGCCTTGTCGCACATGCATCACAAGCTGGCTGGTCGTCCCGACCTGATCGAGAAGCTGACGCCGGACTTCCCGATCTTTTCCAAGCGCATCGTGATGGATGCGGGGTGGTACGACGCGCTCATGCAACCGCAAACGACGCTGGAAACGGCAGGCATCGCCGAAATCCTGCCGAACGGCATCCGCACCGAGGATGGCAAGGTGTACGAGTTCGACATCATCATTTGCGCAACCGGCTTCAAGGCGTCGCGTCTGGTGCAGGATCTGGAGATCAAGGGCCGCGATGGCCACGATCTGGCGGTGGATTGGGCGGACGAGGAAGAGCGTGCCTATCTGGGTACGACCATCCCCGGCTATCCCAATTATTTCATGGCCACAGGCCCCAATATCGGCCCGAACCATGCAGGCGGCCTCAACATCGTCAGCGAATCGCAGGTCCATTATCTGATCGAATGCCTCGACCATATGATTGCGGCGGGCGCACGCACGGTGGAAGTGAAAGAGGAAGCCTTTATCCGCCACAACAAGCGCATCGACGACCGGATGAAGCACATGATCTGGACCCACCCGAGGTCGAAGAGCTATTACCAGAACAGCAAGGGACGCCCGGTCGGCCCCTGGCCGTTCCGCCTCGTCGATATGTGGAACGAGCTGCAAAAGCCGGTTCTGGAAGACTATAGGTT
>JAEZCS010000155.1 GCA_023433445.1 Pseudomonadota bacterium | reverse complement strand
ATCGATTGCGCGACGCGCAGCAGCAGCGACGCGTCAGGCAAGCGCCCGATCGACAAGCCAGCTGTCCGTGCCCGCCTTGCCCGCGTGCGCACGCATCTGGAAATCGCCGATCTCATGTGCCGCCGCGTCACTTGGGCGATCGAGGCAGGCCGGATGACCCGTGCCATCGGGCCGATGGCCAAGATGTTCGCCACCGAAATCTACATGCAGGATGCGGCCGACCTTGCCGCGCTGGCCGCGCCCGGCACGCTCTCCCATGAAACGCCCGCCCTGGCGAAGATCGAGGAATCCTATCGCCAGTCAATCGGCCAGACCATCTATGGCGGCACCAGCGAAGTTCACCGCACCATCATCGCACAGCATCATCTCGGTCTGCCCCGATCATAATGGCCTGCACCAGACCTGCGGGCTTCCATATGCGTGGAAAGTCGCGCGCCTGCATTGATCCTGATCGCGATCCGATGATCTTGGCTCCAATAACCTGAGCCCTTGCGCAAGACGGCGGCTCCTTGGGAGACAAGCTGATGACGAACCCGGCACCGCTGACCATGTCAGATGCCCTTCCGGCGGTCGGGCCGGACGCGCTCGCCGCGTCGCCGCCGCTCAAGGCGCAACGCCGCACCGTCATGCTGCTGACGCTCGCCTTCATCTACAGCCTCAATTATCTTGACCGCCAGATCGTCGTCATCCTTCAGGAACCCATCAAGGCCGACTTCAAGCTGGCCGATTGGGAACTCGGCCTGCTGACGGGTGGAGCCTTCGGCATTTTCTACACCTTGATGGGCATTCCGATCGCCCAGCTGATCGATCGTGGCGTCAATCGCGTGCGGCTGATCGCGCTGTTCACCGCGAGTTGGAGCATCATGACGGCCCTGTGCGGCCTCACCCGCAGTTTCGGCGCCTTCTTCGCCGCGCGCATGGGTGTCGGACTTGCCGAAGCAGGCTTCGCCCCCGCTGCCCACTCTCTTATCTCCGACCTCTATCCGCCTCGCGAGCGACCCGCTGCGGCTGGTATCTTCGCCATTGGCGTGCCGGTCGGCATCATGGCGGGCCTCTCTATCGGCGGCATCGTCGCGCAGGCGACGGACTGGCGGACGGCCCTTCTGCTGGCGGGAGTCCCGGGCATCCTGGTCGCGATCCTCTTTCCTCTCATCGGCCGCGAGCCCATTCGTGGCGCAACCGAAGATCCCTCCGATCAATCGGCCTCGATGCACGGATCCCTTACTTTGTTCCAGAGCCTGCGTGTCCTGGCCCAGCGGCGCGCTTTCCTGCACATCGCCGCCGGGACGGCGATCATGGCCTTCGCCCAGACGGGCATTTCGACCTGGCTGCCCTCCTTCCTTATCCGCAATCATGGCATGAGCCTGGCGCATGTGGGCATCGGCCTTGGCGTGCTGACTGGCATATGCGGCGCAATCGGCACCTGGGCAGGCGGCTGGCAAGGAACGCGGCTCAGCAAGTCAGGCCTTCACATGGCACTTTGGCTGCCGATCGCGGGCATGCTCCTCTCCATACCGCTGGACATAATCGCGCTCAGCATGGCGGATGGGCAGGGGGTCCTGCTGGTCCTGATTCCAAGCTTCATTGTGGGTGCCTTATGGACCGCGCCCTCGATTGCCCTCATCCAAAGTCTCGCGCCGGTCTCGATGCGCGCGCGGGCGAGCGCTGTGAACATCGTGGCAGCAAACCTGATCGGCGTGTCGATGGGACCACTTGCCGCAGGCGTGCTGAGCGACGCCTTTGCCAATCTGCGTGGAGGCGATGCAGCCTTGGGCCTGCGCGATGCCTTGATGTGCTTGACCGCCTTCTTCCTGTGGGCTGCCTGGCACTGGACCCTGGCGATCCGCGCGCTCAAGCGAGAAAGTGCAACGGTCGTATGAATTGATTGCGGAAGACAGGGGTTATAAAATAGAGGCGAACGGGAATATCGGAGAGAGGATAAGCCATGGCCACCGGAAACGCGAAACGGCAAGTCACGCACAATATGGGCGCAATGGATACGCGCCCCATAAAGCATCTCGAATTTGACGGCCCCTTGCCGCAACCGACCAAGGACATGGACCAGATCCGCGCCGATCTCCAACGGGCGGGCTACGCGATCGCGGCCGAGGTCGTCAGCCGGGACAAGGCACGCGAGATGCGCGACTTTCTCGCCGCCGAAATCACTCGCGAGGAAGCGATCGATGAAGAACGCGTCCGCCGTTTCTACACCGACAATGACGACCTCAATCGCCGCATGTCCGGGTGCCATCTGATGAACCGGGAGCGCTTCTTCCGCGACATCCTCGAACATGAAATGCCGCTTCAACTTACCCGCGAACTACTGGGGCCGCAGACGCTGAATGAATCCTACCTGGTGCACAGCTATGGCGCCAATGTTACCCGCCCCGGCAGCGCGCAGCAGGGCATTCACCGCGACCGCAGCGGCGCGGTACCTCTGTCGGCGGGCGCCGCGCAGACGCGCTTCATCTGGTGCCTTGATGATTTTGTCGAAGCCAATGGCGCAACGCGCATGGTCCCCGGCAGCCATCTTGATACAGAGCCGCAATCCTGGACGGTCCAATATGAATCCGTGCCTGCCGAAGCACCGGCCGGATCGGTGCTCATCTACACCGACCTGCTGCTGCATGGCACGGGCGCGAACACATCGACCGATCTGGAACGCGCCGGTGTGATCGTCGGCTACTGCCCGCCCTGGTGGAAGCCCATGATCAACTTCCCCATGACGATCGACCCTGAGGTAATGAAGGGATCATCGAAGATCCTGCGCCAGATCCTGGGCTACAGCTCGGTTTCCGTGGGCTTCGAGGAACCCTGGACCTATGCCCCTGAGGCAGTGAAGGAGCTGGTGGTGGCGCCAGAAATGGAATGGTAAGGTGACTGTGCGGGCCTGACTGGATAGACCCGGCAGGCCCGCATCCGTCCACCGCTCAAGGGATCGGCACATCAACGACGACCGGAGCCATCCAGAGCAAAAGGGTGCGGCCAGAATTTCAGGCCCGCTTTCCCGCCTGCATGGCTTCGCGCGGACAAAGCGCCTCTCAACATTTGCAGATCAGTTTACCTCAACGCTTGCGAATTCGATGCATTTGCGCCATCCCTCTCCAGATAATTGCAACCGACCATGAAGTTTAATCTGCGCGGACCGGTTGCCTGCCATGTGAGGAGAGAATGATGGCGCCCACAGAGGAACGGTCCGCTCGCCCGGGCTATGCGCTCTACATCTTGCTGCTGCTGCTGGCGATCAATTCGCTTAGCTATGCGGATCGCCATGTATTTTCCGTTCTCATTCCGGCCATCAAGGCGGAATTTGGAGCGTCCGATTCGCTTCTTGGTCTCGTCGGCGGACCGGGCTTCGTCGCCAGCTATGTGTTGTTCAGCATGCCGCTTGCGCGTTTCGCCGACCGATGGTCGCGTCGAGGGGTCCTTACCCTGTCTGCCACGCTGTGGAGCGCGGCGACGGCGGCATGTGGCGCCGCTGGCAACATGCTGCAGATGAGCATCGCGCGCCTGGTGGTCGGTATAGGCGAGGCGGGCGGTTTGCCGCCTGCCCAATCGCTGCTCGCCAGCCTTTATGACGAGCGTCGCCGGTCGAGCGCCATGGGCGTCCTTTCTGCGGCCACCTATATCGGCATCGTACTCGGGCTTACCGGCGGCGCGGCCATCGCTGCGATGTGGGGCTGGCGCTGGGCCTTTTTCGCGCTCGCCATCCCTGGCTTTCCCTTGGCGCTATTGCTCTGGCTCACCGGCCCGCGCCGCAGCAAGGCCGTGCAGACGACCAGCGCTGAGCCGTCTGAAAGCTTGTGGCGGGCCATCAGGCGCTGCTGGTCCATCCCTTCCCTGCGCCTGCTGGGCCTGGGCGTCGGGACATTCAACATTTTCGGCTATGCCGCTGCCATATGGAAACCCGCCTTCTTCATGCGCTCGCATGGCATGACCATTGTCGAAGCTGGGTCCTGGCTTGGCATCGGCGCGGCGATTGGCGGCATCGCGGGCAGCTTGCTGAGCGGCGTGATCGTAGACCGCCTGCGCGTGCGTGGCGAACAATGGCAGCTCCGCGTCCCTGCGATCGCCTTCCTGCTCGCCTTCCCGATGCTCATCGTCATGTTCACACTGCCGGGCGGCGCCGCCGTCCAGATCGGTGGGCTGCGCGTCCCGGGCGTCGCACTGCTGTCTGTCGTGACGAGCATGATGGCCGCGATGTGGGCAGGCCCTGCATTCGGCGCCGCCGCTCGCCTCGTCCTGCCGCACCAACGCGCGCAGGCAACCGCAATGCTGGTCGTCATCATCAACGTGATCGGCAGCGCGTTCGGCCCCGTCCTGGCAGGCGTAGTCAGCGATTTGCTGGCCACCCGGTTCGGCGCTGAATCCCTCCGCGTCAGCCTTTTCTCGCTTTCTGTGCTGACAATTTTTGGCGGGCTGCTTTTCTGGCGCGCTTCGGTCCATTATCCCCACGACCTGACCCGTGTCGGCCTCTCTGATGAGGGAGCCTCACCGCTCGACCCGGGAAAACTGAAGGAATCGACGCTCTGATCGCTAGCGTTCATCGCATCAGGGCGCATGGGCAGGAGAGGATGGCATGAAAACGCACGCGATTGTGACTGGCGCCGCTGGCATATTAGGCCAGGCCGTGACCCAGACGCTAAGCCAGGCAGGCTATAAGGTGACGGGGATCGACCGCGCCGACAGTGCAGGTTCCGAACCGCAGGGGACTTATCTGGGTGGCGTAGACCTGACCGATCCTGCCGCAACGGCGGCGGCCGTTAATCAGGCAATCGACGCCAACGGTGCAGTTGCAGCGCTCGTCAACGTCGCAGGCACTTTCCGTTGGGAAACTGTCGCCGATGGCGACGTCACGACCTGGGCGACGCTCTTCGACATCAACCTGCGTACTGCCGTCAACGCCGTGCGCGCTGCCCTCCCCTCGCTTCGTGAGGGCGGCGGCGCGATCGTCAGCATCGGCGCGGCCTCCGCGATTAAGGCGGGGGCAGGCATGGGCGCCTACGCCGCCAGCAAGGCGGGCATCGCGAAGCTGACCGAAGCGCTGGCGGAGGAAGAAAAGGACAATGGCGTCCGCGTCAACGCCGTCCAGCCCTCGATCATCGACACGCCCGCCAACCGTGCGGACATGAATGATGCGGATTTCAGCCGCTGGGTATCTCCCGCACAGGTCGCCAGTGTCATCGCCTTCCTCCTGTCCGATGGCGCAGCCGCTGTCACTGGCGCCTGCATCCCCGTGACGGGCCGCTGCTGAACGCCGCGAAGTCATCGCCCTTGCATGCTAAATTCGTCTCCCAACTACGCAAGAAGTTGACATTATCGCCGTGAAGGGCACAGTTCGCGTGAATATTGCGGGAGGGGATTGGCGCAGCAGCCTGTTGCGGCAGCGCTCCCCATCTGCGTTGGAACCCGGATCGGAATGGGGCTGTAATGAGTAATTGGGACAAGGAAGTCGACATTCTGGTGGTGGGGTCGGGCGCGGGCGGCTTGCTTGCGGGCCTTGTCGGAGCGCAAAACCGCGCCGAAGTGCTAATCATTGAGAAGGCCGATCTTTGGGGTGGCACGTCGGCGACATCGGGCGGCGGCATCTGGATACCGGGCAGCGACGTCGCCAAGGCTGCGGGCTTTGAAGATAATCTCGACGACGCCTTCACCTATCTGCGTGGCCTTTCTGCCGACAATGT
>JAEZCS010000132.1 GCA_023433445.1 Pseudomonadota bacterium | reverse complement strand
GACCTATTCGGCGATGACCTTTTCTATGAAGAAGGGCGCTGTCGAAGATCAACGGGAAATCATCCGCAAGCTCGTCGCGCTGCAATATAAGCGCAACGACGCCGCCTTCGCGCGCGGCAATTTCAGGGTGAAGGGCGACAATCTGGAGGTGTTCCCGTCTCACTATGAGGACACCGCCTGGCGCATCAGCTTCTTCGGCAATGAGATCGAAGAAATCTCCGAATTCGATCCACTGACGGGCAAGAAGGTCGCCACGCTCGATTATGTGAAGGTGTTCCCCAATTCGCACCATGTGACCCCCGGCCCGACGCTGAAGCAGGCGATGGAGGCGATCCGGTTTGAATTGGCGGAGCGGCTGAAGGAGTTGGTCGCTGAAGGCAAGCTGCTGGAGGCGCAAAGGCTGGAACAGCGCACGAACTTCGACTTGGAAATGATCGCGGCGACGGGCTCCTGTGCGGGGATCGAGAATTATTCGCGCTTCCTGACCGGTCGCCTGCCCGGCGAACCGCCGCCGACCCTCTTCGAATATCTGCCCGAAAATGCGCTGCTGTTCGTGGACGAAAGCCACCAGACCATCCCCCAGATCGGAGCGATGGCGCGCGGCGATCATCGGCGCAAGCTCACGCTCGCCGAATATGGTTTTCGCCTGCCAAGCTGCATCGCCAACCGCCCGCTGCGCTTCAACGAGTGGGATGCGATGCGGCCGCAAACGGTCAGCGTCTCGGCCACCCCCGGTTCGTGGGAGATGGAACAGACCGGCGGCGTCTTTTCCGAACAGGTCATCCGTCCCACTGGCCTCATCGACCCGCCAGTGGAGATCAAGCCGGTCGAGGATCAGGTGGACGACCTGATCCATGAAGCCAAGGAGACCGCGAAAAAGGGCTATCGCACCCTCGTCACCACGCTCACAAAGCGCATGGCCGAAGACTTGACCGAGTTCATGCATGAAGCGGGATTGAAGGTCCGCTACATGCATAGCGATGTCGAGACATTGGAGCGTATCGAACTGATCCGCGACCTGCGCCTTGGCGTCTATGACGTGCTGGTCGGTATCAACCTGCTGCGCGAAGGGCTCGACATTCCCGAATGCGGGCTGGTCGCGATTCTCGACGCTGACAAGGAGGGCTTCTTGCGCTCCGAAACATCGCTCATCCAGACCATTGGCCGCGCCGCGCGTAATGTCGAGGGGCGGGTCATCCTCTATGCCGACCGCATCACCGGCAGCATGGAGCGCGCGCTCAACGAAACCAGCCGCCGTCGCGAAAAGCAGGAGGCCTATAATCTTGAGCATGGCATCACGCCGACCACGATCAAGCGCAATATCGGCGACATCATCGCCCATGTGGCGTCGAAGGATCAGGTCACGGTCGACACCGGCCTTGAGGATCGGCCGCACCTCGTTGGGCACAACCTGCGCGCCTATATCGAGGATCTGGAAAAGAAGATGCGCGCCGCCGCCGCCGACCTGGAGTTCGAGGAAGCAGGGCGCATCCGCGACGAAATCCGCAAGCTGGAGGCTGACGAGCTTGGCCTTCCCTCGGACGAGCAGGGCGCGGCGCCGCGCGGGCGCGCGACCGAGGGCAAGCCGGGCACGCGCAAGCTGCGCTATGGCAAGACCCAGCGGAAGTTCGGGCGCTGATGCAAGTTCAGCATGACGAAAGGTCTCAGGCCGTTTAAGCGGGCTTGATGAAGAGCTTGCCCCTCGCCCGCTTCCTTGCCCTTGTCGTGCCGCTGCTGCTGTTGGGCGGCGCCTACGCATCGCAATATGTGGGCGGCCTGCATCCGTGCGAGATGTGCTGGTGGCAACGCTATCCGCATATGGCGGCGATCCCCTTGGCGCTTATTGCCTATGGCTTGAAAAGGCGCGCCTGCCTCAGCGCCTTGTTTGCCGGGCTGGCGGGGCTGGCGATCGGGATCAGCGGCGCAATCGGCCTTTTTCACGCGGGCGTCGAATATGGCTGGTGGCAGGGGCTTACGGCCTGCTCCACCTCACCAGCGAGTGGCAATCCCGCCGACATACTGAACCAGATCATGGCAACGCCGATCACGCGCTGCGATGTCGCGCCCTGGACCTTGCTGGGCATATCGCTGGCTGGTTTCAACGGGCTCTTGTCGGGAGCCAGCGCGCTTGCCATCTTGGCCTTGCTGATCAAGTGGAGGAAAGAGGCATGAGCGCGCCAAGGGATTTCCCCCGACCCGGCCGACGGGTGACGGCGGATGATCGCGCGCAGATGCTGCGCGTGGACCAGGCAGGCGAGTTCGGCGCGACGCGCATCTATGCCGGGCAGCTTGCCGTCCTTGGCGATCGCCACCCCGACGCTCGCGTCATCGCGGGCATGGCGGCGCAGGAGGAGCGACACCGCAAGATATTCGACGCGATGATAGCGCGGCGCGGTGTGCGGCCGACTGCGTTGCGTCCAATCTGGAACGTCGCAGGCTTTGCCCTGGGCGCAGTCACCGCCGCGATCGGCCCGCGCGCCGCGATGGCCTGCACTGCGGCGATCGAAACGGAAATCGACCGCCATTATGCCGAACAGTTGGCGGAGCTGGGGAATGATGATCCGGAACTCGCCGCCACCATCACGGATTTTCAGGCGGAAGAGGTCGAGCATCGCGAGACCGCGATTGCCCGTGGGGCGGAACAGGCACCTGCCTATCCGCTGCTTTCGGGTGCCATTCGCCTGGGGTGCCGGGCTGCAATTGCGCTGTCGAAGCGGATCTGAGGAGATAAGGACGATGATGAAGACCGCGACAGCCGCCATGCTGCTGATAGCTGCAAGCACCCTACCCGCCATGGCGCAACAGCAAAGCGGACCGGCGCAGGAACAGGCCCCCACCGCTGCAGCCGGTACGACGGGATCGGAGCGAGTGAACCTGGTCATCGTCTATGGCGAGGATGCCTGCCCGCAAAGCGCCGGCAGCGACATCGTCGTGTGCGCGCGTAAAGGCGAGGAAGAGCGCTTCCGCATCCCCGAACCCCTGCGCGGCGATCCGAACAAGCCGAGCAACCAGGCATGGGGTGAGCGCGTGCGATCGATGGAATATGTGGGCCGCGCGGGCACGGAAAGCTGCTCGGCCACGGGTCCCGGCGGCTTTACCGGCTGCTTCAATCAGCTGGCAAGACTCGCCAAGGCAGAGCGCCAGGCAGCCGACAACGCCAGCTGGAAGGATTTGGTCGAGGCCGAGCGGGCCCGGCGCCTTTCCACGATCGATGAGGACAGCAAGGCGATCGAAGCGCAGGCCGTCGCGGATGAAAAGGCGCAGGCTAGCCAGCCGCAACCGAACGCGCCTGCCAAACCCTGACGGGTGCTTCAGGCGCTTGGCGTCTGAATATGATCCGGCGGGCATGGGCAACCCGCCGGTGGACAGGGGCGAACGAAGGATATTCACCGATGCGCTTTCCTGTTCTTGCCCTGCTTGCCGTGGCGCCGCTTGCATCCATCGTGTCGCTCGCGCCAGCCTGGGCCGATCCCCCTCAGCGCGTGTTCAACCTCATCGTCTACGGCGACGATCCCTGCCCTAAGGGCGAGGGCGACGAGATCATCGTCTGCGCGCGCAAGCCGGAGTCCGAACGCTACCGCATCCCCAAGAAGTTGCGGGAAAAGCCCGCGCCGTCCGGCGGGCCTGGCTGGGGTAGTCAGGTGGCCACGATGGAGCAGGTTCAACGACAGAATTTGCCGGGAAGCTGTTCGACCATCGGCAGCAACGGCTTCACCGGCTGCACCGCCAAGATGCTGGAACAATGGTTCGCCGAACGGCGGATGCAGGAGTCCAAGGGCGAGCCATAAGGGCAGAATGTTATGCTGACTGGTTGCGCTTCAATTGGTGGATCGAGCCAGTATCGCACCGGGCTTGTGCGTAGCGTTCAGCACGGCGGCAATCGGAAATCCGCTCGCGACGATCCTTGAGCCGGTCGCGGTCAGGTGACCGTCATCAAATTGAATCGGCATGTTCGCATCATCGGTCACTTGGCACGATCGGGGGTCGCAAAGCACATCATAGGGCGAGAAATATTCAGCGCCATGCTGAGCGGCCAAAGCGCGGAACTCCAGGTCGAGTTGGTGCCCGTCGCTCCTGCGCATCCGATCGACCAGCGTGGCGTCGTTTCTCTCTTCCGCCAGCGCTACGGCCAGCGGCAGCGGCGCCCGATATCTGACAATCGGGCCCGCGAGAATGGCGCGAAGCCCGTGCGTCCTGAGCCATTCGAGAGTCGCCGCGACGCGCGCCATGTCGCCTTGATACCATTCACTGGACAACAGCACCCAATTAACCTTCCGCTTCGGCAGATAGTCAGCGAACAGATAGTCCATCAACTGCGCGCATCTAGCCGCGTCCCCGCTTGAGCGATCCACAACCCCTTTGCACCCTGACGCGGTCGCCTGAAGGACGGCAATCTGGGGAAATTTCTGCTGAAGGCCGTACCAGAGGTGAGCAGCATGGCTGTCACCGACGAGCAGCACTTCGATTTTGCGGGGATCCTGCCTCAGGCAAGTGGCCCGGTCAAAGTCGGCAAAGGTGTCTGACGAATTGATAAAGCAGGTCCCGCTGCGGAAGTCGTTGGTCTCCGACACGTTCAATATCGTAGCAGCGCGAGCGGCGGCTGGTGAGAACCGTTCCGGGAAACCGTTCCAGGCTAGGATCACCCAGCCTGCCCCCGCCAACGTCGCCGCGCCCGCCACCGCGCCGGACCAAATGGCGGCCGGACGAATACCGGGCCGCCGCAATGGTTGCTCGACAAAGCGCCACGACAGCCATGCGAGAAATATCGACAGGGCGAATGCCAGGATCATAAGTCGGCGGTCCAGCGCATCGGTCGGGAGCCCCTGTTTCATGAGAACGATCAGGGGCCAGTGCCACAAATAAAGCGAATAGGAGATGAGGCCAAAGAAGACGACGACCGGAAGAGATAGAAGCCTACTTACCAGCGAGCCGCCCTGCGCGCCTGTCGCGAGCAGGATAACGGCGCCAAGGCAGGGTGGGATTGCTGCAATTCCGGGGAATGGCGTGCCCTTGTTGTAGAACAAGGCGGCCCCGCAAATCATTAGCAGCGCGGCAATTGCCAACAGCTCCCGTACAAGCCTTGCCCGCAGGAACGAGAAGCTTGTCTGGGAAGCAAGTACGCCCAGAAGAAGTTCCCACAGCCTGGTCGGCAAAAGGAAGAAGGCAGCGGTAGGCTCAAACGAAACGATGATCGCGCTCGTGATCAGGGAAAACAGGGCAAGAAGCGCTAATCCAGCCAGCATGGTCTGTTTGCCCGGCCGCAGAACAAGCATGATCAGCGGGAGTATCAGATAATATTGCTCCTCCACCGAAAGCGACCACGTATGAAGCAGTGGCTGCGAGTGGGCATCCCCGCCGAAATAGCCGGACGTCGAGTAGAAGTGCAGGTTCGATACAAAGAAACCGGTCGCTATTACGCTGCGTCCATATTCAGCAAGTTGGACAGGCATCAGCACGAACAATGCCGCAATCGTTACGCCGACGAGCATGACCGCCAGCGCCGGCAATATCCTCCTGGCGCGACGCAGATAGAAATGTGCAAAGGAAAACGTGCCTTTGTTCATCTCGTGATAAACGATGCCGCCGATCAGATAACCTGAAATGACGAAGAAGATATCGACGCCGACATATCCGCCGCTCAGGGCATCGATCCCCAGATGATAAAACACCACCAACAGGACAGCGAGAGCTCTCATGCCGTCAATGTCTGTACGATACCGCCCTGATGCATCATCGCCGCTCGGCAACATGAAGAACGGCGGCGCTCGCCGCCCGTCAGCTGATGCCGTTGGGCGTGGCGCGCTCATCTGCTCGCCGCCGTATCGTCCAGCAGTCGTTCATAGATAGTCGTGATTGCCTCGACGTGGCGTCTTGTGCCGTAACGGCTTCGCGCATCGCGGTCAGCATTGACCGCCACAGTGCGATACAGTTGCGGATCGCGCAGCAGCCTGAGGCAGGCAGCAGCCAGCGCGTCCGCGTCATCCGCCGGGACGATCAGGCCGGTTTCCCCGTTTCGCAGTGCTTCCTCATTTCCGCCCGACGCGGTCGCGACGACGGGCGTTCCGACCAGCATCGCCTCGATCAAAGTGCGCCCGAACGGCTCGTCGACCGCAGGAACCATGAGAATGTCGCAGGCCGAAAGCCACCGGCTTCCGTTCGGTCGAAACCCCATCAGGCGGATGCTGTCCGCAGCACCGGCCTGCGCGGCAAGACGCATTATTCTCGCATCGATATCTCCGAAGGCCTGGCCGAAAATCACGCCGAGCGTTCGGATATCCGGCGCCATCCGACGCAGCGCCGCCACCGCTTCGACAAATAGGAGCGGCCTCTTGCGCTCAATCAGGGCGCCGGAAAAGCCGATCAGCGCCGTGTCGGGGGGAACGTCAAGTTCCCGTATCAGTTCGGCGCGAGCGGTCGTTCGATCGACTACCAATTCCGTATCGAAAGGGCTATGAACAACGTCCGTTTTGCTCGCAGCCGAATAGAAGCCCGGCTTCGGGGCGGAGAATTTGGAAACGCTGACCACCCGGTTGGCAGCGATCGGAGCGAGCAGCTTCAAGCCCAGTGCGGATGGGTCGGAACGGTGATGCCACACCAGTTTGGCGCCGACGAGCCGGGCCGGCAGAGCCCATGCTGCATGGGTCCGGCCGTCATTGGTGTGGACGATTTTGATCCGCCTCTCGAGCAGGAAGCGCCTGCGCGCACCTACGCCGGAAAGCAGTTGCGCGATGTTGACGGGGCGGAGCCTGCGGCCATAGGCGAGCGTCGGCAAGGGGGGCGCCGAATGCACCTCCAGACCCGCGTCCTTAAAAAGCTGCTCGAGCGCGCCTCCCCTCACCTGAAGCACGATCATCGGGCAGAAGCGCTTCTTGTCGAGCCCCCGGATAAGCCCCAGGGCCGAGATATGGCTACCGCCGATTTCATCCCCCATGAAGGGAAAGCAGACGGTGGCAGGTGCGCTGACATCTCCCACTTTCATGGCTTCGCGGCTCCGATCTGAAGAGCCAGCTCTTCGATTTCCGATCCTGCCCCGAAGCGCTCGATCGGCTGCAAGCGCCCCTGTGCGTCGAGGCGGAAGAGCGTTCCATGGTTCACTTCATTGGGGTGGGTGCGATTGATCAGGAGCCATGCGCCAGGCGCGCGCAGGTAGGAGGCAAGATGGGAAAGGCCCAGGGCGAGTGCGTCCGTTGGAAAGTACCCCTTGTTTAGTATATTGGCGGCGCGGATGAAGTCGAACTTGCCAAACAGCCGGGGGTTGAAGGCCAACACGTCGTCCTTCATCAGGCTGATCTGAGGGACCGCCTGGAGCCGCGGCGTCACGAGTTGGACCGCCTCGGCGCCGCGGCTTGGATCCTGCATGATCTGGCGTGCCCGTGCTCCGATGACGGCGGCCAATGCCCTGCGGACAAGAGCCACGCCCGTCACATAATCAAGGCGGCGAGACCAGGACCGCATCGCTGTGCCGAACAATTCCATCTGCAACAGTTCGCCATTTTCATCGAGAAGTGCGCCGCAATTCCACCCGACCGGCACGACATAGGCATGACACCAGCGGTCGGTTGCTACGACCTGCGGCGCAGCGCCGATCGACCGGAATGCATCGACGAGTTCGATGGTCGTGATGCCCGATGATACGCCCACATCCAGCACATGATTGATCGCCTCTCCCTGAAGATGCCCCATGAGCGCGTCGTTCAGTGACTTGAAACGATCCTTTGCTGTTTGCTTGGTCGTTCTGTTGCTGGTCCGTATCGCGCAGAAGAATCTCTCCTCAGCTTCCGAACCGAGGTCTGCGGGCTGTGTCGAAAAAAAGCGGGATGCTGTCAGTGTCACCTGAAATCGCCTGTCTTGGGCATGCACAAGGGAGAGACTGGCATCTCAACCGCCTCGCCGTGCAGATTGCGCTTTAGAATTCGATTACTAGCACGCGCCCCCCTCGATCGCGCTGGGGCAATCGGGTTACTCCATGCGCGGCAGCTCTCCTTGGCCGGATCCGCCTCCATTTCTCTTTGGACATGGCCGCCGGACTGCACTGTGCCACGGCAGCAAGCGATCGAGATCGGCCATGTGGAAGGTTCTTGCAGTACCTTTTAAGTTATGACGCCGCTCGCTGATCTTCTCATTCAATAGCTGTCGCGGAACAGGTGTTTGTTGGCGGCCTTTGCCCGTAACCGCCATCGATTTTGAACTCTCTCTGCCCGGATTCGACAGGAATAGAGAGCCACCAAAAGGGTTATAACCGAAGTAAATCTCCCGTCCCGGACCCCGGATATAAGACGACAGTAAATCCGACGGAGCGACCATGACGAAAAAGGTTATAGCCAAATGACGTCAGCCGAGGCGGCGAGAAAATCGATATAAGGCAACAATGTCCGATCGAATTCAGCTTCGGAAGGGGAAGGCAGTGTCATTTGCGCGAGACGAGGGCGTCATTGATCTGAGTTCCACGCATGTGCTCCATGTCATCACCTCTCTGGGGGTCGGCGGTGCCGAGATGATGCTCGCCAAGTTGATTGAAGCGGGAGGGAAGGGCCAAGAGGGACCGACCAATGAAGTCATCTCACTCGTCGAACCCGAAACCGTGGGAGAGCGGATCCGCTCAGCGGGCACGCGAGTCCATTCCCTGGGCATGAAGAGGGGACGCCCCGGCGTCCTGCCAGTGCTCGAACTGAGGCGAAAATTGGCAACGATCAAGCCGGACGTGATAGTCGCCTGGATGCACCACGCGCAGATCGTGCTCAGCGCAGCAACGGCCTTCAGCCGTAGGGAGCACGCGGTGATCTGGAATGTTCGTCATTCGCTAGCCGACATTCGCAATGAAAGCCTCATGACCCGGCTCGTGCTGGCTGGGTGCGCACGGCTATCGGGCAAACCAGACGCGATCATCTACAATGCGAAGGCCGCTGTTTCGCAGTATGAAAGGATAGGATTCTCGCCCGACAAGGCCGTGGTCATTCCCAATGGCTTCGACTGCAGCCGCTTCGCGCCCGACCCGATCGGTCGAGAAGCAATTCGTCGCCGGCACCAGATCGATGATGGAGCTTTCCTCATTGGCTTGCTCGCACGCTCGCATCCGATGAAGGATGTTGGCACATTGATAGACGCGGTTCACAAGGTGAGGGCTACAGGGGCCGACGTACATCTTCTACTCGCCGGTCGCGGCATGGACAGCCCTACCCCGGAGATCGCGCAAGCGCTTGCCGAGATCCCGCCCCACCGGCTTACAGTGCTTGGCGAACGTTCAGATATCCCCGATCTTCTGGCCGGTCTTGATCTACTCGCCCTCCCTTCCGCTTGGGGAGAAGGCTTCCCCAACATCTTGGGTGAAGCACTTGCGAGCGGAGTGCCCTGCGTCACCACCGATGTCGGTGACAGCGCCTGGGTCGTCGGCGATGTCGGCCAAGTCGTCGCCCCTCGCGACGTGGACGGGTTGGCGCAGGCAATATGCCGAATGGCGTCGCTCGACCCAAGCGAACGGCAAACCTTGTCTGAACAGGGGCGATCGCGCGTCCTTTCACTTTTTGAAATCGGCGCTGTTACGCGGCGTTATCGGGCCCTCTATGCTTCGGTGCTCGGTCGGCGGCATCATGACAACCACTCGGAAGCGCTTGTCAGTCTGCGGGGAGCGGCATGAACATCATCGTGGTCGCCAGCTTAGCGCCCTCACTCCTCAATTTTCGAGGTCCTCTGCTGGAGGCCATGGTGAAGCTTGGCCATCGCGTGACGGCTTGCGCTCCTGAATATGACGAGCGGATCGTCCGCGGCCTTTCTGATATCGGCGTTAGTTTTCGCATTATTCCTATGGACCGGGTCGGCCTGAATCCGCTGGCCGATCTGAAAACCATGTACGCGCTCGCATCCATGTTCCGCCGCGAGCGCCCCGATCTGATTCTCGCCTATACCCAAAAGCCGATAATCTATTCCGGGCTTGCCGCACGTCTGACGGCGCGCGGGACCCGCATGGTCATGATGATGACAGGTCTGGGGTACGTCTGCACGGAAGGGGGAGGAATCGTCCGACGACTGGTGCGCCCTCTGATGGCCCGCATGTTCCGACTCGCATCGGCTCAGGCCCATCGCGTGCTGGTATTCAACGGGCATGACGCCGCCGACATGCGACGGTATGCCATGGCGGCGAAGGGGCGTGAAATAGTTCAAGTGCCTGGTTCTGGAGTGGATGTCCGCCACTTCGCGGAAAAACCACTGCCGCAAGGAAGGCCGACGCTCCTCATGATCGGCCGGTTGCTGAAGGACAAGGGGCTGTACGAATATGTCGAGGCTGCCCGCCTTGTTCGGCAGAGCCACCCTTCAGCCAGGTTCCAGTTACTCGGGCCGTTCGACGCCAATCCGTCGGCGGTGAACCGCGACGACGTCCGGCGGTGGGAGGATGAAGGCCTCATCGAATATCTCGGCGCGACCAATGACGTTCGTCCATTCCTTGAGCAAGCGACGGTGTTCGTGCTGCCCTCCTATCGCGAAGGTTTGCCGCGCAGCACCCTGGAAGCGATGGCGACGGGGCGGCCGGTGATCACGACCGACGCCCCCGGCTGCTCTGAAACGGTGGTCGACGGGGACAACGGCTTTCTGGTTCCGGTGGGCGATGCGGCCGCGTTGGCCACGGCGATGTCACGATTGCTGGCGTCGCCAGAGCTGGTTGAGCGGATGGGGAGACGCTCGCGGGAAATTGCGGTCTCGCGATATTCGGTCGAGCGGGTGAACGCCGTTCTGCTGGAACTGATGGGGTTGACCGATAGGCCGGTCGTGGATGCCGAGACCCCGGACTCGCGCGTCCAGCTGAAGGATCCAAGCCTCTCCCAGGTTCGAGCCTTGGGATAGTAGAGGCTAATCCTCTTGCGCCGGCCCCCTCCCCATCCGCCCTTCTGGAATGGTTCGGCCCGACCTCTAGCATGGTGACATGAGTCGAGTTTCGCAACCCGGGGCTGAGGCTACCTGCCCGCATTGAGGGGAGAGAAAATCAATGTTGGATCAAACCCGGATCGTTGTCGTGGGGCTCGGCTATGTCGGCTTGCCTTTGGCGGTCGCCCTGGCGCGTCACTTCGATGTAGTGGGGATGGATACCAGCCCCACCCGCATCCGGGAGCTTACTGCGGGCATCGACCGTACCAAGGAAGTTGATGAGGATGTTCTTCGCCGGACACGGCTGAAGTTCACCGCGGATGGAGAGGGCTGCCGCAGTGCGGACGTCTATATCGTCACCGTGCCCACTCCCGTCGACAATGCCAATCGCCCGGACCTTGGGCCACTTATCCGTGCCTGCCGGAGCGTTGCAGGCTGGCTCGACGCCAGCCGTCGGCCGACCGTCGTCTTTGAAAGCACTGTCTATCCTGGAGTGACAGAGGAGATTTGCGGGCCCGAGATCGAGCGCTCTTCGGGGCTGCGTTATCGGCACGACTTCCGCCTCGGCTATAGTCCTGAACGGATCAACCCCGGCGACCGGGTGCACAGTCTTGAAAAGATCACGAAGGTAATCTCCGCAGGAGACGAGCAGACGCTGGATCTCCTGGCCAAGATCTACGGCCGCGTCACCGAAGCGGGTGTATTCCGCGCTGCCTCGATCAGTACGGCCGAAGCAGCCAAGGTGATCGAGAACGCCCAGCGCGACATCAACATCGCTTTCATGAACGAAATTACGCAGATTTTCAGCCGGATCGGGATTTCCGTCTGGGACGTGATCGCGGCAGCCAGAACGAAATGGAATTTCCTGCCTTTCGAGCCTGGTCTGGTCGGTGGGCATTGCATAGGGGTCGATCCCTATTATCTGAGCCATCGGGCCCAGCAGTTCGGGCACCACCCCGAAATCATCCTTGCAGGGCGGCGGACCAATGATTCAATGGGCGCCTGGATCGCTGAACACATCCATGTGCATCGCGGCCGTACCGGGCGCGCCCTGGTCATGGGGCTGACCTTCAAGGAAGATGTGCCGGATCTGCGCAACAGCAAGGTCGTTGATCTTGTCAAACGCCTGCGCGACCTTGGACATGATGTTGTCGTTACCGACCCGGTTGCCGACGCGGAGCAGATCGAACGCGATCTGGGCCTTTGCGTTGATCCCAAGCCGACAGGGCCGTTCGACCTCGTGGTTGGCGCGGTTGCGCACAACGCCTATCGGCATATCGATGAGGTATACCTATCGAGCCTGCTGGCTCCCGGAGCCACCGTGGCAGACGTCAAAGGGATGTGGCGCGACTTGCGCCTGCCATCCAACGTCGATCGCTGGATGCTCTAACCAATCGGGGAATGGGCCGTGATATCATCGGTCCCATCTTCCCGGCGCGGCTCGACCATGGTGCTACAATTTGCGACAAATTCGCCTTGGCGCTGCCAAGATTTTGAGACAGTTGGCCCCTAGTAGCGGACGATCAAGGGTCTGCTTTTTCCAAAAGGGGTATGTTCGTGCGCCGACCGGCTTCGCTGATGCTGTTTTTCATGTTGGGCGCGTCCCCGGCTGCGCTGATGGCACAGACTGCGGCGCAGGAGCCACCTGACCAGATGGACGAAGGCGAAGAGATCGTCGTCACCGGCCAGCCTCAGCGTGGCGCCGTCCTTGGCAATATCAAGCCAGAACAGCAGCTGTCCTCCGCCGACATACGGGCTTTGGGCGTCACGTCCATTTCGGAAATGATCACCGAATTGTCGGTGCAGACCAACGGAACGCCGGTCGTTCTGCTGAACGGCAAGCGCATTTCCAGCTTTTCCGAGATCCAGGACATCCCGTCAGAGGCCGTAGCTCGGGTCGATATTCTGCCTGAACAGGTTGCCTTGTCCTATGGCTATGCCCCGACGCAGAAG
>JAEZCS010000085.1 GCA_023433445.1 Pseudomonadota bacterium | reverse complement strand
TGAAGGATGTCGACACCATGCTGGAGGCCGCGAATGGCGGCGGCAATGCGGTGGTGATCGGCGGCGGTCTGCTGGGGCTGGAAGCGGCGCATGGCCTGACCCTGCGCGGCATGAAGGTGACGGTCATCCACCTGATGGACACGCTGATGGAGCGGCAGCTGGATGAAGCGGCGGGCTGGCTGCTCAAGACTGCGCTGGAAGGGCGCGGCCAGACCATCCTGACAGGCACCAACACCGAAGAAATCTATGGTGACGGCAAGGTCGAGGGCGTGCGGCTGAAGGACGGCCGCGAAATCCCCGCCAGCCTGGTCGTCATGGCGGTTGGCATCCGGCCCGCGACCGCGCTTGCCCGCGAAGCTGGTCTGGAGGTCAATCGCGGCATCAAGGTCGACGATCATATGGTCACCAGCGACCCCGATGTGCTGGCGGTCGGCGAATGCGTCGAGCATGACGGCAATGTCTATGGCCTCGTCGCGCCGCTGTGGGATATGTGCCGCAGCCTGGCCGATGGCCTGACCAACCAGCATACGGGCTACAAGGGTTCGGTCACTTCGACCAAGCTCAAGGTTGCCGGGCTGGATGTCTTCTCCGCCGGTGATTTCTCGGGCGGCGAGGGGTGCGAGGATATCGTCCTGCGCGACGCTTCGCGGGGCGTCTACAAGCGCGTTGTGGTCAAGGACGACAAGATCGTCGGCGCGGTGCTCTACGGCGACACGGCGGACGGCGGCTGGTATTTCGACCTGCTGAAGCGCGAGGAAGACGTTGCCGACATCCGCGACCTGCTGATCTTCGGACAGGCCTTCGCCTCTGGAGGAGGCGCGCTGGACCCTAAGGCGGCCGTTGCGGCGCTCTCGGACGATGCCGAGATCTGCGGCTGCAACGGCGTCAGCAAGGGCCAGGTCGTCGCCTGCATCGAAAAGGGTGCTTGCAGCCTGGATGCGGTGCGCGGGACTTGCAAGGCTTCGGCCAGCTGCGGTTCGTGCACCGGTCTGGTCGAGAACCTGCTGGCGGTGGTGCTGGGCGATGACGTGCAGTCGGGGCCCAAGACCATGTGCAAGTGCACCAGCTTTGCCCATGACGATGTTCGTCGCGAGATCGTGGCGCAGAATATGCGCTCTATCCCCGAAGTGATGCAGAAGCTGCACTGGTCGACGCCCGATGGCTGCTCGTCCTGTCGCCCTGCGCTGAACTATTATCTGCTCTGCGCGCTGCCGGGCGAATATCAGGACGATCAGCAGAGCCGCTTCGTCAATGAGCGGATGCCCGCCAACATCCAGAAGGACGGCACCTATTCGGTCGTGCCGCGCATGTGGGGTGGCCTGACCAACCCGCGTGAATTGCGCGCGATCGCCGATGTGGTCGAGAAATATGATGCGCCGATGGTGAAGGTCACCGGCGGCCAGCGGCTCGACATTTTCGGCATCAAGAAGGAGGATTTGCCCGCTGTCTGGGCCGACCTGAATGCCGCGGGCATGGTGTCGGGTCACGCCTATGGAAAGTCGCTGCGCACGGTGAAGACCTGCGTCGGGTCCGAATGGTGCCGCTTTGGCACGCAGGATTCGACCGGCCTTGGCGTCAAGATCGAACGGATGACCTGGGGATCGTGGATGCCCCACAAGTTCAAGATCGCTGTGTCCGGCTGCCCCCGCAACTGCGCGGAAGCGACGATCAAGGATTTTGGCGTGGTCTGCGTGGATAGCGGCTATGAGCTGCATGTCGGCGGCAATGGCGGCATCCATGTCCGCGCCACCGACCTGCTGTGCAAGGTCGCGACCGAGCAGGAGGCGATGGACTATTGCGCCGCCTTCACCCAGCTCTATCGCGAGGAAGCGCGATATCTGGAGCGGACGGCGCCGTGGATCGAGCGGGTGGGCGTCGAGTATATCAAGCAGCGGATCGTGGAAGATGAGGCAGGCCGCGAGGCTCTGCGCAGCCGCTTCCTCTATTCGCAGAGCTTCAGCCAGGACGATCCATGGGCGGAGCGTGCAGCAGGCCAACATGCCGAGCTGCACCAGCATCTTGAACCCATCGCCATCGCTGCGGAGTGAACGACATGACGACATGGATCGACATCGGAACGCTGGCCGACATTCCCCAGCGTGGCGCCCGCACGGTGCAGATTGCAGGCGAAAAGGAAATCGCCGTCTTCCGCACCAGCGACGACACCGTCTTTGCGCTGGTCAATGAATGTCCGCACAAGAAGGGACCGCTGAGCCAGGGCATCGTCCATGGCCACAGCGTCGCCTGTCCGCTGCATAACTGGAACATCGCCCTTAAAACGGGCGAGGCGCAGGGCGCGGACGAAGGCTGCACGCCGACCATCGCCGTCAAGCAAGAGGACGGCCGCATCCTGATCGCTCGTCCTGCGACGATGAAGGCGGCTGCGTGAGCTTCCGGTCCCCAGCCACAACGGCGGGGACCAGGGTGGGGGCGCCGTGCTGGCCATCCCTTGCGGCAAGCGCCTCCACCCAATTCTTGTCCCTCGGGAAGAAGAGGTAAGAGCATGAACCAGGCCATCCGCACCACCTGCGCCTATTGCGGCGTCGGTTGCGGCATTTCGGCCACGCCGACCGGGGCTCGGTCGGTCATCATCAAGGGCGATGAGGCGCACCCGGCCAATGCTGGCCGCCTCTGTTCCAAGGGCACGCATCTGGGCGAGACGGTGGGGCTGGAAGGCCGCCTGCTGCATCCGATGATCGGCAACAAGCGGGCCAGCTGGGACAAGGCGCTGGATCTGGTCGCGAAGAAGTTTCGCGAGACGGTGGATCGCTACGGTCCCGACAGCGTAGCCTTTTATGTCTCCGGCCAGTTGATGACCGAAGATTATTATGTCGCCAACAAGCTGATGAAGGGCTTCATCGGCACGGCGAACATCGACACCAACAGCCGCCTTTGCATGTCGAGCGCCGTTGCAGGCCACAACCGCGCCTTTGGCGAGGACATCGTGCCTGCCACCTATGACGATCTGGAGGAGGCGGACCTGATCGTGCTGGTCGGCTCCAACACCGCCTGGTGCCACCCGATCGTCTATCAGCGTATTCAGGCAGCGCGGGCGGAACGCGGCACCAAGCTGGTGGTCATTGACCCGCGTCGTACAGAGACTTGCGAGGGTGCGGACCTGCATTTGCCGGTGAAGCCGGGCACGGACGTTGCGTTGATGAACGGGTTGTTGGCCTGGTGTGATGCCGAGGGGATCACCGATCCCGCGTTTATCGCCGACCATCTCAATGCCCCGGAGGGTTTCTGGGAGCATATCCGTACCGGCCATGACCTGTGGACCACGGCCAAGACTAGCGACATCGCACCTGCGCTGCTGGAGCAGTTCTTCAAGCTGTTCGCCGCCACCCCGCGCACGGTCACGCTGTTCAGCCAGGGCATCACCCAGTCGATCCGCGGCACCGATCAGGTCAACGCGATCCTCAACGTCCACCTCGCCACCGGCCGCATCGGCAAGCCGGGCGCGGCGCCTTTCTCCATCACTGGCCAGCCCAACGCCATGGGCGGCCGCGAGGTGGGCGGGCTGGCCTCGACGCTCGCCAGCCACATGGACTTCGCGCCGGAAAATGTGGAGCGGGTGGGCCGCTTCTGGGCCGCGCCGAACATGGCGACCAAGCCGGGCCTGAAAGCCGTCGACCTGTTCCGCGCGATCAACGAAGGGCGGGTCAAGGCGCTGTGGGTGATGGCGACCAATCCCGCCGTGTCGCTGCCGGACGCCAACCGGGTGCGCGAGGCGCTGGAGGCGGTGCCCTTCCTGGTCGTGTCGGATATCATCGCCGACACGGACACCAGCGTCCATGCCCACGTCCGCCTGCCCGCCGCTGGGTGGGGGGAGAAGGACGGCACCGTCACCAATTCGGACCGCACCATCAGCCGCCAGCGCCCCTTCCTGGCGCTGCCCGGCGAGGCCAAGCCCGATTGGTGGATCGTCAAGGAAGTCGCCCGCCGCATGGGGTGGCGCAATGCCTTCGCCTATGACCGGCCTGCCGACATCTGGCGCGAACATGCGCGCCTGACCGCCTATCAGAATGATGGCGCGCGTGTGCTGAACCTGCGTGCCCAGGCGACGATCGGCAACGACGCCTATGAGGCGATGGAGCCGTTCCGCTGGGGTGGTGAGAAGCCCTTTGCCGATGGGCGCTTTTCTACCCCCGATGGCAAGGCGCGGCTGGTCCTCGCCAAGCAGATGGAGTTGCAGGAGCCGCTGAAACAGTGGCCGATGACGCTCAATACCGGGCGTTATCGCGACCAGTGGCACACGATGACGCGCACCGGTCTTGCGCCCAAGCTGGCGCGTCACCGCGAGGAACCGCTGGTCGAAATCCACCCGCAGGACGCCGGTGATCTCGGCATTTGCGATGGCGACCTTGCCCGCGTGCAGACCGCGCAGGGCAACAGCATATTCCGCGTGGCATTCAGCGAGGGCCAGCGCCGGGGCGAGATTTTCACGCCGATCCACTGGACCGATCAGATTTCCACGGGCGGCCGCACCGGCCTGCTGCCGCGCCCGCTGGTCGATCCTCATTCGGGCCAGCCGGGTTTCAAATCCACCCCGGCCAGCGTCGAAAAGGTGGCGACCGAGTGGAAGGGCTTCCTGATCCTGCGCGGCGAGCAGCCAGTAAAGCTGCCCTGCCTTTGGGCCACCAAGGTGACGGTGCCGGGCGGCGCGCTCTACGAAGTCGCGGGCGATGGTGACCCCGTTCGCCTCGAAGCCAGCCTGCCCAAGGGCGACCGCGTCGAAGCGGTAGACATGACGCGCGGTACTCGCCGCGTTGCGATCATCCGCGATGGCAAGCTGGCCGCCGTGCTGTTCGTGACGCGCACCGGCCTGCTCCCCTCGCGCGATTGGCTGATCGGTCAGTTGCAAGCGGAAGAGGTGGGCGCGTCGGTGCTTGCGGCGCGCGGCCCCGGCAATCAGCCGGACAAGGGGCCGACCATCTGCGTCTGCTTTGACATCGGTTTGAACCAGATCGTCGCCGCCATTCGCGACCAGAGCCTGGTCGACGTGCCCGCTATCGGCAAGGCGATCGGCGCGGGCACCAATTGCGGGTCCTGCCGCCCCGCACTCGCCAACATCCTCGCCCAACTTCCGCAGGAGACGCTTCATGCAGCCGAATGACCTTATTGCCCCGGGTGAAGTGTGGCTGGTGGGCGCGGGGCCGGGTGACCCGGACCTGCTGACGCGCAAGGCGGAGAAACTGATCGCGGCGGCGGAGATCGTCTTTTATGATGCGCTCGTCGGGCCGGGCGTGCTGGACCTTATCCCCGACGGCGTCGAGCGGGTGAGCGTCGGCAAGCGTTCGGGCCGCCATAGCAAGGCGCAGGAAAGCATCAACGACCTGCTCCTCGCCGCAGCCAAGGCGGGCAAGCGCGTCGTGCGCCTGAAAGGCGGCGACCCGTCCGTCTTTGGCCGCTCGGCGGAGGAGATGGAGCATCTCGCTGCCGACGGTATCCGCTTCCGCATCTGTCCCGGCATCACCACGGCGAGCGCGGCGGCGGCCAGTGGCAGCGCCTCGCTCACCCTGCGGGGCAAGGCACGCGGTCTGACGCTGGTGACCGCGCATCTGAAGGCCGGTGAGCCGCTGAAGCTGGATTGGGAGGCGCTGGCCCGGCCCGGCGGCACGCTCGGCATCTATATGGGGCGTGCTGCTGCTGGCGAGATCAGCCGCCAGCTGATTGCCGCCGGACGCGATCCTGAAACGCCGGTGATGGTGGCGGTGAACGTCTCCCTGCCCACCGAGCGCCTGATCCGGGGGAAGCTGTCGGCGCTTGCCTTCCTGGTCGCGACGATCAGCGACGAAGACCCGACCCTGCTGCTGATCGGCGAGGCGGTGGCGGGCACATCCATGCCTGTAGGGGTTGCAGCCAGCGTCGCTCTTCAGTCCTGAAGACGGCATTGGGCAACTTTTGCCCTGAGCTTGCCGAACGCCCCTGACCTTAGTTGGAAGGAAGGGAGGGGGCGTCGGCAGGCTCAGCTTGGCGCTTGCCAGCGCGCCAGATCCTCCGGCCGGTTGATATTCGGCAGCACGAGTTCCGGGCGGTCCACGATGCGCGCCCCGATCCGATCCAGCCAGCCGAAGATCGAGCGGTTATTGTCTTCCGCCAGATGCCGGTCCAGCTCGTCCGCCAGCGTTGCGGGCCAGAAGCCTGCCAGCTGCTGCCCCTTCAACACCGCCGCGCTGTCGCCGACAAGCGCCTCCACCAGCGCCGCAGGGTAGACCGGCATGTCGCATCCCGTGGTCAGCACAGCGTCATAGCCTTGCTCCCGCGCATGATGCAGCGCTGCGTTGAGGCCTCCGAGCGGCCCCATGTCCGCCGCTGGTCGATCCGCGAGACCCGTCATCCCGTCGACCGGTCGCCCGCAGAGCACCACCGTGTCGACATGGCGCGCGATCGCCTCCACCGCATGGTCCATCAGCGTGCGGCCGTCCGGCATCACGGCAAGCGCCTTGTCGCTCCCGAACCGGCTGGATCTTCCACCCGCCAGCACCGCGCCCAGCAATCGCATCGATCCACTCCTTGGCAGAACCCTCAACTTCCCCTATGGCGCGCCGCGTGAGCGGGCAACCGTTCACGAAAGATCGCGCCGGAAAGGGAATGCGGTGCGGACGGGATGACCGTCCAAATCCGCGGCTGCCCCTGCAACTGTAAGCGGTGAGCGCGATGCATTTGGGACCTGTCGACCTTTAGATAAGGGGAAGGCGAGGGGGACCAGCCACTGGATGCATGCATCCGGGAAGGCCGTGCATCGCCGCGACGACCCGCGAGCCAGGAAACCTGCCGGCGCATGGTCGCTCTTGCCTTGGGTCCAGGGATCGGCCCGGGCACGGTGTTTTCCGTCTGAGCGACGAAGCGGCGCAGGGCCGCATCGGTGCGTGTGGCGGGGCTGGCGTCTCTTCGTCGCGCGCACCGGCCGCTCATGCGGCAGGCCCTGGGCTCATGTCGCATGGCGCTCAGGGAAGACAAGATATGATCAGGACCGGAATTTCACTGTTGGCGCTGCTCGCCGCCACCCCCGCGCTAGCCGAAGATGACGCGAGCGGGATCATCGTTACCGCGCTCGGCATCGAACAGCCCACGGATGAGGTGGGGCAGGCCGTGACCGTCATTGACGAAAAAACGATCCAGACGCGCCAGAATGTCAGCGTCGCGGATCTGCTGATCACCACGCCCGGCGTGCGGATCAACCGCACCGGCAGCCTTGGCAATGTCACCGGCGTGTCGCTGCGCGGCGCGGAAACCACGCAGACGCTGGTGCTGATCGACGGCGTCAAGGTCAACGACCCGAGCGGCATCGGCGACCTGTTCGATTTCGGCAACCTGCTGGTCGGCAATATCCGGCGCATCGAAGTGCTGCGCGGTTCGAACTCCATCGCCTATGGCAGCCAGGCGATCGGCGGTGTCGTCAACGTGATGACCGCTATCCCGAGCGAAGGGTTCGGCGGCCAGGCGTCGGTCGATTATGGCTATGCCGATACGTTGAATGCGAAGGCCGATGTGTCGGGCACCAGCGGCATCCTGTCGGGAGGCGTGGGCGTCGCCTATTTCCGCACCGACGGCATTTCCGCGGTTTCGCCCGAATTTGGCGGATCGGAAAAGGACGGCTATGAAAATATCACCGGCAATGCGCGGCTGAAGATCGCCTTTACCGATGATCTGAGCCTGGACCTGCGCGGCTATTATATTCACGGCAATCTTGATTATGACAGCTTCTTCGGCACCCCGACCGACAGCCCCGACGCAGCCAAGTCCAACCAATATGTCGGCTATGCGGGCCTCAACTTCGCGCTGTTCGACGGCAAGCTGACGAACCGGGCGGCTGTGACCTGGTATCAGCAGGACCGCGATTATTATTTCGTGCGCGGCAGCGACCCCGACTTCGGCTATTCCGGCACGAACCTGCGTTTCGAATATGAGAGCGTCTATCAGCCGATCGACGAGGTGAAGCTGCTGCTCGGCTATGAGCATGAGCGGCCCGACTATGAGTTCTTCGGCTTCGGATCGCAGGAGAGCCACCGCGCCAATATCGACAGCGTCTTTGCGCTGGCCGTCGTGAAGCCGTTCACGGGCCTCTCCATCACGGGTGGCGTGCGGCATGACGATCACAGCCAGTTCGGCGGGGCGACGACGTTCGGCGCCAATGCCAACTACTCGCCCAATGGCGGCGCGACCAATTTCCGTCTGAGCTATGGCGAAGGGTTCAAGGCCCCTTCGCTTTACCAGCTTTACGATACGTTCAGCGGCAATCCGGACCTCAAGCCAGAGCGTTCGAAGAGCTACGATATCGGCGTCGACCAGAAGCTGGGCAGCGACCGGGCGGTTTTGTCGGTCACGGGTTTCTGGCGGGATACGCGCGACCAGCTGAATTACGACAACACGACCTTCACCTATGGCAATCTGGACCGTACGCGGGCGAAGGGCGTGGAATCCACGCTGACGCTGCGCCCGGTCGACGCCCTCACCTTCACCGCCGCCTACAGCTATGTCGATGCGCGCGACCGTTCGCCCGGCAGCGCGACTTTCGGCGATCGCCTGCTGCGCCGCGCCGCCAATGCGGTTAGCACCTCGCTGGATTATGTGTGGCCCATCGGCCTTTCGACCGGAGCGACCGTGACGATGGTCAGCGACAGCATCGATCTTGATCCGGTGACGCGCAACAGGGTGCAGATCGACGGCTATGCGGTGACGGACATCCGCGCGTCCTTCCCGATCACCGAGACGCTCGAAATCTATGGCCGGATCGACAATCTGTTCGATCAGGAATACGCCACCGCCTATGCTTTTGGCACCTATGGCCGATCGGCCTATGGCGGCGTGCGTGTCCGCTTCTGATGATTGGCCAAAGGGGTGGGCTTGAACGCTTGCCCCTCAACGCCGGGGCGCGGCCTTTGGCTGCGCCCTGTCTCTGTCCGCAGCATCCGCCTGCGCGATGATGCTGCGCGCGGCCTGCACATAGGCGGGGCCGCCGCACACCGTCCAGGCTTGCGGCACACGGATGCGCGGGATGGATCGCAGCACGGGATGGTGCAGCATTTCCGTCCCCTGGTCGACAATGTTTTCGCTGCCTTCCTCGACGATCAGATAGTCGGGTTTGGCCGCGATCATCTGCTCAAGCGGCACTTGCGCCAGCGCGGGCTTGCCAAGCTTTTCCGCCAGATTGACAAGGCCCGCGCGCCGGATCAGTTCATCGACCAGCGTGCCCGTGCCGGTCATATAGCCGCGCCGCTGATAATAGGCCGCGACCCCGCCGCCGCTGCGCCGGGGCAGGGCGGCAAGATCGCGCTCCATGCTTTTGATCAACGCTTCGCCCCGCGCCGGATGGCCGACCGCCGCCGCTACCTGACGCACTTGATCCCGAATGGAGGCGAAGCTGGGTGCGCTCGCAAGGCCCAGCTTGCGCCACCGTCCATCGGGCGCACCGACAATGCCGCCCGCGCCATCGGGAAAGCCGATGACGAGGTCGGGCCGCAACGCCAGCACCTCTTCGGCCGGGCGTTTCAGCACCGGAAAGCGCCGTGCCTTTGCCACCGCAGCCGACAATTCGGGGTCATGGCCATAGGGGCTCAAGGCCGCGATCTGGCCCGGATCGGCGAGCGCCAGCACATATTGGTCGGCACAGGTGTTGAGCGACACGATGCGATGTGGCGGCGCGGGCGCAGCGCCGGTCAGGCCAAGCGCCAGCAGGGCCATCATGATCTTTTTAGCAGGCACGCGCTCTGCTCTACCCGGCGGCAACGGAGAAGCAAGCCATGAGCGTCCGCCGCCATCCGCTGCTCCTTCCTATCCTCATTGCGCTTACCCTGGCGGGAGCGCTCGGCTCGCTCACTTTGGGTGCGGTGCCGCTGTCGGCCGCCCGCATCCTTGCTGTCCTGACCGGCGGCGGCGATGAGGTTGCGCGCGCCATCCTCATCGATCTGCGCCTGCCGCGCATGCTGCTCGGCCTGATCGTCGGGGCGATGCTCGGCCTCGCGGGGGCGGCGTTGCAGGGCTATCTGCGCAATCCGTTGGCTGAACCTTCCGTGCTCGGCGCGTCCAATGCCGCCGCGCTCGGGGCGGTGTGCGCGCTCTATTTCGGGCTGTCGCAGCTTCATCCCGTGATCCTGCCGGTCCTTGCCATCACCACCAGTCTTGTCGCGATCGGCGCGCTGTTCCTGCTGGCGGGGCCGTCCGAAAGCCCGCTGACGCTGATCCTCGCGGGCATTGCCGTGGCGACGCTGGCCGGGGCGGGGATCAGCCTGTCGCTCAACCTCTCCCCCAATCCCTTCGCCGCCATGGAGATCATGAGCTGGCTGATGGGCAGCCTTGAAAATCGTAGCTATGCGCATGTCTGGATCGCGCTGCCCTGCGTGCTCGTCGGAGCCGCGCTGTTGATCGCGGACGGTCGCAGCCTGGACGCGCTGACCTTGGGCGAGGAAGGCGCGCAGGCATTGGGCGTCGATCTGACCAAGGCGCGGCTGCGCATGATGCTGGGTGTCGCGATCGGCGTCGGTGGGGCGGTCGCCGTGTCGGGAGCGATCGGCTTTATCGGGCTGATCGTGCCCCATCTTGTCCGCCCGCTCACCGATCGCTCGCCTTCCGCCATCCTGCTGCCTTCCCTGCTCGGCGGCGCGGCGCTGCTGACACTGGCGGATATCGGCGTGCGGCTGATCCCGACCAGCAGCGAGTTGAAGCTGGGCGTATTGACGGCGTTGCTGGGCGTACCGGTCTTCCTGGTTCACCTTATGCGGGAGCGGCGGCTATGGTGACCATCCGTACACAGGACCTGTCGGTGCGCCTTGGCCGCCATCTTGCCGTGCGGGGGGTTACGACGGCGCTGGAGCCGGGGCAGTTGGTCGGCATCATCGGCCCCAATGGCGCGGGCAAATCGACGCTGATCCGCGCCATGCTGGGCCTTGCGCGCGCGGAGAGCGGCGCGGTTTGGGTGAATGAAAAGCCGCTCGCCAGACTCAGTCGCAAGGATATCGCGCGACTGGTCGCCTATCTGCCGCAGGGGCAGACATTGCACTGGCCCTTGATGGTGGAGCGGCTGGTGGCGCTTGGCCGGATGCCGCATCTGGGTCCGCTGTCGCGGCTGTCGCCTGAAGATGAGGCGATGGTCGATGCCGCGCTCGCCCGTGCTGACGTGCTGCAGCTGAAAGGGCGGATCGCGACTGAATTGTCGGGCGGCGAACGCGCCCGCGTTCTTCTGGCGCGCGCTCTGGCCGTGGGCGCGCCCGCGCTGATCGCGGACGAACCGCTCGCCGCGTTGGATCCGGGGCATCAACTGGATGTCATGGAGCTGCTCAAGGGCGAGGCGCGATCGGGATCGCTGGTGGTGACCGTGCTGCACGACCTCGGCATGGCGGCGCGCTATTGTGACCGGTTGCTGCTGATGGACAAAGGGCGGCTGGTCGCTGACGGCAAGCCAATGGACGTGCTGACCGAACAGAGCCTTGCCGATGTCTACGGCATTTCGGCTTGCATCGATGCGAACGGCGATTGGCCGCTGATCCTGCCGACCGGGCGGGTCAAGCCATCGGATTAGCCAAAACCAACGTACAGCCGGGCTGACCTCTAGAGCCTGATCCGATCAGACTGGATCGGATCAGGCCCCATTTATCTTTGGTTTTCCGCATTTTCCGAGCCAGCAGATGATGCCATCTGCTTCGAAAATGCTCTAGACAGGCTCAGCCCGAACGGAACGTGGC
>JAEZCS010000058.1 GCA_023433445.1 Pseudomonadota bacterium | reverse complement strand
TATTGCAGAGCCTCCGAAAAGATGGCAGGGCGCATGGCCTGACGGGCGGGTATAGCTCAATGGTAGAGCACTAGCCTTCCAAGCTTGTGATGCGGGTTCGATCCCCGCTACCCGCTCCAGTCTGAATTCGGGTTTCCAATCCCGACAGCTTTTCGCCTTCATCGTCAAGTCGCTGCGACGCTGGTTGTTTCACGATTGCTGAAGCTGCCGCCGGGGATCGGCGACAAGGCGTGTAGCTGTCGAATGCACCCGCCATGATCATTTTGGCCGATCGGTTTAGTCAGGTTTTAGCCAAACCTCGCACTTCTTGAACCAGGGCCAGTGTGTTGAGCCGCGCGAGCAGCATGGCCGACCACCGCTCGCCCAGAAGATCGGCCGCCGCGGCGGGCCAGATATCCAAAGCGCGTTCCACCGTCGCCTTGACCTCGCGAACGATCCATCTGGGGTCCACCCGGAGAAAGCTCGCCACTCGTTCGAACCGGCGAAGGTTGACAGTATCGAAGCTGTGGGTGCCCACAAGCCGAAGGGCGAGCGTGTCGCGCGGCTGAAAAAGAACAGTCGGGACAATGTCGTAGGCTGGCGACAAGCGGACCTGTCCTGGTTCGGGAAAACGGAACGACCAGTTTTTGAGATGATTGTCGCCGTTGCCGATCAGTACATCGGCGACAATGCGGCGGATTGCCTCAAGGATGTCGGCGCGCCGGTCGGTACTGAAGCGGCTTATCATGTTGATGACGGTTTCGGTGGTTGCCATGGTATATTTGCGATCCCCGATTGCCCCGATGACCTGCCCGGCATCCTCGATGTGAATGCGCGTGTCGTCGGCTGCGCGATCGAACCGATCGACGACCAATACCCGCTCGCCGTGCGCGAGCATCTCGTCGGGCACGCCCGCGACAGCGGCACGTGGCATGAGCCGGCAAGTCGCTGTTTCGACTCCGATCTTGGCTGCCAGCGTCATTGCGCCATGCTCGGCTTCCGGAAGTCCGCGATAGGTATCGCTCGCTACCTTGATGATGCAGCGGCCCGTGTCGCCCCGGGCGGGGAGCGTAAGCCGTTCCCCGTCGATATTGGCCGTGAATTTGAGCTGGACTCCGGCGAGGGAGAATTTGATCACCCCCTTGGGTTCGGCCGCTCGGAAGCCTCTTATCGACATCAGATCAAGAGGACCGGCGGAGGCTGGTGCGTCGGTCTCGGCCGTTACCAGCACGGCGCCGGGAAGGTCGGCGCCAAGCCGGGCGAGCACGTCGAACTGGTCATGATCCCCGGGCCCCATTTCGGTGAGCACCAGCTCGCGAAGCGCGCCTTCGGGAAGCAGTCCGGCGAACCAGGGCGGGATCGAGCCGTGCAAGCCGATCTTATCGCCACGGGCGGCAAGCCGATCGCGGGTGACTGTGTCAGACGTGGGATCATGCCAGCCAAGGCTGAGTGTCGGTCGCGCCGCGTCGCGCATATAGGCTTCGGATACTGTGAAAGCGACTGCGCCATCGGTATCGCGCGTAAGCGTCCCGATCTTCACTGGCCCAAGCTTTGCATCGAGCAGGTGAACACCAAGGATCGCGGGAGCCTTCGCCATCTAGCGATCCTCCTCTTCGTCCTCACCAAGATCGACGAACAGCTCGTCGAACGTCGAGCGCACCGGTTGATTGAAGTCGATGCCCCGCGTGCCTTCGACCTGGTCACGAATGGCGCTGGCTTGAGGGCCTGGCACCAAGAGGGGCACCAGATCGAGCGCATCGCAGATTTCGGCGAATAGGGTCAGGCGGTCGCGGCCTTGGCGTCCGCCGATCAGATCACGTTCCAGCTCAGAGATGCGTGCGCGATCGCGACCAAGCCGCTGCGCCAAACCCAGTTGGCTCATCGAGCGCCGCTCGCGCCAGCAGCGCAATTGATCGCCCAACAGGAGAAATATATCCTTCCGCATGCGGAATTCCGCCCTAACAAGGGATTATATTGCCGTATATCGCTATAAAATAATCATCAGGAAATCAAGCGGAATTCCGCTCATATAGAACTAATGAGCGGAATTCCGCTTCAGTTTGTCTTGTGGAGACTTTGCCGAGATGTGCCAAGCTAACAGACGCAAAAACCCCGCAAACCTAGCCGGTTGCGGGGTTTTCGATGGTGGGCGTGGCAAGGATTGAACTTGCGACCCCTGCGATGTCAACACAGTGCTCTACCACTGAGCTACACGCCCACACTGGAGGCGGCCAATAGCGGGGCATCCTTGCCTGCGCAAGCGGTATTCATCCTAGCGCTAATCTAATGGATGGGGTTAGCCTTGCAGCCATGAACTCGAGGTTGGAAAATCGCATCTGCCTAAAGGATATCTAAATAGTAACCGCAGGTAGCTATTAGATAGCTACCCAGATATCCATGTCGTTATTAAATCAATATCTCACGATCCGCATATCCAAGGTGGCGCATATGACATCCTGCTGCGACAGCATCGAATGCCATTCATGCACGGCTTCCAAGGCGCACTGGAATAGGCATGCCGTTGTTCTTTCCTAAAGCAGACTCTGTAACTGCGCCTGTTGCTTTTGAAGGACGGCGTGCATATCCTGCACATATGCGGGCCGGGCCCCTCTGGCGATTGCGTGAACAGCGATCGTGATGTCGGACCGCATCGAGCGTGCTCGATGCTGGTCGATTAATATAGTGCCCGATCACTCAAAGCCGCTCGTTGTCTGGACTGGAAACGAGGAGGCTCATGTGATGCCCGAAAACCGCGATCTTTTTGTCGTTGCTCAGCTTGGGAGCCTCGCCGATCGCAAAACGGCAAGCGTCCTCATCGGTCCCGCACCTGAGAAACTCGGCTAACGGCCAAAAGGATTTCCGATGATTGGAACTAAGTTTCGCACCGCCGGCGCGCTCGCCATGAGCCTGGCAGTCGCCGTCATGATCGCAAGCCCCGCCGATGCACGGCGCGGCGGCAGCGCCGGTAGCAGAGGTTCGCGAACTGCAATCGCCCCGCCGGTGACGAAGACCGCGCCTAATCAGGCGGCGCCAGTACAGCGGACCATGACCGATAAGCCTGCTCCTGGGCAGGCGAATGCTGCGGCCGCTCGTCCGGGGGCCGCGAACAGCCCGAACAGGTTCGGCAATATGGCGAAAGGCTTGATCGGCGGCCTCGTCATGGGCGGTCTTATCGGGATGCTGCTCGGCAACGGCTTCGGCGGGTTGGCTGGCAGCGGGATGCTGATGGCTTTGCTGCAAATCGCCCTGATAGGCGGGCTTGTCTGGTTCGGGCTCAAAATATTCCGTCGCCGCTCCCAATTGGCACCTGCCGGGATACCGGCTTCTTCCCAATATTCGGCAAATGCTTTCACTGGCGCGCCGCAACAGCCGTTTTCGGCGTCGACCTTCCCCGTCCGTCCGGTCGAACCCCAAACCCACGAGATCGCGATCACGAGGGAGGACCAGCAGAGCTTCGAACGCCTGCTGACGGATGTGCAGGATGCGTTTGGGCGTGAGGATTATGCCCAGCTGCGCGCCTACACCACGCCGGAAATCATGTCCTACCTCGCCGAGGAACTGAGCCAGAACGCCACCAAGGGCCAGCGAAACGAGGTGTCCGCAACCGAGCTGCTTGATGCCGAAGTCGCAGAGGCCTGGAGCGAAGATGGCTCAGATTATGCGACCATAGCGATGCGCTATCAAAGCATCGACATCATGCGTGATCGGAACAGCGGCGAGGTAATTTCCGGCGATCCGCATCAGCCAAGCGTGACGACCGAGCTTTGGACCTTCGTAAGGGACGCCCGTAACCCCTGGCGTTTGTCGGCGATCCAGGAGGCGTGATGTGCAGACCTGACCGTCGCTGACGTTACGATGGTCAGGTCAACACCCGCGTGGTGCAGGGACGCTTAGCTGGCTGGCGAAATGTCGCGGGTCATCCAGCGTGCAAGCGTTCCATAGGTCGCGAGCTTTTCCAGAAGTTCGCCTGATGCGGCCCCTTCGACAGCGACCAATTCCGCGCTGCATAGGCGATCTTTGGCCGCCAGCTTACCACTCCCGACTAATCGATCCGGAACGGCAGGAGCAGTTTGAAGAATTTCTCGCGCGATCGTACGCCGATCTTGCCGTACAATTTGCGGACCTGAGTGCGCACTGTATCGAGAGCTACATTCCGGTCCTGCGCGATCTCGGTCACGGTCTGACCGCCCAACAAGGCGCGCGCAGCATAGCCTTCGCTTTCTGTCAGGCCATAGATGCTACGGAAATCCCCGAATATCGAACGGTCCTGAGCATGGGATGAGCGGACCTCCAGGCAGAATAGATCTGTTGCCGGATCATGATGGCCAAGCATGAGGAAATGGCCGTCGCCATCCTTGAGCGTCAATGTCTCGATTGCGGCCTTCGTTCTGAGAGTCGAGAGGAACGTGGAAAACTTGCTGTCCAAGGGTGCATCGACGATCAACTGGCGACCCTGCTCACGTAGGATGCCGCTTGCCCCGACCGCGCGTTTGGCCGCGTCGTTCCACCAATGGATCCGCCACAACGGATCGATGATCAACCGGCCTCTGAAATCCAGGGAAAGCCATTCCAGCGCTAGCGCATGGATCGGCTCAAGATCGGCTCGCAGCATTCCTACCCCAATATCTGCGTCGCCAGAAATGGCTGAACTTCACTATGGGGTAGAGAAAAGATTAGCAATATCGTTTTTCTTTTGAAAGTACGCGTTATTGCCGAAAAAATGCGTGGTAACTGATAGCGAAGCGCTGATTCCTAAAATAAATCAGAAATTATCTTCTCCCCAGAGCGGCAGGTTCAGGCGCCTTCGTCCATGGACTGTGACACCTGAGCCGCTGCTGGAGGGATGGATGAGCTCGAATTACTGGCGGATTGCCACGATATTGGCGACGCCGGTCTGCGACACGGTGGCGAAGCTGCTTGCCGTGCCCTGCAGGATCGAAGCCATATTGCGATCGCCACTTTGCAGCAGTGTCGCTACGCTCTCATTGGAAGATTGCAGGATTTCACCAACATTGCCATTGCCGCGCTGGATCAGGACGGCAAGGTTCGCCATCCCGTTCTGCTGCTGGATGGCGCGGTTGCCGGTGCCTTCCTGTGACGCGAACTGGCGATTGTCGTCGCCACGCCATTCCTGCTGCCAGACATTGCCACTAGCGTCTTCCGTCACCAAGGTGCCCGAACCGCTGCGCGCATAGCTGCCAAGATCAAGCGCAAAGCCCAGGAAAGCCAGCTCCACAGGCGCCCCGGTCGAGGCGAGCTGCTGCGAAAGCTGCTCGGTGCTGGCCGCCTGCGCAAGCGAATAGCCGCCCGGATTGGCTTGGAACGTTCCTATGGCCGGCCCCTGCTTCAACTGTGCCTGCGCAACGAATGCGCTGCCAGCGGATGGCGATACGATCTGCCTCATCGGCGCGGCCCATGCCGGGGTTTCTCCAATCTGTTCGATCAGGACATCAGATTGCGTCGCGAAAGCAGAAGAAGATGCAGCAAGAACCGCCATAGCGCCCCAGACCGCAAGGGGCTTTTTACCAATAAAACTAATCTGCATCATTTGTCCTCCGGCAGTCCCCGGGAACAGACTAAAAATGCAGGATGAAAATATCGTTAGCGCGATTTACTGTCGGGCAATGTCCCTTTTTGGGACTATTTGACTATCTGGTCTTGGGCTACCAGTTCATTGCCGCGATAAATCTTCAACAGCACCGAATAATGATCGTCGGCGGCAATCGCGCCGAATGCGAGATGCGACAGTCGCACATTCTGACGGGGAGCAGCCTTCACCGCGCCCGCCTGCTTGACGCGGGCGTTGCCGGCCACGCCCTTCTTTTCGCCGATCAGTTCATAGCGTCCCTCAAAGGGCTTCTGCGTCGTCACATAGGCGACGAACTGCTTGCTGGCATTGGGCGCGTCCTCGACCAGGATGCTGGCTTTCAGCTCTGGTTCGGCAGCGTGCGCAGGAGCGATCATCAGGCATCCGGTCAATAAAAGGAAAACGCGGCGGATCATGATCAATTTCCCCTCGGCACGATGACCGTGCCGCCGCCGGGCACGATGACGGGCTGGCCATTGCCCGCCGGCCGAGAGTTGGCGAGCGTGTTGGCGGCCGCTTCGGCTGCGACTGCCTGCGCCACCGGGGAGTTGGAAACGTCGCCCGAGCTGAGGCGGCGCGCGACTTCAGCGGCGTCGGGGGCCCGTCCGCGCGCCTGCTGACCGCTCGCGGTGCGCTGGGCCGTACGCTCTTCGTCACTGGTGAGCAGAGCTTCCTCCGCGGACATTGGCGGCGGCGGCGGCGCGGCCTCTATCACGGTGGTGCAATCGATGCCCTTGGGCGGCTCTCCCTTGCCTTCGGCGGCGCGCGCGCAGGCATCGACCAGGCCGGGGGGAAGCGCGTTGATCCGGGGGCTGACATTGCGGTCAGCGAGCTGCGAGGTCGGGGCTGATCCGACGACGCGAGGCGCAATCTGCCGCAGCGCGGGCTCGCCGCCCGTGCGGGGGGAAGAAAGCTGCCCCTGAAGCGCAGGCGCCTGGCTGGCGCTGCTGGATATCTGCCCGGCCGCCTCGCGCGCGCCTGTCTCCCCGACCTGCGGCACAGCCCTACCCGGCGACCGCGCCGGCAATTGTTCCACAGCCAGGTCGCTGCGCTGGGCAAGCGCCGGTGATAGGCCGGCCAGCAGGGCCGTCAGGGCCAGAAAGGTTCGCATGGGCATCTCGCTGAACGGTCGAGGGAAAGTGCGCAGGTCATTATAGTCTATTGGCGGACCTGCGCAAAATTGCGATCGCCATTCTGGGCGACCGTGCTGATGCTTCCGGCGGTTCGTTGCGACACGAAGGCTTCATTGCTGGCGCCGGTTTGGGAAATAAGGCTGACGACCGCCATGTCGACAGTGCCAGCGACAGCGCTTTGCAGCACGCTGGCATAATTGCCGTTGCCGCCGCCCTGCTCGATCGTCGACCGGGCATAGCCGGACTCGGCTGTCTGGTAGACATGGGCGTCGTTGCCGTTGCTGTTCTGGCGGATCGTCGATTCCTGCAGGATGCCCCGCTGGAACACCGACGCGAAGTTGGACGACACATCGCCATTTTCCAGGCGGCCTTGTTCGATCAGGCTATATTGGCCGCCATCGACGACGTCGCCATCCTGCCGGACGAAGGCGAGATTGTCGGAGCCATACTGATGGGTGATGGCGTTGGCGTCGTCCTCCTGAAGAATGACGCCTCGGTTGCCGAAGCCGATCTGTCTGACGATGGCGCGATTGTTGCGGCCGATCGTGTCGCCGACTTCAAAGGCGAAGGTATTGGGGCTTTCCGCGCCCTGCTGAATTACCGCGTCATTTTCGGCGCCCTCCTGCTCGATCAAGGCGTCGTTGCGCGCGGCGACGGCGTTGAACTGGACCGGCACCTCGCGCAACGTGACGTCGCGGAAACCGCCTTGCTGAATGGTCGCATTGTTGGCGAGATTGTTGCCGCTGAATGCGCCTGCCGACAGGTCGAAGCTGCGGTGGGTTTGCTGGATGCGGCCATAGTTGGAATAGCGCAGGCTGCCCGAGCCGATCGCCGATCCGACCTGCCCGACATAGGCACGGTTGAGCGAACGCTGACCCGGCGCGCGGGTGTCGGCCTGTTCAATGAGGGCCGCATTGTCCTCGCCCGCCTGGTTGACGACGGACCAGCCTGCATTACCCGCAGCCTGGTTGATATTGGCAAGGTTGCGCAGGCCGTCCTGCTCGACCGCCGCCTTGTTGCCCAAGGTGGTGAACTGGAGCCCTGGCACCTGATCGAGATTGAAGCTGCCGATGATCGAGGAGGCGCTGGAGTTGAAGGCCGAGATGATGGCACCGCGCACATCGCCCTTGTTGAAGCCGCGCACGTCGCTGCGGTCGGGCGCATTATCGCTGACGAGCCCGGCATCCTGCGACTTGCCGAGCGCGTTGGCGAAGACCTGATCCTGGATGAAGCTTTGCGGCGTATCTGCGATCTGGATGTCGGTGACGAGGATGCCGTCGCCTGCGGTTATGGTCTGGGCGGCGGCTTGGGTAGCCAGCGACAGGCTCAAGGAAACACCCGCGCCGAGCAGCCAGAGATTGTTCCTGATGCGCATTTTCTACTCCTGAGCCCGTAGCGGGTGGATGAGCTGGCCCGTCAGGGACGGGCCAAGCGTCAATATTGGGTGACGCTGATCGGGCTGGTGCCCATCGTACCCGCGCGCTGATCAATGCCGATCGAGTGGTTGTTGCCTAGCTGGGTGACGACAGCATAGCTGTCGCCCGGTTGGCGCAAAGCGATGCTGTTGTTGTTACCGGCCTGCACCAGCAGCGCAGTGTTGTTGTCACCATTCTGTTCGAGCAGCGAAACATTGCCGCTGCCGCCAGACATCGCCGACAAGCTGACTTCGGCAGAGTTGGCGGCCCCGAGATTGGAAGCTAGGGCGGCTGGGGAAACAGCGCCGAATTTGACAGAAGCGCCTAAGATCCCTGCTCCAACGCCGCCCTGAAGCTGAACCGCGACATTGTTGCCGCCATTCTGCAGGGCAATGGCGCTGTTGAGGTTACCGGCCTGGGCCTGCACGGCAAGGTTGCCGCTGCCGACGCCGTTCTGGACGATGCCGACCTGGTTGTCAGCGCCGCGCACCGCCTGAACGGCCGCGTTGTAATTACCGTTTTGCGTGACATGATATTGGTTCTGATCGCCGAAGATGTTGACCCGGGCGACATTGCCCTTGCCATTCTGGTCAACGACGCCGCTTTCCAGCTCCGGCGTGGTGAGCGTGCCGCCCGATGGGCCGGAACGGGGGGAGAGGATGGGAAGCGTCGTTCCGAACAAGGACTGGCGATTATAGGCTACCAGCGATCGGGTCTGTGAAGACACGACTCCTGCGCCATTGTCGCTGCCCTTGATCGTAACCGCAGCGCTGTTGTTTTCGCCACGTTGCGTAATGCTGGTTTCATTGCGATCGCCCACCTGCTCGATGAAGGCGATCGACTGGGCGCTGGCGCCGGAGCATGCGGCCAGCGTAGCCATCGCCGCCGAACCGAGCGCCGCGATCAAGCGTGCCTTGCGCGTCCAATTGCCTGTCGTCTGCATGTCATGCTCCTTCTCGGCATTCCGGGCCTTAGATGGCCGATCATCCTTCACCTGAACAAAGCGCCCGGCTTCGCTGAGGAGAAGGATGCGGGACGGCGTGACGCCGCCCCGCACTTCTTGTGCGCGATTACTGCGAGACAGAGGCGACGTTGCCGTTGCCGTTCTGCGAGATCGTGCTGTACGATGCGCCCTGTGCAGTCTGCAAAACAGTGGCGTAGTTGCCGATGCCGTCCTGGCCGACGATGCTGACGACGTCGGATTTCGTCTGAGTCACGAAGGTCTGGTTAGCGAGCCCGTCCTGAACGATCGTGCTCTTCGCCTTCGAACCCGACTGTGCAACATCGGCGAAGTTCAGCTCACCCTTTTGGGTGATTTCGCTGCGCGCACCGGCAGCGTTGCCAGACTGGCTGACGAGGCTGAGGTTGCCCGTGCCGTTCTGGTTGACGATGCTAGTGGTCGTGCTGCTGACCGCATTTGCAGCCGACTGAGTGACCTGAGCGCCGTTCAGCGTGCCGACCTGGTCGATGTCGCTCACTGAGCGAGCACCCGACTGCGTAACGAGCGCACCATTAGTCAGACCGTCCTGATTGACGTTGCTTTCAGAAAAGTCGCCGGACTGGTTCAGCGTGGCCAAGTTCGCGGTGCCGACCTGTTCGATGTAGCTCTCAGGCGTGCCAGCACCAGCGATCCCCAGACCCGACTGGTTGACGGTTGCCCGGTTGAGTTCGCCATTCTGCTGGATCTCGCTGGATGCGTTGGCCGAGCCCGCTAGCTGATTTACAGTGGCAGTGCTGCCACCGACGAGCAGCGAACCATTCTTCTGAATGATCTTGCTGTCGTTATAGCTGGCGTTCTGGTTGACCGTCGCGTTGTGGCGGTTGCCCGACTGGTTGATGTCGCTCTTGGCATAATCCGAGTTGGCGTTCTGGTTGACCAGAGCGCTGCTGCCACGACCCGACTGTACGATGTCGCTGTCGTTGCGGTTTGCGCCTTGGTTGACGGTCGCCGTGTGGATGTTGCCGCTCTGCTTGACATAGCTGTCGGAGGAAGTGGCGGCTGAGTTCTGAGTTACGGTCGCCTTGTGATTTTCGATCGGGAAGATCACTGCGTAGCTGCTGCCCGACTGATCGACCTTGCTGATGCCATCAGCGCCATTCTGCGTGACCTTGGCAGAGTTGCGGTTGCCGACCTGGTCGACGTCGCTGTTGGCGCGAGCACCACCTTGGACCACGTCGGAACGGTTGCGATCGCCATCCTGCTTGATGTCGCTGAAAGCGGTCGTGCCCGTCTGGGTCACGAAAGCATCATTGTCGTCACCGTCTTGCTCGACGCTGCTGCGCGTGTCGTTGGCGGTCTGAAGGACGTAGGCGCCGTTATCGTCGCCATCCTGGTCAACCGTGCTGCGGCGGCCAAGAGTGTCGCTGCCGTTCACGTTGCCAGGGGACTGGGACACATAGGCAACGTTGCTTTCGCCGTCCTGCTTGGTGGTCGAATAGTCGATTTCGCCCTGCAGGGTCTGCGCCTTGTTGTTGCTGCCGTCCTGTTCGATGCGGCCAAACATGCGCCCGTCTTCTTCAGGGTCAGTGCCGCCGCTGAAGGCGCCCTGCTGGATCGTTGCATCGTTGCCGCGGCCGTCCTGGTCGACTTCCGCGCGGTTTGCGAGGCCGCCGGCGTTCAGCGAGCCCTGAAGAACAACAGCCTTGTTTGCATTGCTGGACGAGTTGCCGCTGTTGTTCTGCTTGATGTCAACGCTTTGCTCATAACCAGCAGGGATACCAGCGGGGACGGGATACAGGCCGGGTTCGTAACCGAGGTTGGTACGGTTCGTGCCGATTTGCTTGACGTAGGAAGAGTTCTTGCCCGTACCCGACTGCGTCACCTTGGCATGGTTGTCGCCCGAACCGGCAACACCATCCACGCCCTGCACGACGGTCGAGCGTGCCTTGGCGGGGCCCGTCTGAGCGGTCTGGTCGACCGTCGCGCTGTTGTTGTTCTCGTTCTGAACGACTTCGGAATAGTTGTTTCCGATGGTCGCCGTGTTGTAGCTGCCGCTGATTGGTGGCGTCGTGCCAACAACCTGCGCATTAGCGACGCCTGTCGCCAATGCCAGCGCCGAAGCGCCGATAAGAAGCTTCTTGATCATGTTAATCCTCCTGTTTCAACTCAAGTGCCGCGATGTTGTGCGGCGGCTAGGCTTACCGGCTCCCCAATTCGGTAGCGCCGGGCGGGCAGGCCTTCGATTTTCCTTGCCCGCTCGTCACACTCTCCCCCCGCTCGGGAGGGATGAGTTTCTTCACCGCGCGGTCGTTTGACCGGCGGAATTCGGTTTGTTGTTGATGGCGACCTTGGCCGGTGCGGCCTGGCGGGCGTCAGATGCGCGTGCCTGGGGCTTTGCGGCCTTGGCGCGTGCGGTCTTTTTCGGATCGTCGATCGGGTCAGTGTAATAGGGGCCCGTCCGACGGAAGGCGGCGGCGATGGCGCGTTCCTTCTCTTCCTTATAATGATTGAGGTAGGTCTGGCCCGCAGCGGTGTCGGCAAAGCTCCACAGCTGGCGGCCACCGGGCTGCGCGCCTTCCATGATGAGGGCGTAGACCGCTTTTTCGATGGCGGCCTGCGTCGCGATCTGCACCGGTTCGTTGGCCGATACGCCCGCTTCACCTTCCAGCAGTTCGTCGAACTGGACGAACTTGAAGACGTTGGTGTTGAGCGCGACAGACGCGACGGTCTTCGACGTCACGACATTGCCCAGCACTTCGCCCGTCTTCACGCTGATGGCGCGCAGATAGACGGTGACCGTGTTCTGGCGATACTGCATGTCGCCGCCGATGCCGAGGAACCGGGCGCCGAGGCCACCGGTCTGGGTGTTGCTGTCATAGCCGATGATGCCGCCTTCGAGCAGGATGCCGGCGAAGAGCAGCGAGGGCAGGACGCTGGAGGGCGTTTCCGCCTCGCCCAGGTAGCGCTGGCGCATTTCGCGGATGATCTGGCGCTCTTTGAGCAGGTTATCGAGCCGTTCGCGCTCCACCACGGTGAACCAGTTGCCGTTGCCCGCGTCGCGCAGCGCCTTGATAAGGACGCTGGTGCCGCCCTGGGTCACGGCGCGCGAGAGGCTCTGGATGTTTTCCGAGGGCTTCAGCTGGCCGGTCTGGTCAGTGAAGCTGTAGACTGCGATCGGCACCGGCTGCGGCGGCGGCGGTAGGTAGATGAGGTCACGCTGGACCGGCGTGACAGGCGCGATCTGCGGCGCGGAGCTGGCGGATGCCACCAGTTCGTGCGGGACCGCACAACCCCCAAGAGTGGCCGCCATGCAGCCGACAAGCGCAGCAGCAGCCGAACGCTTCACGATATTCCCCCTGATGTTCATCTTACTGCCCCGTCAGACTGGTGTTGCCGGTGAGGCTGGCGGCTAGCGAGCTTTCGACCGAGCCGTTGGTCGATGCTGCGGCTGCGTTCGCGGTGTTGAGTGTCAGCACCGGAACGACGATGTCGGTCGTCTCGCCGGTCGAATTGTCGAAGATGCTCAGGCGGATTTCGCGCAGCGTACGTTCGAAGGAGATTTTCTGGTCGCCCACGGTGAACTCGCCCGACGTGCCCGGATCCGATCCGGTGATGGCTTCCACCACGCTCGACGACAGGGCTGACAGCAGCCGGCTCTGAATCTGACGGGCGAACAGCTGCGCCTCGGTCAGTTCCCCGGTGCCGTTAGCGCCGTTCGACTTTTGCGGTGGCCGCTGCGCGGTCGCCGTGGCGAGCAGATGGTCGGAGTTGAAAGGGTTTCCGCCGAAAGAAGGATTGCGGAACTCAAATTTCAGTTCTTGCGCTGAAACGGGGGTTGCCAAAACGGCTATCCCAAGAACGGCCAGTCGTAGATGCTTCACTATTCAAGCCCTTTTGCTTGCTTCACGTGCGTCGCTTCGCAGGGGCAGGCCCCGGCAAAAGGTCACGCGAAGATGCGTGTCGTCAGTGCCCGAACGGGTGAGCGTCCGGGGCAGCAGCTAATTTTAAGAAGGATGGACCCCCGGTCGGGGCGCAGATCATCGCGTCAGAGCGACGGGTGAACTCCTGAATAAGCAGAGTAAGGCTGCGTCATGAACAGCATCGCCCTGTCCGTCAGGTGCTTCTTCGACATAGACCACTTCCCCAACTTTCAACGTAGCTGAACCATCGTCCCCGTCTCCATTGGGAGCGACTGATCAGTGCCTCGCTGTAAGGGTGGCGACTTTCTTTTAGACTACCCCTTCGCTGGGTGAGTAATTAACAAAAAGCTAACAGATGATATATACCCAAAGTTGAGTATGGACCCTTATTCTTGCCCGATAAGCACCTAGAAACTGGGGCGTTCATCATCAAACTCACGGCTTTCCTAGGGGTAAGAAAGTTAACGCATCGACATATTTTTTTAGCAAAACTTTACTCGTCCAGAATTGGCACATCGCCAAGGCGCATGGTTTTGGGGAAAGGATCGAGCCGGGGGCAGGTTTTCATACCGAGCCCCTTATGCAGCGAAGCGGAGGCGCGCAGGCAGGCGGCGAGGCCTGGAATCGACTGGGGAAAGGTAGGAAGAGTTTGGAGACGTCCCCGACCTTGCGCCCAGTCGAGCGAAGAAGGGGAAGTGACCCATATTCGCGGCTTGATCCATATCAGGGGGCGTTTGCGGGAGGGGGCGAAATCCTACGCTAAGGATTTTGGCCAGCGATATTCGCCAGTCAGGTTGATGTGCTCCCAGCCCAGCGGCGAGACATGAGCGAGAAGATCGGGCGGGATGGCAGCGCCGTCAGCGGCTCGGCTTCTGACAACATCTCCGAGTTTCATTGTGTTCCAGAATATGATGATGGCGGCCAACAGGTTCATGCCGGCGATGCGATAATGCTGGCCTTCGCCCGATCGGTCCCGGATTTCACCGCGCCGATGAAAGCTGATGGCCCGCTTCAGGGCATGATGGGCTTCGCCTTTATTGAGGCCGATCTGAGCCTGGCGTTGTAGGCCCGCGTCGAGAATCCAGTCGATCATGAACAAGGTTCGCTCGACACGGCCGACTTCTCGCAGGGCAAGGGCCAATTCATTTTGGCGAGGATAGGAGGCCAGCTTGCGCAGAATCTGGCTGGGCGCAACGATGCCCGCCGCGATCGTGGCCATGACCCGCAAGATGTCAGGCCAGTTCCGCTCGATGAGCGGTTCGTTGATTTTTCCGCCGACCAGCCCCCGCACATTGGCGGGCGTAGCACCAGGAGCGAAGGCATAGAGCCGCTTTTGAGGCAGGTCACGGATGCGCGGCGCGAACCTGTAGCCGAGGAGCGCGCATGCCGCGAACACATGATCGGTAAAGCCACCTGTGTCGGCAAAGTGCTGACGGACAAGGCGGCCTGCGTCGTTCATGAGCAGCCCGTCGAGAATATAGGGTGCCTCGCTGACGGTTGCCGGGATGACCTGCGTGGCGAATGGCGCGTATTGATCGGAGACATGGCTGTATCCTTTTAGGCCCGGGACATTGCCATATTTCGCGTTGACCATGTTCATCGCTTCGCCCTGTTCAGTGGCGACGAAGAACTGCCCATCGCTGGAGGCGGAGTGGCCCTGGCCCCAGAACGCCGCCATGGGAAGCGCACCATGCGCCTCGACTATCATGGCAAGCGCCCTATCATAGGCGCTGCCTTCGACATGCCAGCGGGCAATTCGCAGCAATTCCCAGAAGCTGTGCGTGTTGGTCGCCGCCGCCATCTTGCGCAGGCCAAGATTGACGCCTTCCGCCAGCAGGACGTTCATCAGCCCGATCCGGTCCACACAGGGCGCCCCGGTGCGCAAATGGGTGAAGGCTTCGGAAAATCCGGTTCGCTCATCGACTTCCAGCAACAGGTCGGTGATCCTGGCGGGCGGAAGCTGTTGGTATAGATCGAGCACGAGATTCTCTGCGCCTTCCGGCGTGTCGGCCTTGAGCTTGTCGATATGAAGCCTGCCATTTTCTATGATGCCGCCGGGGATCGCCCCGGCCCGCGCCGCACGACCCAGTTCCTTCAGCCGTTCATCCATTCGCGCCTTACGTTCCGCGAGCCACTCATGGGGCCGCAGCGGCACGGTAAGGCGAGCGGTATGTTCTATCGCTTGGGCTGGGAGTAGTATCTGCTTGAGGTCGGCATAGCGACGCGAACCCACCAGCCATATGTCGCCGGACCGAAAGGCGTCGCGGATATGGAACAGCACCGCGATTTCCCAAAGCCGGTAGTCACCGGCGGGCCCGGCGCGGAGATGGCGATGCCATTTGGAGTTGGGGCGCAGAAAATCCATGGGAGGGTCGGCCCTGATCCCGTTCCGCAGGATCGCGACGGCCGCCAGAAGGGGCGTGGCGATCGGCGCGCCCTGCATGTCGAGCAGTCGCAGCATCCGGGGCACATAGAGGCGGAAACGGTGATAGCCGTCCAGCACGCGGCTGAGGGGATCGGCCGCAAGGACGTTGGTCAGAGCCGAGGCCGTGGCGACGAGGGTTCTCAATCGTTCCCAGCCAGGCCCCGTGATGATGACTCTTTCCAGCGCCGCGCCATCGTCCTGCGCCCCGAGCAGCGCACCTCCAATGTCGGCAAAGGATTTCAGTGTGTCCCGCACGGCCGCCTTTTCGTCGGCGATCCTGGTGCTGCAAAGGCGCTCGGACGCCCGATAGAGGCGGCCGACAATGCGATCATGGGTTTCCACGACGACATCGGCCAGCGATGCCCGCCATTCCAGCGCACACACCGCGAGGATCGCTAGCCGCCTTTCTTCGGGCAGATCGCGCATACCATCGGCATAATAGCGCTCGCCTTGCCGGCGCAACCGGCTGACTCTGTGCGGCGGCACGCCGACCACGAGGTCTGTGGGAAGATCGATGTCCTGGAGATACTCCAGTCGATCCATCAGTCGGTTGGCGGCGGCGGAGTTCGCGCCTGCCTCAAATTGCCGCAGCCAGACAAACCGGGTAATGCGACCGTCCATCGTATCTTCCAGCAAGGTGGCCAACTGCTCGCCCAGAGCGGGCGTGACGCGGCGGGCGATACGATCCTCAATCCGGCGCTCGGCGTCGACCAATGCGTCGGCGCACAGCCGCTCGATCGTCGATGGAGCTGGTAGGATCGTGCGTAAACGACGGCATTCTCCGACAAAGCGGCGAGCAAGATCCTCATTTGATGTCGCCGTCTCGGCCTCCCGCGCGATCCATTCACGCAGATCGCGGGCACCGCGACCTGAAAAGGCGCGGTAGCCGTAGATCCTGCGCAGGTCCGCCAGATGCTCATGCCGCGTTTCCTCGCGCATGGCATAGAGAAGCAGATCATCGCCGCTCAGCCCGAGTTGGGCCGCGATAAAATCCGTTACTGGCGCCGGGATCACTTCGCCCGGCGGCAGCACCCGACCGGGGTAACGCAGCACGCACAGTTGCAGCGCGAAGCCGAAACGATTGTGAGGTCTGCGGCGCTGCCGGATATGTCCGAGATCCTCATCGCTGAGGGTGTAATGCCGCAGCAACTCGCCCTGATCGACCGGCAAACGAAGTAGCGCGTCGCGCTGGCGATCGGTCAGGGTCACGCGACGGGGCATGCATGTTCCTTTTTCTTTCCGTCTCAATCTTTGAGATAGCTTGATTGCGATGCTGGTTGAGATACGCCATGGCGTAGTCAAATGCCTATGCTCGCCCCGCCACCTCAAACCTTCGTTTGTGATCCATGCTGATCGGCTACGCCCGCGTGTCGAAAGCCGATGGCTCGCAGTCGCTCGACCTGCAGCATGATGCCCTTCGCGCTGCCGGCGTCGAGCCCGAGAATATCTATGACGATCGCGCATCCGGCAGCCGCGATGATCGCCCAGGTCTCGCCGCCTGCCTCAAATCGCTGCGCGATGGCGATATTCTGATCGTTTGGAAACTCGACCGGCTCGGTCGAACGCTCACCCACTTGGTCAGCACTGTGCAGAACCTGTCGCATCGCGGCATCGGCTTGCGCGTCCTCACCGGCAAGGGAGCGCAGATTGACAACACCACGCCATCAGGCCGCATGGTGTTCGGCATTTTCGCCACCTTGGCGGAGTTCGAGCGGGATATGATCCGCGAACGCACCATGGCGGGCCTCGCCGCGGCCCGCGCGCGCGGCCGCAAGGGCGGACGCAAATTCGCTCTCTCCAAGGCGCAGGTGCGTCTGGCCCAGGCCGCCATGGCCCAGCGCGACACCTCCGTCTCCGATCTCTGCAAGGAACTCGGGATCGAGCGCGTCACGCTATACCGTTACGTCGGCCCTAAAGGCGAGTTGAGGATTTACGGAAAGCGCGTCCTCGGCATAGCGATAGAATAAGAATGAACCCCGAGGCGCCCTCTCGCTCAGGTAACGTCCGATGCATGAACCAGCATGGCATTAAAAGGAGTAGTGACATGTCGGCCAAGGACTTACTGGTCATCGATGAAGGAACAAAATAATGATGGCACGCCATCTCCGAGTGGTTCGAAATAGTGGACAGACGCTCCTCGCAACACTCGCAATGGTGATTTGCACCGCTGCCAATTCGGGTCCGGCCTGGACGGTTGAACGGCGGCCTCCGCCTGCTGACGCTTATGCAGACAAATCACGCCTGTTCGTACTCACCGACATCGGCAACGAGCCCGACGACCAGATGTCGTTCATTCGTCTGCTCCTCTACGCCAATGAAATCGATATCGAGGGGGTCGCCGCCACTACGTCCATCCATTTACCCAATGAAACGCATCCCGAGACGCTAACGTCGATCATCGACACATATGGAAGTGTGCGACCGATGTTGCTGAAGAATGCGGAGGGATGGCCGTCTGCGGCGGACCTACGCTCCCGCATCTCCTCTGGTCCTAAAGCCTATGGCATGGCGGCAATCGACGCCGCGCACCCCTCGTCGGGGGCCTTGGCCCTGATCGCCGCCGTCGATCGCGCGGACGGCAGGCCGCTCTGGGTTGCGATCTGGGGCGGCGCCAATGTGCTGGCCGAAGCGCTTGAAAGGGTCCGTGTGACAAGGACACCGGCTGCTCTGGCGAAATTCGTGGCGAAGCTACGAATCTACTCGATCTCCGATCAGGACGATGCCGGCCTATGGATACGTCGCGGCTTCCCGAACCTGCGCTATATCGTCTCGCCCTCGTCGGACGATGTGCTCGACTACGGATCGGCAACCTGGTCAGGCATTTCGGGCGATGTCTTCTATCGCAATGGCGATGGCGCGGATAGTTCGATCGTCACCAACGGATGGTTGGGGCGGAACGTCCGTAAGGGGCCGCTTGGCGGTCGCTATCCCTATGCCTATGCCATTATGGAGGGGGATACGCCGTCCTTCCTCAACCTGATTCCCAACGGACTGGGCAGCGCGATGAGCCCCGGTTGGGGTGGATGGGGCGGACGTTACATATGGCGGCGTCATCCGCTGGCCGGCGGGCCGATCTGGACGCAGGGGGGCTTTCCTTCTGCCGGACTCGATTCACGCGACGAAGTGGGCGGTATCGATGGACGCCTGCATCGTTCGGACCAGGCCACGATCTGGCGCTGGCGCAGCGCCTTCCAGAATGACTTCGCCGCACGCATGGACTGGACCATCAAGCCGTTTGCCGAGGCAAATCACCCACCCGTGCCGGTCGTCAACGGCTCAAAGGGGCTGGCGCCGATCACCATGCAATTGACGCCCGGCGGAGTGATCGACCTTGATGCTTCGGCCAGCTACGATAAGGATCGAGGGCAGGCCCTCATCTATCGATGGTCCGTGTATCAGGAGGCCGGTTCAACATTCGGTCGGATACTGCCAAAGGTCAGCCTGACCGATGAGAACAATCCGCGTGCGCGGATCGCATCCACTTGCACGTCCGCCTGCAAGCCAGGCGAAATCCATGTAATTCTCCAAATTACCGATGATGGTACGCCAGCCCTGACACGCTACCGGCGCGTCATCATCCAGATCCATCCGGATAAGCCTGATCGCTCAGAAAACTGACCCGCGCCAAGCAAGGATGATGACAGCTTAGCGTAGGATTCCGCCCCCTCCCGCAAACGACTCCTATCAGTCGTGGCAGAAGGAGGAAAGGGCTCCTGTCGCGGAGAAGGCGCTGTTCGGCGCCTTCTTTGATGAGCCGCTTCGTTCTTTGTCATGGGAATCTATGCCGCGCTGCTGCTCAGGATAATTATCGCAGAGAGTAGATATTGGATAGCTATCGGTTATCCACCTGCTGGGGGGCAGCATTAGCCTAGCGACCGCCCATGGTTACCAACTATTCTTTATCATTCATCAATTTGCCGTTGGTACAAAATTGCCATGAGGAGCAATCTGCTAGAATGGCTGTACCGCACTGACCTTGATGGTGCGGTGGGTTCCTGGGCGAAACGCTATCTGCCGGAAATCCTGATTTGCGTGGTATCCGGCATCTCGGCGATATTGCTATACGATATTCCGCTCACGCATGATGTCGTGTGGCAGTTTTGGGTCGCCCGCCAGATGATCAATGGCGCGCTGCTCTACCGTGATGTGTGGGAAGTAAACCCCCCTCTCTGGTTCTGGTCGGCCATGCCGGTGCGGGACACCGCGGCATGGCTATCCATGCCGCCGCTGCGCCTGCTGGTGATCGGAATCATAGGCCTCGCCACCTTGTCTGTACTGGCGATCGGGCGGCTATCGGCCTTTCCATCCCCAATCGCGCGGCTTGCGGTGATGCTCCTGTCATTCTGGCTCATCTTGGTTGGGCCACTCTATGACTTCGGCCAGCGCGAACATATCACGTTGATTTGCTCTGTTGCTTACGCAGCATTGATCGCGCGCCGGACCACAGGGGGAGGCGTGTCCCCGGCATTGGCGCTTCTTGTGGGCATCGCAGCCGCTTACGGATTTGCGTTAAAGCATTATTTCGTGATCATTCCGGTGTTGCTGGAATTGTGGCTAGCCGCGTGCAATCGCTCCCAATGGCGCCCTGTCCGGCCGGAAACCGTCGCGCTGGGGCTTTTCGCCTTGGTCTATGCAGCCGCGGTGATCTTGCTCACCCCTGCTTTTTTCACTGACAATCTGCCGATGGTCCGCATGGCTTACCACGGCTTTGAATCATCATGGGAGGCGATATTGTTGCGGCCCTGGATCGTGATCTGGGCCTTCATCGCCGCATTTTTCCTGACTTTTGGTGGAGCGTTCGGCAGGAAAGCGAACCCATTGGTTTCTACCCTGCTGATTGTCGCCATTGGCTATGGCTTTGCCTATTTTCTTCAGCGCAAGGGGTGGCTCTATCACAGCGTGCCTGTGACGGGCGCGGCGGCATTGGCGCTGGGCGTACGATTGGGGATGGCCGACATGCGTCGGTTGATCCCGACCGGCATTGGACTGCTCATGCTGGCACTGCCCATATTGATGCCAGTCATGACCGGTCCCTATTTTAACTTCTTCAGGGGCAAGATTGATCCGGTTTTGGCTACATTGCCAGAGGGGAGCCCCGTCTTCATTGCGTCAAGCGAACCAATGTGGGGATGGCCGACGGTTGGAGATCATGGACTTGCCTGGCCATCGCGCCTCTATGCTTACTGGATGATACCGGCGATAGCGCATGGTGAGGTAATTGGCCCCAATCCAGGGCCGCTACGCGCCTTGGCGAAGCGGGTGCAGGAAGAAGCAGCGCTGGAAATACGCTGTTCCTCGCCTGCCTTGATCCTGTTCGAGCGCCGCGCCAATTACACATATCAGCCATCAAGCTTCGATGTTCGGGCGTTTTTCCTGCGCCGTGCGGATATCCGCTCTTATCTGGGGCATAATTATCGCGAACGGAAACCAACGCCTTGGTTTTATGCCTATGATCGCATCACGCCTCGTGAACCGGCGCATTATGACCCGGAATGCCCGAATTTCGTTCCAGCTGTATAAGCATCGCAGCAATTAGTTTGAATAGTATCCATCTAGTATCTGAAAGATACCGAATGGAACAAGTCGACGAGCGGTTTGCTGCAGGAGTATATCAACGAGCCGTTAACGCTGCTTCCCTATTCATGATATCGTCATGAGGGCCATTTTGAGCCAGTCTTGCTGGGCGGCGTTTCTCCGCTTTGCCATTAATGGTGGCGGCGTCGCACTGGTTGCAGTTGCGACCTATTATATGTGCGCGGTCTTGCTAGGCTGGGCGCCGCTGCTAGCCAATTACGTGGCCTATACCACGCAACTGGCTTTGGGCTATCAGATGCACCGGCTCTACAGTTTTCGGCAGAGCAACATCAATTTCCCCAGCATGGTACGATATTTGGTGATGTCGGTCGCTGCCTTCGGGCTTAACTCACTGTGGGTCTGGCTGTTGACCGGCAGGTTGGGTTTGGCAAGCTGGACCCCGATCATATTGATGATCGCCGCCACTCCCTTCATGACATTCCTCGTCGCGCGCCATTGGGTCTTTCGGACCGCCTGAGAATTGCAGCCTCATTACGCATAATTAACCATATGAAATTTAAGTGTCTTCAGCACCATTGGCTGGGGGCACAATGAAGAACGCCACGAAACAGAATAATCATACGCCCTTTCTGCTCTATGGCGTCTTGTTGTTGATCCTCGGCTTCGGTGCCTATCTAATCGGCGTTCTGCTGGTTTTTCCCCGGTATTTACTAGGCCTGCGTGATCTGCTCGATCCGGTTTCTGCCTGGCTTGTATGGTACAGTGGCGTTCCGATCGTGCTGGGACTAGCCTTTGCTCTCTTCGATCTCCTCTTCCTGTTCGGAGGCAAGAAGCCCAATGAACCCGTCCGCTTTCAGCCTGTCAGTCGACGTCGCGTAACCGTGGCGCTGACGGCCTATAATGATGAGGATAGTATCGCGCCTGCGGTCAGGGATTTTCTGGATCATCCACTGGTGGAGCGCGTGATTGTTGTCAGCAACAACAGCAGCGACCGCACTTTCCAGCGGGCGGAAAGTGCAGGCGCTATCACCTTCAACGAATTGGCGCCGGGCTATGGCCGTTGTGTCTTTCGCTGCCTTTCAGAAGCGGTGAAGTTCGAGGATACCGAATTTGTTGTCCTATGCGAAGGCGACAGCACCTTTCGCGCCTATGACATAGAAAAGCTGCTGGCCTATGCGCCACATGCCGACATAGTAAATGGCACAAGGACGGTTGAGCCTCTGCGCCAGTACTTCACGCAGCTTTCCACCTTCATGTATTACGGCAATATCTTTGTCGGCAAGCTCCTGGAAGCGAAGCATTTGGGCCGCGGCACGATCACCGATGTCGGCACGACCTACAAGCTGTGCCGACGGGAATCCCTGATCCCCCTGCTCGGCAGCCTGAAGCCTGCGGTAAATCTCGAATTCAACGCCCATTTCCTCGATACCGCGCTCGGCAACGGACTGGTCCTGCTCGAGTGCCCCATCACTTTCCATCCGCGGGTTGGGGTCAGCAAGGGCGGCAACGTCAACAACTGGCGCGGTTTTTCGGTGGGCATGCGCATGATTTTCGGCATGCTCGACAATTGGAAGCGCTATGCATGACCGGCAATTATCATGAATCCCGTCTGACAGCCGACGCGCGCCGCGCCGGTGTGTGGGGCGCTCTGTGGCACTATTATTTCCGCTATCGCATCACGCCAGCGGATTGCGTGCTCGATTTGGGAGCGGGCTATGGGGACTTTATCAATAGTGTGACTGCATCGCGCAGGATCGCACTCGATATGTGGCCGGGCATGCGTCAGCACGTGACGTCGGATGTGGAGACAATCATTGGCCCTGCCGAGGATCTGACAGCCATTCAGGATGGTACCGTCGATTTCGCGTTTGCTTCCAATTTGTTCGAACATCTGTCGCAGCAGGAACTGGTTAACGTCCTCTCTTCGCTCGAGACGAAATTATCGGATCGAGGCAGGCTCACCATCCTCCAGCCCAATTACCGCTATGCCTTCCGCGAATATTTCGATGATTACACGCATGTTACCGCCTACTCGCACATCAGTCTGGCTGACCTGATGACGGCGCACGGATGGGAAGTTCTGGAAGTGCATCCGCGTTTCCTGCCACTCAGCATCAAATCGCGCCTTCCCACATGGAAGATGCTGGTAGGCGCCTATCTGCGCTCACCCGTCAAACCGATGGGCAAACAGATGCTGATCGTGGCGCGTCCGGCGAAACATCGTGGCTAAAGGCGTGAGAATCGCTCGAAACACGGGCGTAGCTCCCGATCGGACTATGGTCCTGCTTGTTGCTGGGTTCAGCATCCTCTTGGCCATCATGATCTGGCATGCTGGCGAGTTGCTAGCCTATCTGAAGGCTGTCCTCTTCTACCCCTACGCGCTTGATTACGGCGAAGGCATTGTCTGGCAGCAGATGCGGGACATGGTGGGCGGCACTGCCTATGGCCCGCTTCAGGTCTATCCAGCGATCGTCTATCACTATCCTCCTGTCTATCACATGACGTCAGCCGCGCTGGCGGGGCTCACAGGCGCAGATCAACTGGTAGCAGGCCGGCTCGTCTCGATTTTTTCCTCCTTTGCCACCGTCTATATGGTGGGACTGCTGGCGGCGCGCGCGATGCCCGCGGAGGTGGAGAATCGCGTCCGGGTCATCTGTGCAACAATGGCCGGATTGTTCTTCCTCACCAGCTATCCCGTATTGGTCTGGACCCCCTTGATGCGGGTAGACATGTTGTCAGGTGCGTTGGCCTTGGGAGGCATGTTACTCGCCTTGCGTGCGCTTGATCGCCCCGCGTGCATATACGGCGCGGCAGCAATGTTCCTCCTGTCGGTTTATACAAAGCAGATATCGATCGCAGCGCCCATGGCGGCTTTTTCGGTGCTGCTGCTGGTGCGTCCGGGGCTGGCTGTACGTGGTATCATCGTTTCCCTCTTATTCGGCCTGCTGGCGCTCGCATGGTTGAGCTTGGCCACAGATGGCGGGTTTCTGACGCATATCCTGTCTTATAACATCAATCGCTTCATGCCATCGTCGTTCGGCGACATCCTGTTCCCGCAGCTAGTCATGCACATGGCGCTAATCCTGCTATCGATTCTGGGTGTTGGGACAAGCTGGCGGGCTATTCGTAGGAATCTTGCTGGAAGCGGCTCACCTACCTTAGGCCTCGAGGTTCTGGCTCGGGACCGGACCATGATCGCCGTACTGATGCTGCTGATTTTCCTTGGGCTGAAGACGATTATGCTGCTGGGGATCCTGAAATCGGGGGCCAGTTTCAACTATATGATCGAATGGTTCTCCGTGGTCGCAATCTTTGCGGGGCTGGCGCTCGCCCCTTTGGTAGTGCGGGCGATGGGCCCCACACCTCTTGCACCGAGGTTGTCACCGATCCTTGTGGCGCTCGCCCTTGTCGCTCTGCCTCTGCAATTGGCCGTCTTGCCCATATATTTTCCCGGTATGCAGGTGGTGGAGCAGCAAACCAAAGCGCGCAGCCGCATTGTAGAGAGGATTGCGTCGTCCACGCGACCAACCATTTCTGATGACATGACGTTGCTCATTCGGGCTGGCAGGAATGTCGAATGGGAATCAGCTATAACTGCCGAACTTGGGCAACTGGGCAAATATGACCAACTTGCTTTCGCCAAGCTGATACGTGCCCATTGTTTCGGCTTGTTCGTGATCGAAGGGAAAACGGACCGGTCGCCGTTCCTGGCTCGCTACAATCCCCCGGTAGCTGCAGCGATCCTGTCGGCCTATCCTCAGGAAGAAAGGATCGGTGGACTTCTCCTGCGTTGGCCCTCTGCTGCCCCAGCCTCAGAAGCAAAATGTCCGTCTCTTTAGGGGCCTGAGATATCGTGGGCACATCCATTCTGGCGGAACAGGCTGAGCCATTCAGCGGCGTCAATGCCGCGGGTTTGCCACGTAATTGGCTATCCGCTTCCATAGCCCCACGCTGGATCTGGGCTGTTCTTGTCGCCTGGCTGGGCGGCAGTCAGCTGCTGCTATGGCGGTTCCTCGATATCGCGCCTGCCTGGGCCTATGTTCTGGGTGGCGTGGCCATCGCCGGGCTTTGTTTCTTCACTGCGAAAATTACCAGGGACAGCCGCGAGATTAGCCTTGGCACGCTGCTGACATGCTTGCTGGTGGCGCTGTTCCTGCTGATCCTGAGCGGGGAAGGGCGGTTCTTCTATGCCAATGCGGATTGGCAGGTGCGCTTTGCCGTGCTGCGGGACATGGGGCTTAATCCATGGCCCTTCGTCTATACGGCGCGCCCCGATCCCGACCTGTTGCGCGCGCCCATCGGCATGTTCCTGGCGCCGGCGCTGGTCTTCAAGGCTCTTGGTCCCCGTGCGGCGGATATCGCCTTGCTGCTGCAGAATGCGACGCTGATCGGACTGCTGCTTGCGCTCGGCAGCCTGCTGTTCGCCGATCGGCGCTCACGCCTGATCGGCCTTTTGGTGTTCGTCCTGTTTTCCGGCATGGATGCTATTGGCGACCTGCTGCTGCAGGGAATGTTGACCGATCACATGGAAGATTGGGCCGACATCCAATATTCCTCGACCATCACCTTGCTTTTCTGGGTGCCGCAGCACGCACTTTCGGGTTGGATAGGTGCAATCGGATATATGTTGTGGCGCGAGGGCCGGCTGCCGCTCGCTCCATGGCTGGCGTTGCTGCCGCTGACGGCACTCTGGTCTCCGCTAGGGCTGATGGGCGCCATGCCCTTCGTCGTCCTGGCGGGGGTGCGGACCCTGATCGCACGGGCGCTGCGGTGGAGGGATGTCCTGGTTCCTACCGTCGCGCTCCTTCTGTGTATTCCGACACTAATCTATCTCGGAGCTGCGGGAGAGGATGTCGGGCTTCGCTACCAGCCCCTCCCCTTTGTCCAATGGCTGCTTTTCCAGTCCTTTGAGACGCTGCCCTTCCTGATACCCTTGGCACTCGCAGGACGGTCGGTGCGGTTCGGGCGGGAAAGCCTGTGGCTGGTCTTTGCCTGGCTCATGGTTATCCCATTCGTGCAGATTGGCTGGTCGACTGATTTCATGATGCGCGGCTCTATCACAGCCCTGACCCTGCTCGCGGTGATGACCAGCGATCATATCGCGCAAAAGGGTGAGAGGAGACGCTGGCTTGTCGTGGTGCTGGCGATCGGCAGCCTGACGGGGCTGGCCGAGATCCGCCGCGCGCTGGTCGAGCCGGCAGCGCCGGAGGTGCGTTGCAGCTTCTTCAAGGCTTGGGACCAGAGCTTCACATCCTACCCCAAGGGGTCCTATCTGGCCCCGATCGAGAAGGTCCCGACGCTCATTCGTCCGACTGATCCCACTCGCGCCGCAGCAACAGAGCCAATGCGCTGCTGGGACGGGCCTTGGCCCCTCCCCTATGATCCGCGCAATGAGCCGTCAGGCCGAGAGGATGGCGTAAAGTGACAGGCCCGTCGGAAAGGGAATGCGACCAAGCAAATGCCGCTCCGCCGCAAAGACCCGCTGAAGCGTCGCATTGACGAGCGGGGATGGCCGCGCATCCAGCGGCGCGTCGCGCCGCAGCAGCTGGTGGGCGACACGCTGTGCCACCGCGAGTGGGAACAGCAGGCTGTTGAAATAGCCTGAGACCTCGACTTTCAACCCCGCTGCGCGGACGACATCCAATAAGCCCTCATGCGTGTAGCGGCGCTTGTGATGGTGCAGCACGTCATGGTCCGACCAGAGCCATGGCGCGGCGGGAACGGTCAAAAGGATGCGCCCTTGCGGCACCAGCCTTGCGCCAAGAGCGCGCAGCGATGCGTCATCCTCATCGATATGCTCCAGAACGTCGAGCAACGCGATCAGGTCGTAGCGCTTATCGTCAAAGCCGATCGCGCCCGGCAAGGCGCCCGCCTCCACCCGGCACAGGCCCCGCGCGGTGGCAAGGGCGCGTGCATCGGCGTCATATTCCATCGCATCGAGTGCGCCATATTGCGCCAGCAGGGCGAGGTTGCCGCCCGTGCCGCAACCTGCTTCCAAGATCTGGGCGTCAGGGGATAGCGAAACATGGGTGCGGACCAGGCTGTCGATGATGGCGCGGCGTGCGACGAACCACCAATGATCCTGCTCCTGCGCGCTCATGCTCGCATAGGCTGAGCGGTCCATTTTTCTTCTTCCTCCAAATGGGGCTGTGTGGCGGGCGGCGGCGCGGTCTCGCTTTCCTCGGCCACGACATAAAGCGGCCGATTGCGCACTTCCTGTGCGACCCGGCCCAGATATTCGCCGATGATGCCAAGGCTCATCAGGTTAAGGCCGCCCAGCATCAGCACGGCGACCATAATCGACGCATAGCCCGGTGAATCGATCCCGGTCAGCAGCGTGTGCAGCACCAGGAAAGCGGCATAGGCAAAGGCCATCAGGGCGATGCCTCCACCGATATAGGACCAGATGCGCAAGGGCATGGTGGTGGAGGCGGTGATGCCATCGATCGCAAGTCCCCAAAGCTTGCTGACCCGCCACTTGCTGATCCCAGCTTCGCGCGGTGCTCGCTCGTAATCGACGGTGGCGACGCGGAAACCCACCCAAGAGAAAAGCCCCTTGGTGAAGCGCGCCTGCTCGCCCAGCTGCTTGATGACATCGACAGCCTGACGGTCGAGCAGCCGGAAATCGCCGACATTTTCAGGAATGGGATGATCGGAAAGACGGTTGATCAGGCGATAAAAGCCCTGCGCGCTCCAGCGCTTGAACCAGTCGTCGCTCGACCGATCGGCGCGGCGCGCGTTGACCACCTTCGCGCCTGCTAGCCAATGGCGCACGATTTCGACGATGACTTCGGGTGGATCCTGCAGGTCGACATCGATCGGGATGACCGCGTCCCCCCTCGCCCGGTCAATGCCTGCGGCCAGCGCGGCTTCCTTGCCGAAATTGCGCGACAGCGTGACATGACGGATGTCGGGGTTCAGCCGGGACAGGATCGACAATATGTCGCCGGTCCGGTCCGTGCTGCCGTCATTGACGAACAGAAACTCGGCGCGGGCGTCCGGCCCGACAAGGGCGAGAGCCTCTGCTACTGCGGGGCGCGCGGCATCCAGGAACAGGGAAATGCTTTCCTGTTCGTTGAAGACCGGAACGACGATCGACAGCAGCGATGGCTTAACCATTCCTTCTGAGCCCCTCAAACACGGGGTTGGCGCCCCTCTAAGGCTATCGGGGAAAATGGTTAACGATCCGTCACCCAGGCGAAGGGTGACATATTATTTACCATTTTCGTTCAGGAAGCGAACGTTGCGCGAGATCGGGGGAATGATGACGAGCAGGAACGGCCTTCGGAATATCGGCGTTCTCGCGCTGGTGGCAATGATCATCATGTTGCCCACTTTCCTGCTGGGCCCCGGTGCCTCCCATTCGGTCAGTTATAATTACATCTGGACCAGTCAGTTCGGGACGGAGATGGCGAAAGGCAATCTCTATCCCCGCTGGTTGCCGGACAGTTTTGAAGGGTTGGGCAGCCCCGCCTTCTACTTCTATCCGCCGGTCGCCTATTGGGTGGCGGGAGCCTTCGATGCGTCCGGCCTTTCCACTTTCGCCGCGATCAACATGGCCGGTTATGTCGCGCTGCTGTTGTCTGGCGTCACCATGTACCACTGGCTTTTGGAACGCGGCACCTATCCGCTACTTGGCGCCATCCTCTATATGGCGGCCCCCTATCACCTCATGGATTTTTATGTGCGAGGTACATTGGCGGAATATTTTGCCTTCATATGGTATCCGCTCATTGCCCTGGCGATAACACGCCTTCCGGATCGGCGGGGTATCATCATGCTGGCGCTGTCTTATAGCGGCCTCATATTGACGCATCTGCCTATGGCGATGCTAACCGGCTTTTTTCTGATCGCTCCGTTCGGCCTGTACAGGCTATCGCAAGATCGTCGTGCCTTCTGGCCCATTGTCGTGAGCGGAGCGCTGGCCCTAAGCCTTGCCGCTTTCTATCTCCTCCCTGCGCTTACCCTGCAGGATCAGATTTCCTCGCAGTTGCTCTGGGGACCATGGTATCGGCCGTCATCCTGGGCGTTGTTGGTGCCGGGTTCCCTGCTCCAAGTGCTGTCAATTCCGGCCCTTACCGCGGGACTTGTCCTGCTGTCCCTCAAAGAACGGTCGATCTGGGCTGTGATAAGCATTCTAGCCGGGCTGGCCGCTCTTGGCCTCATCCCTTTCATATGGGACATTCCACCACTCAGCCGAGCACAATTTCCATGGCGGTTGCTGGGTCTGCTTGAGTTTGCCGCGATAACGGCCGTACTCACCTGCCGACCCAAGCCGATCATGTTCGGATTGGGCCTGGGTCTGGTCCTGTTCTCTTACATGAAATGGGCACCGCAGGCAGCGGAGTATCTGACCAAGCCGGTGCCTTATGCCATGATCGCACGCGATTTGCCCGATGCCCTTGAATATCTGCCTGCCGGATTCGATACCCGGCTCATCCGCGAGCATGATCGGAAACCGGACCTCACCGCCTGGCGTGGCGTCAAGGCTGGCGACGAATTGGTGGTGAACAAGCCGGGCGAAGTGATGATGCGCCGCGCGGCCTTCCCAATCTGGCGCGTCATGCGAGGTGAGGAGGTCGTGCCCTATCAAGGAGCCGTCATCCGTTTCCAGGCGCAACCTGGCCATTACCGGATCGAGCGCGTCTGGCTCTGGCAGGAATGGACGGGCGCGCTTGTCAGCTTGGGCGGGCTGCTCCTGCTGGGGCTGTTTAGCCTACGCCGATTGCCGTCCGATCGCTTCGCCCTGCGCGCCGAGGGGGCAGCGCTGAACGGCGCGAGATAGCTAAAGGATACTATATAGTATCTTATGCCTCGGCAGCATCAAGGGCGAACTCGCCTTCCGCAGACCCGCACCCTGGCCTTGCCGCCTCTCCAGGCCTGCGGTGCGATGGCCTTTCATTCGAAAGACATGGCGAAGGCTTGCTGGTTGCGAAAGCTCACCTATCGCCACCCCTGCGCAGACGGCGTATAGGCGCGTGAATGCGGGAGAGGACTGGTGCCTGAACTGCAATTCGTGCTTTCGAGTAGAAATTGCCAGAGCGGCATAATGGGCAAGGAACGATCATAATGGGCACCCCGCAAGGCGAACTGTTCAAGCTCGATAGCCCCCTTATCGGCGAGATCCGCGGCGAGCGGTCGCTGATGGCCTTTCCCTTCTTTGCGCTTAGCAAGAATGCCTGGATGAAGCCCCTCGCCTACGCCACCCCCACCGTTTCGATCGAGGTACGGCCGAGCGCGCGGGGCGTTGCGACCATCTACGACAAGGAAATCGTCCTCTATATCGCCAGCCTCATGGCGTCGAAGATCGACGAAGGCGCGGCGGTTTCTCAGGATTTCACCTTCACCGCCCACGACCTGTTCAGCGTCACAGGCTCCAACCACAGCGCCCGTTCCTACTCGCGCCTGGCCGACGCGCTGGAGCGGCTGCAGGGCACGCAGATCAAGACGAATATCGAGGCTGGAGGCGAAGGCGAAGACGGTTTCTTCTCCTGGTTGTCCGAAGCCAGGTTGCAATATGCGCGCTCGGGCAAGGGTGAAAAGCGGCTGAAGGCGGTCAAGGTTCGGCTGTGCGACTGGCTGTTCCGTGCCATCCTGCGCGACCGGCAAGTGCTTGATTATGCCTCAACTTATTTCCAGCTTGGCCCGATCGAGCGCCGCATTTACGAGGTGGCGCACTCGACCTGCGCCGATGGTGAACCGCTGGAGATGGACCTCCAGACGCTTAAGCTGCAGATCGGCTTCCAGAACCCGCTGTCCAATTTCCGCATCGCCATGCGCCAGATCGCGGCGGCCAATGCCATCCCCGACTATGACATCAGCCTGATCGAGGACGCTCCGGCAGAAGACGGCCCCCGCAAGGTAGGACGCAGGCCTGCCAAGGCGCGGGTCATTCTCTCCCGCCGGCCGCAGCCGGGCCCTGAACTGATGATCGAGGATCAGGTCGAAGAGGCCTGAAAGCCCCCTTTCCTACCGCCGACCTGCAAAGGGTTTTGCTAAGCCCTTCCTGATTCGCGCCTGCACCCTTTTGGTGGGCTAATTTCTACTCGAAAGCACGAATTTGGCCGTCCTAATTCTACTCGAAAGCACGAATCGAGGGGCAATTTCTACTCGAAAGCACGAATCAAATAGGGTGAAATTTCGCTTTCCTACTCGAAAGCACGAACCGTAAAGCCTTCCACCACGCGGATATTGCTGCGAATATGTTGCAGCTGGCCATGGGGGCTGAGCGGAAGATGACTGAAGGGGTGGCTGTGACCACATAATAGAAAGCCCGGCACGAAGGCCGGGCATCCATTTGGGTGGTGGAGCGACGTCGCCAAACGTCGAACCGGGAACAATCACTCCCTTCTCCCTACGCCAGATCGAACGCCGTTTCAAGGATGCGCGCTTCGCGCCACGGTATCTTTTTGTCTGGTGACGGCCTTCCGCATGGAGGGACGAATGGGAACGCTTGGCTTTGGCGAGGCGATGGTGGGCGCGCTCGCCGCTGTAAAAACGCCCGGAAGAAACGGGACGGCAAGGAAGGAAGGCGCCCGCAAGCCAAAGTCGGGCGCGCCGCATCCAACCGGCGCGCCCGTGCTGCGCGACAGCGTGGAAGCGGGCACGTTCGAACATGTCTTCTTCGTCGCGCCCGCCAAGGGCGAAACAGACCGCCTTCTGCGCGCCGCCCGCCGCATCCTCGACGCTGGCCGCCAGCTGCGCAGCGAAGCCCGGCGCGATGGGCGGGAACTGACCCCGGCGGAACGGTTGCTGACATCGCTCACCGCCGCCAGCGTGCGCGTGTTCGAGGAAATCCTGACCCTCGCCCGTCTCAACAAGGGCCGCGTCTTCCCGAGCTATGATCATCTGACGCAAGCCACCAGCCTGGGCCGCGCCACCGTCGCGCGGGCTTTGCGTATATTGGAGAGCATCGGCTTCCTCGTCCGCCAGCGCCGTTTCAAGCGCGTCGAGGGCGACGGCCCCGGCCCTCGCTATGAGCAGACCTCCAACGCCTATCGCGCTTTCCTGCCCAAGATCGTCCAGGCCTATCTGCCCCGCTGGATGCGCCCTACCCCCATCCCCGACGATGAGTTGCAGCGCGAAACCGACCGGATCGAGGCGATCGAGCAAATGCACGCCCGCCTGCCAGCCCATGAGCAGGCCAAGACCGCGCTCAAAGGCCCCCTCGCCAAGGTCTTGGCCCGTCTCGACGCGGCGCTAGAACGCAAAGAGCGTGAGTCTCAAAAAGAACCTCAACCGCTACTGGATTCATTTATAAGAGAAATCAGCGGAGTTGGCCTAGCCGGCCAACAACGTCATTCCACATGAAAACCCAGCTCTACCCTCACCCCATCCTCAAAGAGCAGCATAATCCGGGAAGATGAAACGCACCGCTACGCGGCGCGAATGCTCCCCAGCGGGAGCAAGCGGTTATGGCATCCGCAACACCGGCCAAGGCGCTGGAGGAGAGGCTTTTGATGAAGAAGCCTAAGGTTCGATGGTCAGTGATCAACGCGTCCTGTGGCGATCATGATCGGACAAGCGGATACTCTCGACCTATCCAAATGGTATCTCTAGGGTAGCTTTAGGATATCCTTTTGGGGCAGCCGTCAGCCTATTAGCCTGCCCGCGCAAGATCGAAACTGTCCGCCCGCGCCAGGCTCCAGCTTGACCGATAAAATTCATTGCCTTCTCCGCCCGAGATCAAATCGCCCGGCATCAGGAAAGTATGAAGCTGCGCAAAGAGGCGGATCTCGGTTGGACTTACGCGCCGGACTAGATGATGGGGCCCGATCTCGCTTGGATGCTGGAGCCCCGCTGCAGCGATCATTTCCGAAAGAGCGTGCAGCGTGTTGCGGTGGAAATGGAAGACGCGATCCGCCTTCTCAGGCACGACCAGCGCCCTCTGGCGCATGGGATCTTGTGTCGCGACGCCTACAGGACAGCGGTTGGTATTGCAGGTCAGCGACTGGATGCAGCCGATCGCGAACATGAAACCCCGCCCGGCATTGACCCAGTCAGCCCCCAGAGCATGCGCGGCCGCGATATCGAAGGCGCTGACGATCTTTCCAGCGGCTCCGACCTTGATCCTGTCTCTTACACCCGCGCCAACTAGGGTATTGTGGACGAACAGTAGCCCCTCCCGCATGGGTGTGCCCAGATGATCGGTGAACTCCAGGGGAGCAGCGCCAGTGCCGCCTTCCGCGCCATCCACGACGATGAAATCGGGGAAAATGCGCGTCTCGCGCATGGCTTTCACCATGCCCATAAACTCCCATGGCTGGCCGATACAGAGCTTGAAACCCACCGGCTTGCCGCCCGACAGCTTCCGAAGAAGGGCGATGAACTGCATCATTTCGATCGGCGTTGAAAAGGCGCGGTGGCGGGCAGGGGAGACGCAGTCTTCCCCGATGGGCACGCCTCGGGTGAGGGAAATTTCCTCCGTTACCTTGCTGCCGGGGAGGATGCCGCCATGGCCAGGCTTTGCGCCTTGGCTGAGCTTGATTTCAACCATCTTCACCTGTGGATCGGTAGCCTTGATGGCGAAGGCATCGGGATCGAAATTGCCGTCAGTCGTCCTGCAACCGAAATAGCCGCTTCCCAACTCCCATATCAGGTCGCCGCCATGTTCACGGTGATAGGGGCTGATGCTGCCTTCGCCCGTATCATGGGCGAAGCCGCCCATCTTTGCGCCCAGATTAAGCGCGCGAATGGCATTGGCGCTGAGCGATCCAAAGCTCATCGCCGATATGTTGAAGATGGATGCGGAATAGGGCTGGGTGCAATCGCTCCCGCCGATCAAAACACGGAATGTGGCAGGATCTGCCGGTGGGGCAGGCCGCGTCGAGTGGCCGATGAACTCATACCCATTTCCGTAAACATCGAGCTGGGTTCCAAAGGCCCGCTCGCTGCTTTCATTCTTCGACCTCGCATAGACCAGCGACCGCTGGCTACGGGAAAAGGGCGTCTCGTCATATTCGCCCTCGATCAGATATTGGCGAATTTCGGGGCGTATATCCTCGAAATACCACCGCAGCCGCCCAATAATGGGATAGTTGCGCCGCACCGAATGGAGCGGTTGGAAAAGGTCGTAGATGCCGGCCACCGACAGGATCGCGCCGATCACGAACAAGGGAACCGCCCAGACGCCAGGCAGATAATAGCCAGCGACGATGGTGCTGATCAGCGCGATGCCAAGGGCGCTGAAGCGGGTGAGAAGCAAGATTGAAAACTCCCGTGCGCTCTAAGCGAGCCCGTCGGCCCGCGGAAGGAAGCCTTCTACTTAGGCTGGCGCTTTAAGCCAGTCAGCTTGCGCCTCTCTGCGTGTAAGCGGTGCCAAGGGTCGGCATGTCTTGCTTTCGCTGGCCTTCAAAGCCACCCTGGAGGTTCGTCTTTCATTCCACGGAGTTTATATGTCTGAAACGAGGCCAAGACCGGAAACGCTTGCCGTTCATGCAGGTTGGCGGGCCGATCCGACGACGGGTTCGGTCGCGGTGCCCATTCATCAGACGACCTCCTACCAGTTCAGCGATGCCGATCATGCAGCGTCGCTCTTCGCGCTGCAGGAAATGGGGAACATCAATACCCGGATCATGAATCCCACGACCGATGTGCTGGAAAAGCGCATTGCTGCGCTGGAGGGCGGTGCAGCAGCCCTGGCGGTGGCGTCGGGGCAGGCGGCTTCGGCCTATGCGATCCAGAATCTGGCGCGCGCTGGCGACAATATCGTCAGTTCGACGGCTCTTTACGGCGGCACCTACAATCTGTTCGCCAACACGCTCAAGGATCAGGGTATCGAAGTGCGCTTCGTCGATCCGTCCGATCCTGAAAATTTTCGCCGCGCAACCGATGCGCGCACCCGCGCCTATTATGCCGAGACCCTGCCCAATCCGAAACTGGAGGTGTTCCCGATCGCGGATGTGGCCGCCATCGGGCGGGAACAGGGCATCCCGCTCATCATGGACAATACGGCAGCGCCGCTGCTGTGTCGGCCGTTCGACCATGGCGCGGCGGTGGTGGTCTATTCCGCAACCAAATATCTGGGCGGTCATGGCACGTCGATTGGCGGCCTGATTGTCGATGGCGGCAATTTCGACTGGGCGGCTTTCCCGGACCGGCAGCCGTTGCTCAACACGCCCGATCCCTCCTATCATGGCGCGGTCTGGGCGGAGGCGGCAAAGCCGCTTGGCCCCATCGCCTATGTTTTGCGGGCAAGGGTCATCCTGTTGCGCGACCTTGGCGCGGCGCTCTCGCCCTTCAACGCCTTCCAGCTGATCCAGGGTATCGAGACCGTCGCGCTGCGCATGGAGCGGCATTGCGCCAATGCGGTCAGCGTGGCCGAACATCTGGCGCGGCATCCCGCGGTCACTCGAGTGATCCATCCCTCACAGCAGGAAGGGCGCGCACGCGAGTTGGCGGATCGTTATCTGACAGGCGGGCAGGGCGGTCTTGTTGGCTTCGAACTGGCCGGCGGGCTCGCTGCAGGACGACGCTTTATCGATGCCTTACAGCTTTTCTATCATGTCGCGAATATTGGTGACGCGCGAAGCCTGGCGATCCATCCTGGCTCCACGACCCACTCACAGCTGAACGAGGCTGAGCAACTCGCGTCCGGTGTATCACCGGGTTACGTCCGTCTCTCCATAGGGATCGAGCATATCAGCGATATTCTGGCTGACATCGACCAGGCACTGTCCGCCGCCGCGTGAGCCTGGGAGGAGCGATGCCCTGATGGCGTCTCCTCCTGAATATATGCAGTTCGTCAAGATAGCTATCGGATATCCATCAGGTACCCGATAGCTATTCGATATTCAGGCGCCGCCCTTCTGCTTCTCGGCTAAGGCCGCGAGGGCTTGCTCCAGCACCGCACCCAGCGGAAGGTTCATGTCATCAGCGATGCTGTAGAGCGTCGTGATCGTTTCCTCTGTAGCCTTGATGTTGATCTGGCGATTGCGCCCAGTTGTGTGACGTCGAGGCTGGCGCGTCGGGGCAGGGGAGGGAGCGCTTTGTGCCTTACGGCTCGGAAAGCCGCTCACCTGTGCGAGCTGGTCGATCGCTTCGGGCGCAATAGGGCGGGAAGGGGCTTCCGGTGCAAAATCGTCCAGATCGCCAAAAGGGTTGGCTCTGCTCATCATGCCATCTCCGTCTTGGTTGCAGTCGCGCTCCGGCTGTCCCGCAGGCGCTCAATCACCTCGACCGCGAACTGCTCTGCGTTGACAATCGCCTTGTCGAGATTGGGCACATCCTTCTCGTCGAGATCCTCGAGCGTCTTCTGGAACGAGAAGATTGCGCGAAAGGCCTCGCGCTCATGAAGTTGCGTGGCGAACACCGGCACACCGGCGTCGCTAAGGCCACTCTGGATGTGCCCCATGGTCCGCGTGCGGATGATCGGGCTGGTGCGGGTGAGCAGCACGCCATAGGGCACAGCGCGGCCCGTCATCTTCTCATGCTGTTTGAGTACCTTGATAGCGCGGCCCGCCTGCTCGGCGTCGAGTTGAGATCCTTGCATGGGAATGATGACCAGATCGGCCTGACTGACGGCAAGCAGCACGATCTTGGCGGCGGTGCCTTCAAGGTCGACAATGACGAAGGGCGTCTGCTCCGCAGCTTCCTCGATGCGGTCGAGGATGTTGTCTTCGTCGACATTTGCAACGACGGAGAGATTTTCGGGCAGGGTAGCGCCTCTGCTCCAGGCATGGATCGGATGGTTGGGATCCGCGTCGATCACCGTCACATTAGCGCCGCGCGCGATTTCGGACGCGAGCAGGAGTGCTGCGGTGGTCTTGCCGACGCCGCCCTTAGGGCTGATGAATGCGACTGTGGGCATGATAGCTTCCCCCTTCGGATACCATCTAGCTATCTGGTGGCTATCACGTCAATGGTACCTATCTAGTATCTTGGACATCGCTAGGGCGTGAGTACTACAAAATCTTCTGTGTGCGAACGTCTGCTTTTTCTTTGTTCCTGCCCTCCAATCCGCTATCGCCGCCGGCCATGCAGTCGAACCGTACAGATCGATATCTCACAAAAGGTTCCGGTTTCTGGATAAAGCTGTCGGTTCATTTTGATGCTTTCCGACACGCTCCTCGTGCTTATCTGACTGCCTTATGGTGGTGGCTGCGTCGGAAGTGGCTTCGTTCACGCAGCCAGTTGGCACCGTTGCTTGGGGCTTCACGAAAAGCTTATGATTTGTGGTTGCTTCGAGAGGACCGGGGAGAGCCTACCAATCCTGTGACAGATGCGGGGTTCCCGATTGTAGCGTTGATCGACCTCAGGGCAGGGCAGGAGAGATTAGATGAAACTCTGAGCAGTCTGTCAGCCGAAGGTGTGCAAGCGTTTCTAATTGGCTCGAGTGATACACCGGAATTAGTCGACGCTGCCCACCTGATCGACTGGAACGAAGGCCCTTGGCTCATGCCACTATCCTCCGGCGATAGGCTCGCGCCGGGAGCAGTAAGGAGCTATCGGAGTTCAAACATCCGGGCGGAAACCCGGATTGTCTATGCCGACGATGACTTGCTGGACAAAAGAGGGCGTCGTACCTCGCCCCATTTTAAACCGGATTGGAACAGAGAGCTGTTCCGCCATTTCGACTATCTTTCGGGTGCCTGCATCCTCCGCGCATCGCAGCATGAACTGGAGGGGGTCGTAGGAATCAGAGATTGGGCCCAGCATCTCATTATACATTCAGCAAAGCAGGAAGCGCCATTGCATGTGCGCGAAATGTTGCACCACCGCAGAACGCGTCCTCGCCCGAGGGTGCCAGCAGCTGTCGAGCTCCCGACGCGGGACTTGCCTCCGGTTAGCATCATCATCCCTACGCGCAATCGTGTGGACCTGCTCCAAACATGTCTGAATGGCATCGCAGCGACAGAATACCCTAATATCGAGATCATTGTTGTGGACAATGACAGTGATGATCCCTGGACATTGGATTTTCTTGCTGGTCTTGATCCAGCGCGTCATCGGGTTCTGCGACATGCGGGCGCGTTCAACTACTCTGCAATCAACAATCGAGCTGTAGAACAGGCGAGTGGCCGGCTGTTGTGCTTGCTTAACAACGACATTGAGGTGATCGAGCCTAACTGGCTGGCCTCGATGGCTGCTCAGGCCATCCGCGAGGATGTCGGTGCGGTGGGAGCGCGGCTGCTCTATCCCGATGGGCGCATACAGCATGCCGGGGTGGTAATTGGCATGGGCGGCGCAGCAGGGCATGCCCACCGACTGCTTAATCCCGCTAAGGAAGGCTATTTTCACCGTCACGCGCTGCCGCAGTTTGTTTCGGCGGTAACGGCGGCCTGTCTGGTAGTAGTGCGGGAGCGTTTCTTGGCAGTCAACGGCTTGGACGAAAGCAATTTTTCAGTCGCGTTCAATGATGTCGACCTGTGCCTGCGCCTCAATCAGCGGGGCTGGCAGTCGCTTTATGAGCCCCGCGCAACGCTGATCCATCATGAATCAGTTTCCCGCGGCCAAGACCGCGATCCAGTGGGCGCAGCGCGGCTCGCCAAGGAGCTTGCGGCGCTTAAACGGCTATGGCGTACGGAGGATAGAACAGATCCTTTTCATCATCCTGAGCTTAGCCGCGTTAGCGAACGCTTTGTGGTGAAGCTGTAGGGCGGGCCATGGCAGTTACGCTCTCTAATCGACTTTCATTGCCACAGGTGACGTTGTGCGCAGCCACTTCGGTGAATGTGAAGGCTACGCTCCGCGCCTTGGAGGTTAGCCTAGCCCAAATCGATTTCGCGGCGTGCAAGCTGTTCACCGACGCGGCAGTAGAACCCGTGCATCCCAGCATTTCGGTCGTGCCGATCGCGCGACTAGACTCTGCAGCGGCTTATTCCCATTTTCTGCTGTCGCGGATGGTGGATTATGTAGAGACACCTTATTGCCTCGTAGCGCAGTGGGACGGCCATGTGGTCGATGCGGGAAGATGGCGTTGGGAGTTTCTCGATTATGACTATATCGGCGCGAGCTGGCCGCAGTTTGACGATGGCCATGATGTTGGAAACGGAGGATTTTCTTTGCGTAGCCGGCGGCTGATGGAAGCTTGCAGGCACCCTCAGTTCCATACCTCTCATCCCGAAGATCTAGCTATTGGTCGAGGAAACCGTCGTTGGTTGGAGGGTAGGGGATTCCGCTTTGCGCCACGGGAACTCGCTAATCTCTTCGCGGCCGAGCGATGTGGCAGTTTGAAGACCTGCTTCGGCTATCATGGTGTGTGGAATATGCCCCACACAGTCGGGAATGACGCCTTCTGGGAAATTTATCGTACTCTGGATGACTGCGGCACAATCCGACATGATTTTCCCACCATTTTAAAAGATATGGGACGTGGATCGGGCGGCTCCCTACGCATGGCGCGAATGATTTTCGATCGCATGAAGCATCTAATGGGGATAGGTCGAGGGTAATGATCGCGCATATCGTCCATTGCCTAAACAGAAGGGCTGATGAGCTGTGACCAATGTCCTTCCAGGCTTGCCACTGATCGAGTCTCCTTTGTTCCCGGCGCTTAAGGCGTCGCAAGGGTTAACCCCGGTGGAGGAGGGAATTGCTACCAGCTTATATGAGAAAGGCTATGCGGTTTTCGATTTTCCAGATCCAGATCTTGATGCGCGGATAGATCGGATCAAGCGCCACTTGGCGCCACGCTATGGGATTAATTTCGAAAATCCGCAAAGTAACAAAACTTTAGGAGAACGCCGCATTCAGGATGCATGGACATTCGATGAGGATGTCCGAGCGATTGCGTCGAACGATGCGATTCTAGACCTGCTAAGTAAGCTGTACGGCCGTAGGGCTTTTCCGTTCCAGACGCTGAACTTCCCAGTCGGTACCCAGCAGGAAGCTCATTCGGACTCGGTCCATTTTTCCAGCTTGCCTGAGCGCTTCATGTGCGGAGTCTGGCTGGCAATGGAGGATGTGGATCCTGATGCAGGCCCGCTATTTTATTATCCGGGTTCCCATCGCTGGCCGATCATCACTAACGCGCTGATCGGACGGCGCGGATACGGCAGTTTGTCGACATCTGCTCAAGAGCCATTTGAACCTGCTTGGCGAGCGCTGTGTGATGCGCAGAGTTCACAGAAAGAAACCTTTGTAGCTCGAAAAGGGCAGACGATAATATGGTGTGCAAATTTGCTTCATGGAGGCAGCCGACAGTATAATGAAAGATTAACCCGATGGTCACAGGTAACACATTACTATTTTGATGACTGCATTTATTACACGCCTGCATTTTCAGATGAGACGTTAGGGCATCTTGATCTGAGAAACGTGACTGCAATAAATGATGGATTATGCCGAAAAAGTACATACGCTGGTGAAATACTAGAGAGTTTAACCTCACACGAGATGAAGGCCCGCCGAGTGTCTTTCCGACGGCGCCTGATGCGGCTGTTGAAGGGATCAAAGTGAACGCTCAAGAAGCCGCAGTTCATGCGTCATTTGCTCGGGTTTTCGACGTCTCTGGCTCCCACTAACGCTTCACTCCGTCAAATTTTTGTGCAACGCACTATGGCATTCTAGTCTACAAGGTGTCCTCATGCCTAACTCGTCAGAATCTCCCGCTTTTGAGCACAATACGCCGGTTCCGCTAATGAATGACACTGAGGCATCCTTGCGAGAGGAAGTGGCGAAATTGACACATTCCCTTGCGAATAGGGAAAAGGAAATGGCTCGGCTGCATGAGCGAGCAACGGTGCGCAATGCGGATTTCCTCGCCGTGCAGCGGCCGACAATCGAGCGTGACAGTCTTATAGATGAGCGTGTCAGGGAAATTGCTGCTCTTACTGAAATGATCTGGGAAAGGGATCGGCTTATAGCTAATCTAGAACGGCGAGTTGATTGGCTGACACAGGTTTTGCTGTCGGTGCTCAGGAGCCTTTCCCGTACGCCCGGACAATTTTTGCCTGGCTCGGTACTTAAGCGCAGATTGCTGAACAAGCTCGCTTCTCGTGCCATATTTGATGAAGCAGCTTATTTGGCTGCCAACCCTGATGTTGCAGCAGAAGGCGTAGAGCCCTTGCACCATTACGTAGTGCACGGGTTAGCGGAAGGCCGTTCTGTTGGTCTCATGAGCAGGGATAAGTCGTGAAGCAACAACTATCCCAAGCTGCTGAGGCGATCTACAAGTCCGGCCTGTTCGATGCGGACTGGTATGTGAAGCGCTATCCGGATGTCGGCCTTCTGAATATCGATCCCGCAGAACATTTTATCGAAATCGGACGCAAGTTGAACCGCTTGCCCGGCGAGAATTTTTCGGCAGGTAAACCAGTCCGAACCTTAGCCCCCATGTGGCCCGAACAAGAGCCGGCGATGGTGATGAGGCTGGCTGCGTTGGTCGACGTAGCATGGTATCTGAAGACCAATCGTGATTTAGGGCAAGTAACAAGGCTTGCGGCTGCAGAGCATTACGCGCGCCACGGTTATGGCGAAGGAAGAATGCCCAATCTCTTCCTCCACAAATCATGGTATGCTCAGGAGCAAGGGCTAAAAGATAACGAGAATATCGTCGCCCATTATCTTAAGCATGGTCACGCAAGGGGCGTTGATCCCAATCCCTTCTTTGATGGAGCCTGGTATCAGGCGCGTTTCATGGAAGGGTGTCCTTCCTGGATGACCCCTCTGGAGCATTTCATGGCGGTTGGCCGGCATCTTAATTGCTGGCCACATCCGGCATGGTTTGAGGCAGAGTACATACGGGGCAATCTCGAGATGGAGAAAGCCTTGCATGAAGGCGGCTATCGCTCGGGATACGAGCATTTTTGTGCACAAGGCTATCAGGAACTCAGGAATTGGGCGCATCGGCGATTGCCATTTTTGCTCAATGGCAAGCTGATCGACTATGAAGAAAGCGTCTATCTGGCAGACAATCCAGATGTGGCGCGTCTCATAGCGGAAGGGCGCTATCAAGATGGCTTGTTGCACTTCTTTCGTGAGGGCATGGCGCAGTGTCTGAGCGGTCTGCGCGTGCCTTTTGCGGCGAAACGCATGGTAAAGCTTACCGGCATGGAGAAGGGCAATGCCCCTGGATCGGGTCGTAGCATTGCCCTGTTTGCGCATTATGATGCGGACGGGGTAGTAGACGATTATGTGTATTTATATCTGGAAGCGCTTCGGAAATGCGATGTAGATATTGTTTTCATTACGTCAGGCTGTCGTCCCAGTGACAGAATCAAACTATCTGAAATCTGCCGTTACATCTTGTTCAAAAATGAAGCGGGTCGCGATTTCGGATCGTGGTACATTGCGCTCAAAGAATTACGTGTGGACTTCTTCGAAAACTATGAAGAAGTCATGTTTGTTAATGACAGTGTATATTTTCCTGTCAACGATCCTGCACCTATGTTTGCGCAAATGCGCGGCAGTTTTGATATGTGGGGCATCACGGACACGCATGAATTAGGACAATACCATCTTCAAAGCTGGTTTTTAGTATTTGGTAAAAGTGCGCAGAAAACTGTACTTAGGAATTTTATATCAACTTATGAGCGCAATATTTACTTGAAAAAATGGGGTCAGATTGCAGAGTATGAGCTAGGGCTAACAGCAGACGCCAGAAGGTGCAATCTTTCCCTAGGAGCTTGGTGCTCTATAGCAGATCTTAGAGAAGATTTGCTCAACAAATCGGATCTACTTCATTGGAGACATTTGGCCAATTGTATAGACAAAGTTAATCCGACGCATGATCTTTGGGATTTGATTATTGAACGGTACCATTGCCCTGCATTGAAGCTGGAGCTTGTGCGCGACAATCCCAAGCAAGCAGCGAATGTTGATCGTTACTCGGATCTGCTTGATCGCAGGATGAAGCCAGTCGTTACCGCCCATGCTGCCCGCCAGAAGGGATTAAGTGCCGCTCCTTTATCGCGCCAGCATGCCGCTTCGGAGCCATATACTGAATTACGTCTAATTCATGATCTTAAAGGGGTTCCAACCGCAGGGCGCCACCTGATTATCCTCGCGCATTATGATCCGCAGGGCGTTCTTGACCCTCATGTGATCTATATGATGGAGCAACTCCGCTCCGCGGATTGCGATATATTGTTCGTAACTGGTTCAAAAGACGAACGCTGTTGGGCAGAGGCAAGGCGTCATGCGACCCGCGTGCTTGTAAAGACCGACGTAGCCAGAGACTTTGGCTCGTGGGCGTTGGCAATTGAGCATTGCCGACCAATGTTCGCAAATTATGCAACGGTCATATGGGTGAATGATTCCATCTATTTCCCTCTGATAGACCCGAAACCTATCTTTGAAAGGATGAAGGGTTTCGATTTCTGGGGACTAGTGGATTCCCATCTCGAAAATCATCATGTTATGAGCTGGTTCTGGGCGTTTGACCGATCTTTGGTTTCCAGCAATTTCTTTGATCGATATCTGCGGGATTTTTCACCTGGTTATTCCAAGTGGGAGCAGATCCGGAATTTCGAAATGCGGTACCCTGGTATGATCCGCCAAGCAGGCTACAAGACCGGATCGTGGATGGAGGCGGATCGGATCATAGCCGCTGTCCGCAAGGACGGTCATAGCTTGGGGCGGGATGCCAATGTCATGCATAATGCCTGGAAATTGGCCATAGAAGAATTTGATTGTCCGGCAATTAAGGTAGAATTGTTGCGTGACAATCCTCTTGGCATAGATATAGCTGATATCTTGGCCGTAGTCAAAAAAAGCACTAGTTATGACGCCGAATTGATATCTGGACATATGAAAAGAATAAAGGCAGGCCATATTTTTGGAACAGCAAAAGTATAGTCTTGATAAGAATTCGTGCGTGATCAGGTATTTGTAAAAATCAGAGGTAAAGGGATGATGAAGAAAGACGTGCCAGTATTCATTCTGGCAGGCGGACTAGGGACGCGGCTTAAGGAGCATACTGAATTTCGGCCGAAGCCTATGGTGGAAGTCGGCGGTAAGCCCATATTGTGGCATATCATGCGTACTTATGCGAGCCATGGATTTCGTCGTTTTGTTATCTGTTCCGGCTTCAAATCTGAAGTAATCAAGGATTATTTCCTGAATTACCACGCACGTAATTCAGACTTTACGGTCTCCTTGACCGGCGAAGCAGTAAAGTATCACGGGCTTCATCATGATGATGATTGGGAAGTGACGGTCGCTTATACTGGAGAGGAAACGATGACTGGCGGCCGTATTGGCCGCGCTGTCAGGCGTTATCTGGGGGATGCTGAGCATTTCGCAGTCACCTACGGCGATGGCGTCACCGACGCAGACCTTGGCAAGGAATATGATTTCCACCTTGGCCATGGAAAGACCGGCACTCTCCTGGGGATCAACCCCCCATCTCGCTTCGGTGAATTGATTACTGATGGGGACGAGATCAACAGCTTCAGCGAAAAGCCAGAATTGGCTCATTCGTGGATCAATGGAGGTTATTTCTTCTTCCGTCGCGATTTTGCGAACTATGTTAGCGAGGATGTTGCCCTAGTTCTGGAGCAGCAGCCGTTGACTAAGCTGGCTGCGGACGGCCAGCTCCAGATTTATCGCCATTCGGGCTTCTGGCAGTGCATGGATACTCAGCGCGACAAGGAACAACTGGACGGAATGTGGAACCAGGGTAAGGCGCCATGGGCGGTGCGTGACAACCAGAATGCAGCGGAAGGGCGCTAAAAATGACGAATATCATTGTTGAGGAAGATCTTGCGCGCATTCATGCAGGATTAGCCGGTAAGCGCGAGGCTTTTGCCGGACAGACGATCGTAATCACGGGCTGTGCCGGGTTTCTTGGCTTTTACCTGACACAATATTTTGCTCACTACGCCGATGAGTTAGGCATCAAGAAGATTATTGCACTTGATACATTCCTCCTCGAGGAGCCGGAATGGCTCAAGCGCCTAGCCCAGTCCTGCGGGGAATTGATCGACGTTAGAACTTTCGATATCTCGAAGGATGAATTTTCTGCGATTCCTGGTGTGCAGGATGCAGGCTATGTGGTTCATGGTGCCTCTATCGCCTCACCAACTTTCTACCGCCAATATCCAGTAGAAACGATTGATGCCAATATCTGGGGCCTGCGCCGGATTCTCGACATGTATCGGGGTAAGGATAGTCTCAAGGGTCTGCTCTTCTTCTCCTCGAGTGAGATTTACGGCGATCCCGATCCAGCTTCGATCCCGACGGACGAGGAGTATCGGGGCAATGTCTCCTGCCATGGCCCACGCGCTTGTTATGATGAATCCAAGCGGTTTGGCGAAACCATGTCTTGGGTTTACGCTCAGCAATATGGAATGCCGATCACGATCGCGCGGCCGTTCAACAATTACGGCCCTGGCATGCGGCTAGGCGATAAGCGTTTGCCTGCTGATTTTGCCAAGGCGGTGATCGAAGGTCGCGATCTTGTTATCCTGTCGGACGGCACACCGACGCGGACCTTCTGCTATGTTTCGGACGCAATCACCGGGTACTTGCTCTGCCTGCTTCATGGCAAATATGATTATTTCAATATCGGCGTGGAAAAGCCGGAGATCATGGTGCGCGACCTCGCCCGGATCTACAAGGAATCTGCCGCAGAGATTTATGGTTACAAGGGCGAAGTTCACTATCAGCAGAGTGACGATCCCGCTTATCTGACAGACAATCCTAATCGGCGCTGCCCGATCATAGCCAAGGCGCGAGATGTGTTGGGCTATGCGCCCCAAGTTCTAGTCGAAGAAGGCGTGCGCCGTTATCTGACTTTCCTTAAGAACGAGGCTGCACAATGAAGATCGCGGTAGCAGGCACCGGCTATGTTGGGTTGGTTTCGGGGGTGTGCCTTGCCTCGCGCGGGCACGAGGTCGTTTGTGTAGACCTCAATCCAGATATCGTGCGGCGGTTGAATGCCGGGGAACCCACTATCTATGAACGGGGGCTTCCCGACTTGCTTGGGGAGGTGCGCGCGGCTGAGCGCTTTCGAGCAACGACAGATCTGGCGGAGGCCCTCGAGGATGCAGACGCCGTTATCATTGCTGTCGGCACGCCTTCAGAAAATGGTGTTATCGATCTTAAATATATCCGCGCTGTGTCGCGTGAGATTGGTCAGTGGATCGGAGCGCACGATCGTTTCCTTTCGGTTATCGTCAAGAGCACGGTCATTCCGGGCACGACCGACACGGTTGTACGTGAAGAACTTGAGCAGGCATCCGGCAAAACAATTGGTCAGTTCGGCCTCGGCATGAATCCAGAATTCCTGCGTGAGGGAGAGGCTATTGAGGATTTCGCCTATCCTGACCGTATCGTGCTGGGCCATGAAGATGCCCGCACGTTGGCAGTGCTGGAGGAAATTTACGCTTCCTGGGATGTTGACAAGGTCCGGGTTAACACCCGTACCGCTGAACTCATAAAATATGCCAATAATGCGCTTCTGGCGACGCAGATATCGGCGGTCAATGAGATCGCCAATTTGGCAGCGGCGCTGGGCGGGATTGACGTGCTTGACGTTATGCGCGGCGTCCATCTCGATAAGCGGTGGAACCCGCTAGTATCCGAAGGTCGCGCCAATCCTCAGATCCTCACCTATTTAGTACCGGGCTGTGGGTTCGGCGGATCGTGCTTCCCCAAAGATGTTCAGGCGCTTCGTTCCCAAGGAGAGCAGCAGGGGTTGTCGATGAACCTGCTGAACGCTGTGCTGGATGTGAATGAGCGGCAGCCATTCCAGGTCATCGATATTCTGCGACGCGAACGCGGGTCTCTTCAAGGACTCCGCGTGCTGCTGCTAGGCCTCGCTTTCAAGCCAGAAACAGATGATGTTCGCGAATCCGCTTCGCTGAAGATTGCTGCCGCACTCCTTGATGAAGGAGCCAAGGTAATTGCACATGATCCGATCGCAACGCCACATTTTCGCCAAGCCTTCGGGGCTCGAGCGGAAGAGATAGGGTTCGTGGAAGACTGGCATGCGGAGTTGGCGGACAGCGCTGTGGTCATCATTGCGACCAAATGGCCGGAATATGGTGCGCTGACTAAACAGGATTTGAGTGGGAAAGCGGTTTTCGATGCGCGGCGTACACTCGATCCAAACGGCCTAGTAAATGCGCAATATCTCTCCATCGGCCGGAGAAATGTTGCCTAAACCGACAGAATACAGGGATAGCCATGCGTTATACGAAGACCCCGATTATTGGCTCTTATGTTGTTGATCTTGAACCACGCGGTGATGAGCGAGGGTTCTTCGCTCGCCTTTTTGACAGCGAAGAATTTGCCAGCCAAGGACTGGACCATGTCTTCCCTCAGATCAATACATCTTTGAGTGAGCACGCGGGAACGCTTCGAGGCCTCCATTATCAGGCTGCTCCTAAGGGCGAAGCGAAATTGGTGAAGTGTTTAAAGGGTGCGATTTTCGACGTCATCGTCGACATGCGGGAAACGTCCGCAAGCTTCATGCAATGGTTTGGCATAGAACTAACGGCGCAAAATCGGTCGATGCTCTATGTGCCTAAAGGGTGCGCGCACGGCTTCATGACGCTCGAAGATCAGACTGAGGTCATGTATCCAGTGTCTGCCCCTTATGCGGGGGATCATGAGCGGGGGCTACGTTGGAATGACCCGGTCTTAGGCATCGTCTGGCCGCGCAATCCTGCGGTGCTGTCGGACAAGGATGCGAGCGCTCCTGATTTCGACCGTCTTCGCCATCTTTCGGGATATTGATCATGCGTGTCCTATTTACGGGCGCCAGCTCTTTCACTGGCTATTGGTTTGTTCGGAAACTGGTAGAAGCAGGGCATCAGGTTACGGCTTGTTTCCGCGGCGAACGAGCTAGTTACGAGGGCGTGCGGAGAATGCGCGTCGACGGTCTTGGGAATGACGTGGATGCAGTCTGGTCACTGGAAGTGGGGGATCAGAAATTTCTTGATCTTGTAGCTAGCTGCGATTTTGACCTTTACTGTCATCATGCGGCAGAGATGTCAGATTATCGCAGTTGGAATTTTGATCCGCTGGAGGCGACCTCTAAAAATACGCGAAGCGCGCGGGCGATCCTGCGTTCTCTGTCGGATCGTGGATGCCGTAGGCTCATTATGACGGGCAGCGTTTTCGAACCGTATGAAGGGGAAGGGGATGCGGGGAGCCGCGCCTTCAACCCCTATGGTCTGTCAAAGCATCTTTCCTTCGAAGTCTATCGAATGGAGGCAGAGCTAGCCGGGGTCCATATTGATAAGTTCGTCATTCCCAACCCCTTCGGTGCTTTTGAGGAGCCACGGTTCACCAGCTATTTGGTGAAAGAGTGGAAGGAAGGACGCGTTCCTGGATGTCGGACGCCAGACTATGTAAGGGATAATATCCCTGTGGATTTGCTTGCCCTAAATTACCAAAATTTCTGCGAGCAAGGCGTCATTGGTCAAGTCGTTCGCAGGGCCAGTCCGTCAGGCTATGTCGAGACCCAAGGTGCTTTCGCAAACCGCGTCGCGGTGGAATTTGGCCGTCGTTTCGGTAGATCAGTTGAGGTTGAACTAGAGCGACAGACCGCCTTTTCCGAACCCCTTGTGCGGGTTAACAATGAACCGCAAATGCTGGCGACACAAACATGGTCTGAAGGCCATTTCTGGGACATGGCAGTCGATTATTGGATGACAAAAACTTCCTAAAGCGTCATCAGATCTGGGATGGCTATCAGAGCTGTGAATAAAGATCGACTGCGAGATTGACGTCATCATAAGGAACTGCCTGTCCTTTATGGATAAGGACTGCTCGACTGCAAATGTCCCGTACCAGATCTGTACTATGAGATGCTATTATCAAAGCACGATCACTTCGCTTTTCAAATAGTTCGTGGTGACATTTTCGATTAAAATTCTGGTCTCCCACTAAAATGATCTCGTCAATTAGATAGCAATCGAATTCAATTGACAATGATAGGGCAAAAGCAAGGCGCGCACGCATGCCAGATGAGTAAGTTTTTACTGGCATTTTTAGCTGCTGGCCGAGCTCAGTAAAATCTTCAACAAAGGCGCGGATATCTGAATAGTCACGTCGGTAAATGCGTGCAATAAAGCGAGCGTTATCGTAGCCTGTCAGGCTGCCTTGAAAACCTCCTGAGAAACCTAGAGGCCAAGAGACGGACATCTTGCGTGTAATTTTGCCTGATGTGGGCATTTCAACGCCGCCGATCAGCTTGATGAGGGTACTTTTTCCTGCTCCATTTCGGCCTAGAAGAGCGACGCGTTCACCTCGTTCCACAATAAGATTCACTCCGCTCAGAACCTGCTTGGTACGCGAGCCATGTTTATACTTTTTGCAAATATCGCGGCAGATGATCATTCGACAGTCAACGTCCGGCGCACGCGGCGGCAGAGAGCAAGGCCAACCAAAGTAAGTATCATTGAGCAGACTAAAGGATTCCAAATGTTATAATAGGCCGTGACTGTATCCCCCCAAATGCCCTTTCGCATCATTTCCATTCCATTTAAAAATGGGGACAAGAGAAGATATGGTCGAATATTGGGAGCCATCCACGAAATCATGAAAAATAACCCCGAAACAGGAATCATAATATAGACAGTAACGGGTACGAACTTTTCTAGAACATCCGACATTTCGGATAATGGTGCAAGAACGAGGCACAAGGAAAAGCAGAAAAGAGAATAGAGCGCCCAGCCTCCTAGGAGAAGCCCCATGTCAGCAGGCATCGGGAATTCTCCGAACACCCCTAAGACAACGGCCATGAAGAAAAATGCCATCATACCGCCAAGTATTTCAATAATAAAACGTACTACTATGAAATCTACGACCTTAATTTGGCGATGATAAAGCAAACTGCTGTTAACAGTGAAGACGGCGACGCTGCGTGCTACACCATGTCGGAACAATGTAATAGGTATGTATCCGGTAGCTATGAAGGCAAATACACTAAGTCCGTGTACCTCTGGCCCTTTTGACAGCCGCCAAGTAATACCGACAAGGCCAGCAAACAGAAGCGGCTCTGCCATAATCCATAAAAATCCGATATTTTCCCGGCCAAATCGTGTCGTGAGTTCACGTATCATCAGGGCGTAAAGCACGCGGGTCTGAACTGCCCAACCCTCGCTAAATTTGCGTAAGATGGCATGGGACATTGTCAGTCTTCCGAAGCGTGTTCAAGGACGCCGACAACAAACATCCAAGCAATAAAATATAAGCAAATGGCTGTTGCTGCAATAATGATGACTTTAAGCAGGCGTTCTGGCAGCAACGGCATGTCAGGAATATTTGGATCGACAACGCGCTCGAGATAGAACTGCTGGCGCTGAGCTTCTGCGCGGGCTTGAACCAGAGCGGCATTGGCGGCATTCAGGCTTTCGGTCGCGAATTCCTGCTCCACCAGAAGATTTTCGTATCCGCCCATTTTAGAGGCAATGCCGCTTCCATTTCCGACTACTCGGCTGTCCTGTGATGCGATCTGGGCAGAGATGGCATTAATCCGGTTGCGCAGGGCGGGAATTGAAGGATTGGCGGGAGCGACGCGTTGCATCAGGTCTAGCTGGGCTTGGAGCGTCGCGCGCTCTGCGGTCATTTTGTTGGCGATATCTAGAACGCCAACTGCCTGCTTGCTCGGGTCAATCAGCGCCTGCGCATTGCGATATTGGGTAAGCGCCACACGAGCGGCTTTGGTCCTAGCGGTGGCGAGTTCGACCTGCTTCTGTGCTTCGGTGATTGCCCTTGTCTGCGCACGGGCGTTGAGTCGGTTGACGAGTCCTTCGCTGAGGTCGAGCAGTTGTTGATTGATGATATAGGCATCCTGTGGCGCGAAGGCCCGGACCTTTATCATCGCCGTTCCGCTCTCGTTATCAAGGCGGGCGTCAACCATATCGCCATAATATTTGAACAAGCTCTCAAAGCTGTCATCTGAAAACGGCTTGGGGAACCGGGAAAAGATATCTGCTTCGGAAGCGCTGAATTTTCCTCGGACATCTGCACTCTTTTCCAATGCTCTGAGAGCGTCGCGAGAGCGGACAAAGGTAAGGACTTCGTTCGCTTGTTCCTGGCCTCCCGACAGCCCTGTAGTCTGGACCAGATTGGCCAACGTTGACATCTGGGATCGCTTTTGGTCGGGGCTCTTGATGACGAAGCGTGACTCGGAGATATAGATATCCGAGGCGAATAGGCCATAATACAGCGCTGCCAGCAAGGTAGGTACGATAACGAAGAGGGCGAACCAACGCCGTTTCTTCACCCACTCCACAACCGCGGATCGACGGGCCGGCATCTCGGCCTCTACAGGGAACGAGGGATTAACGTTCATAAATATCTATGCAGCGCTTTAAGAGTGGCACAACCGTTCTTGCGCTAGGCGAACATGCGACAGGGCGCAAGGCCAAGCGGTGATGGCGGCGCAATCGCAAGAGGAACTATTGTCCATTCTTGAATCTCGATGCTAAGGCGACGGCCGTCGAAGCTGCAAGTCTCCGAGTTCATTAGCGATGCAAATCAAGAATATCGTTTATCTGACCCTGCTCGCAGGACTCGCTGGTTGCGCTACGCTCCCGTCCAGTGGTCCTACGGGTGGTCAGATCGAGAAAACGGCGATATCCCCTAAAGATGGGTCGCCGCCCATTCATATTGTCCCGATCAAGACGATCGCAGATATGCCCAATTTTGGAACCAATGCGGTGCCGACTGCCTTGCTGCCTGACCTTGCGCCTCCGCCGACGGACATGATTGGGCCAGGCGACGTTCTAGACATCAGCATCTATGAAGCAGGTGTCACTCTGTTTGCGAACGGGAGCAGTGCTGGAGCGATAAGCCAAGTGGGTGTAAACCCGGGCGTGCAGGTTCAGAAGCTACCGCCAACTCGCGTTGATGATCTGGGTGACATTACCATCCCCTATGCTGGCGTGCTTCATGTGGCGGGGATCACCACCGGTGAGGTTGAGGCGATGATCCGCAACTCGCTGGCGCGCCTATCGCAAAACCCGCAGGTGATCGTGACGCTAAGCCAAGCCATCACCAATTCGATTATCGTCGGGGGAGACGTGGCAAGGCCGGGCCGTCTCGTATTGCAGACGAACCGGGAGACGCTTTCCGATGTGATCGCCCTTGCGGGGGGGTATCGCGGGGAAGCCAAGGATTTGTTACTCCGGATTGTCCGGGGTGGGCAAAGCGTCGATATTCGGATCAATGATCTTATCGAAAATCCTAAGCTGGACATAAGGGCCTATCCCGGTGATCGGCTTATGTTGATCGATGACCCTCGTACTTTTTCCATTCTAGGGGCTTCCGGACGGGCGGAACAGGTTCCATTCCGTCGTTCGACGGTTTCTCTTGCGGAGGCGATAGCTACCGCGGGTGGCACTAATCCCAACGTTGGCAATCCTGCCGCGATCTTCGTGTTCCGCTATGTCCGGGACGAGCAAGGTAATGAAGTTCCAAAGGTTTATCATCTTAACATGATGAAAACAGGATCTTATTTCCTTGCTCAGCGGTTTGCGATGCGGGACAAGGATGTTCTTTACTTCGGCAATGCGGCAGCCAACCAGCCCAGCAAGCTTATTCAGCTGATAAGCCAATTATTTTCTCCGGTCTTGACCGTTACTGCTGCAGTACAGGCGGTGAAATAGCAGTGGGATCATGGCGAAGAGCCGTCCCGAATGAAGTGAGCAGGTGGAAACGAAATCCTATAATATCGCTGGCCTCAAGCTCCTGACCCCCCGCCATATCGGGGACGAGCGCGGCTATTTCGCAGAAACCTTTCGCACCGACCTGTTCGCCCAGCGCTGCGGGGATTGGGCCTTCGTCCAGGACAATGAATCCCGCAGCGTCCGCCCGGGCACTATCCGCGGCCTGCATTTCCAGAGCGAACCGTACGCCCAAGGCAAACTGGTCCGCTGCACTGCCGGCGCGCTGTTTGATGTTGCTGTCGACATCCGTCAGGGCTCACCCACTTTCGGGCAATGGGTGGCAGAGACGCTGACCCCGGACAATGGCAAGCAGCTCTGGATTCCGCCGGGCTTTGCACATGGCTTCTGTTCGCTCGAACCCAACACGGTCATTTGTTACAAGGTGACCGGCTATTACAGCGCCGAATGTGACAAGGGGCTGCGCTGGGACGATCCAACGATTGGCATAGACTGGCCCGAGGTCGCTGACCCCGATACACTTTCGCCGAAGGACAGGCAGCAGTCGCTGCTCGCGGAGCTTCCAGCCTATTTCACTTGGGGGAAATGACGCCATGCGCGCGATCGTTACCGGCGGCGCCGGCTTCATCGGTTCGGCCCTCGTCCGCTATTTGGTGCGGGAGAAGGGCTATGAAGTCCTCACCATCGACGCGCTCACCTATGCCGGGTGCGAAGCTTCGCTCAAGGCGGTCGAGGGCAAGGCCAACCACCGCTTTCTCAAAGCCAATATCTGCGATCGTGCCGCAATGGATGAGGCGATCGCGAGCTTCCGGCCCGACCGCATCATGCATCTGGCGGCGGAAAGCCATGTCGACCGGTCGATCACCGGAGCGGCCGATTTCATCCAGACTAATGTCGTCGGCAGCTTCACCTTGCTGGAGGCGGCGCGCTGCTATTGGAACGGCCTAGCCGGGGAGGCTAAGGACGCTTTTCGTTTCCTGCACGTCTCAACCGATGAAGTGTACGGCTCGCTCGGTGATGAAGGGCTGTTCGAGGAAACGACGCCCTACGACCCCAGCTCGCCCTATTCTGCCTCCAAAGCCGCGTCCGACCATCTCGCTAAAGCGTGGCAGCGGACCTATGGCCTGCCGGTGGTCGTGTCGAACTGCTCGAACAATTACGGCCCCTACCATTTCCCCGAAAAGCTGATTCCGCTTACCATTCTGAACGCGCTCGCAGGCCGTCCGCTGCCAGTTTACGGCAAGGGCGAGAATGTGCGCGATTGGCTCTATGTTGACGACCATGCCCGCGCGCTCGACCTCATCATTGAGAAAGGCGTGCCCGGCGAAACCTATAATGTCGGTGGCCGAAACGAACGGCGCAATATCGACGTCGTGCGCCGGATTTGCGCGGTGCTGGATGAGCTGGTTCCGGCCAACGCCCCGCGCGAAGAACTGATCGAGTTTGTCACTGACCGCCCTGGCCATGATGCGCGCTACGCGATCGATGCGACCAAGCTGGAGACCGAGCTGGGCTGGCGGGCGCAGGAAAACTTCGACACGGGCATCGAAAAGACGGTGCGCTGGTACCTGGACAATGAATGGTGGTGGAAGCCGTTGCGGGATCGTTACGACGGCCAGAGGCTGGGGCTGAACGCCGCACCTGCGCCTGCCGGAGTGGCTGCGTGAGGATTGCGGTCACCGGCAAGGCGGGGCAGGTCGTCACCAGCCTGATCGAGCGGGGAACCGCTGCTGGCTATGAAGTAATTGCGTTGGGCCGGCCTGAGCTGGATCTCGCCGATCCGGCGTCCGTCGCACGCGCGCTTGAGGTTGCGGCGCCGGACGCCATCGTCTCCGCGGCGGCCTATACGGCGGTCGACAAGGCGGAGAGCGAAAGCGACCTTGCCCACGCGGTCAACGGCGCGGGTGCGGGCGCGGTCGCGCAGGCGGCTAGGGCGCTGGGCGTGCCGCTGGTTCATATTTCGACCGACTATGTTTTCGACGGCACGCTCGGCCGCCCTTATGTGGAGAGCGATTTAACCGGGCCGACGGGGGTCTATGGCGCCTCCAAGCTGGCGGGCGAGCAGGCCGTGCAGGCTGCCCATGGTGACAACAGCGCGGTCCTGCGCGTGGCATGGGTCTATAGCCCGTTTGGCGCAAACTTCGTAAAGACGATGCTGCGCTTGGCTGATGACCGGGATGAGGTGTCCGTGGTCGCCGATCAACTCGGCAATCCAACCAGCGCGTTCGACATCGCCGACGGCATCATTCGGGTCGCTAACAATATGGTAGCCGATAGCTATCCTGAACTGCGCGGCGTCTTCCACATGACCGCTAGTGGGGAAGCCAGCTGGGCGGACTTTGCTGAGGCCATCTTCGCCGCTTCGGCTGCACAGGGCGGTCCTTCCGCTCGGGTCAAACGGATCATCACCGCCGACTATCCGACCCCGGCCAAGCGGCCCGCCAATTCACGGCTCGACTGTAGCCTGATTGCCAAGGCCCATGGCGTGATTTTGCCGGACTGGCGCCAATCGCTCGAAGACATGATGGCCCGCCTGCACTCCGCAGTGATCTGACCTGATTACCTAAAGGGAACGACAAATGAAGGGTATCATCCTTGCCGGTGGCAGCGGCACCCGCCTTTACCCGATGACGCTGGCGACCTCCAAGCAGCTGATGTCGGTCTATGATAAGCCGATGATCTATTATCCGCTGAGTACGCTGATGCTGGCGGGCATCCGTGAGGTGCTGATCATTTCGACCCCGCGCGATCTGCCTGCCTTCCAGGTGCTGTTAGGCGATGGATCGCAATGGGGTATGACCTTTGAATATGCCGAGCAGCCAAGCCCCGACGGCCTAGCGCAGGCCTATATCATCGGGGCGGATTTCGTGGCCGGGCAGCAGTCTGCACTGATCCTTGGCGATAACATCTATTATGGCCATGGCCTGCCCGAACTACTCGCCAACGCCTCATCGCGCGAGGAAGGCGCGAGCATCTTCGCCTATCATGTGCAAGATCCGGAGCGGTATGGCGTGGTGAGCTTTGACGCGTCGATGAAAGCCGTTTCGATTGAGGAAAAGCCAGCGCAGCCCCAATCCAGTTGGGCGGTCACTGGCCTTTATTTCTATGACGAGCGTGTGGTGGACATCGCCGCCAATCTGGAGCCTTCGGCGCGTGGGGAGCTTGAGATTACCGACGTCAATCGCGCTTATCTGGAATGTGGGCAGCTCAATGTAGAGATAATGGGGCGCGGGTTTGCTTGGCTGGACACAGGGACGCCTGATAGCATGCTCGATGCAGCTGATTTCGTCCGTGTTCTGGAGAAACGGCAGGGCTTCAAAATCGCCAGTCCCGAGGAAGTCGCCTTCCGGCAAGGCTTTATTGGCGTGACGGAACTGGAACAGACTATCGGCAAGCTCGGCAAGTCGGATTATGGCCGCTATTTGCGCGGAATATTGACAGACTCCTGACCCGGACAACAAGGCCTATCCTGCGGATTTCCTTTCCATGATCGCAGATCATTTTGGAGCCGAAGGTGAACGCCGGATAGGGTGAGCGCCGAGTATATGACAAGCTCGTGTGAATGGAGCAGTTGCTCCGGCCTTGACTGGACTGCTGGGCCGCTGCAATCTTCCTCTCATGACGCTGATGGAACGCGCTGCCCGCGCCCTGTGCAGGCTCGATGGATACCAGGAGGACGAGGAGCGCAAAGGTAGGCCCTTGTGGCAGAGCTATGCGCCGCAAGTCCGCGCCGTGCTAGAGGCGATCCATGAACCAAGCCCGAGCATGATGGAGGCAGGGGCCGAAGTCATCCGATATGTTGGTCCAGAGGAATCGCAGTCAGGCTATCAAAGCGATGCGGCGAATGTTTGGCGCTTCATGATCGACGCGATGCGTGAGGATATTTCGTCGAAGTTCTGATCGGATCGCGCCTTAGCTGGGATCTGCCAGCCCAACAAACTCACGTTGATCGTAATACCGGATCTTCTCCACGAGCAACGGAGCCTGCCCCTGGAGCATCAGCAGTTGGTCGGTGGGCCGCATCCGCATGACTTCGTCAGCGTTCATAAGGTTGCGGGCGCTGATCTGCGTGTTGACAGAGCGGGTGAGCTTGCCGCCGTCTACCATGCTGGCCTTTGAATAGCCCGCCGTCTGATATTCGAGGGTTTCCTTCCCCAGTGTCTTGGACAGCAGCTCGGCGGTGGCGAGGTCGTTCACCCCGAACGCCTGAAACACCCCGGCGTTCGACAGGAAGGTGCCCGCCCGCTCACCATAGAGGGCGCGCAACTGGTGCATGTCCTGCAGGATTGGCCAGAGCTGCAACCCGTATCCGGCCATCAGCCCCATAGCGCGTTCGACGGGTTCGAGCCTGCCCAAGGCAGCAAACTCATCGAGCAGAAACAGCACAGGCCGCGCCGCTTTGGCGGGCGAGCGCGCCATGTCGGTGAGCGCCTGGGCGACCAGCAGCCGCAACCAGCGCGAATAGGCATCGAGCCGGTCAGGAGGTAGGCACAGAAACACCGTGGAAACCCCCTCTTTCAACCCTGCAAAGGTGAAGTCCGACGCCGATGTGCTGGCGACAATCCGGGGGCTGTCGAGAAAATGGGTGTGCCGCTGGGCCGAGGATAACACCCCTGCGGCCTCGCGGTCGGACTTGCCGAGCTGGCGGTTGGCGGCGCGGGCGATCAGACCACCGGCGCCGCGGCTGTCCTGCATGAGGGTGAGCAGATCGGCAAACGCCTTCGGGGCCAGCGTCAGATAGTCGCGCACGGTCGCCAAGGTACGATGCTCGCGCTCCTCATGGACGACTGCATAGAGGATCAGCCCGGCGATCAGCGCCTTGGCTTCCTCGTTCCAGTGGGCATCGCTACCTTGTCCCGCTGGATCGTGGACCAGGGCGTCGGCCAGCGTCATTGCATCTTCGGCCAGGTCGAGGCTGGTGGGATCGAGCCGGTCGAGCGGATTGTAGCGGGCAGGGGGTTGCCCGGAAACCTCGAACGGGTCGAGACACCAGACCTTGCCCTTGGTGGCGCGCGCCCTGGCGGTGACGCGGGCGTTCTCGCCCTTGGGGTCGACGCAGATCACCGAACGGTCGAGGGTCAGCAGATTGGGGATGATGGTGCCAACGCCCTTGCCGCTGCGCGTTGGAGCCATAGTCAGGAGATGGGCGGGACCGTCATAGCGCAGCAGCTTGCCTGACTTGGCCGATCGCCCGATGAGCAGATCGCCGCCATTGCTTTCCAGGCCGCGCACATCGGCCCGCGATCCGAAGGCGGCCGAACCGAGTAGGGTGTTGCCGCGCAACCGCTGGTTGAACCTCCAGACCGCGACACCGAAGGCCACCAGCGCGGCCCAAGCAATGGTGCTGGCGATGGATTCCGGGAGCAGCTTGCCGAGCAGCCATTGCGTGCCGATCAGAACAATAATGCCGCCGACGACAGCGAAACCGCCGCTGATACCCCGTTCAGCCCCGACCAGCGGCCCTGCCATCATTCCGTCTCCTTCAATCGCCTGAGCAGAGGGGGCATCAACATGGCGCGCTCGGTTCCGCTTCCGCATCGAATGCGCGGTGGCCGCGCCGCTTCCAGAGCGCCAGAAGGTTACCATCCTCCCGCGCTTTCATGGCCAGATCGAGCAGTGCCCCGTAGAGCGTTGCCCGATCATCGTCAGTCAGTTCAACCAGCCCCGCTTTCTGAACAAGCCCGCCTAGCTCGATCAGGTGACGCGTACGCTCTCTACGCCGCATCACCCACCCCCGCGCATCGGTGCGGCGCTGAGCAGCTTCGGCACGGCAGAGGGCACGCTGCGTTCGGCCCATTGCCTTGCCGGTTGCCCCAATCTCATGCGCGAGCTTTCTTCCCGCGCTGTTGAAAGAATGCCGCGCCCTTCACGCGCCACGCCTCCCTTGTTTCCGCGTCCGGCGTTTCCACCGCTGCGATGAGGGCGCCGGCGAGCACATCGAGATCAAGCGTATCAGCGCCGGTCACTGTCACAAGCTGGCCGAACTGCTCCACCTTCTTCGCCTTCAAAGCCCGCGCTTTGTCATTCAGCGTCTTTAGCTCCGCATCATAGTCGCGCACCTTGCGCATGGGCTTTCCCCTAACCAGTTGAAAGCATGAGACTATCAGCGCTTCACTATGAGGGAATCGGTCACGCTTAAAAATGCGGTGAAGTCAGTCACAGGAGCGGTAGAGAGTGTGAGTGCGCGCTTATACGTCGTTGCCGACGTGCTGCTAAGGTGCGAGAATCATTGAGTATGGCGATCTACCACTTCTCGGCCAAAGTCATCAGCCGCGCCAATGGGTCGAGCGCAGTGGCGTCGGCCGCATATCGTTCGGCGTCGGAATTGCACGACGAGCGGCTTGGGCGTGCCCATGATTTCTCGAATAAGGCGGGCGTTGTTCATTCCGAAGTGCTGCTGCCTAAAGGGGCGCCAGAACGTTTGGCGGATCGCGCGACCTTGTGGAACGAAGTCGAGGCGGGAGAGAAGCGCAAGGACGCACAGCTTGCCCGCGAGGTAGAGTTCGCCATTCCGCGCGAGATGAACCAGGCGCAGGGCGTTCAGTTGGCGCGGGATTTCGTCGAAATGCAGTTCGTGAAGCGCGGCATGATTGCGGATCTCAACGTGCATTGGGACATGGGCAAGGACGGGCAGCCCAAGCCCCATGCGCATGTCATGCTATCGATGCGCGAAGTGGGGCCCGACAGCTTTGGCAAGAAGGTCCGCGAGTGGAACAGCACGGAGCTGCTGAAGGAATGGCGCGAAGCATGGGAAGCCCATGTGAACGAGCGTCTCGCTGCGCTTGATATCGATGCCCGGATCGATCATCGCACGCTTGCCGCGCAGGGTATCGACCTTGAACCGCAGCACAAGATTGGACCGGCGGGGGCGCGGCGGCTTGATCGGGGCGAGAATGCTGAGCGCGCCGAAGATCATGTCCGGATTGCGCGGGAAAATGGCGAGAAGATCATCGCCAATCCCTCGATCGCGCTGGACGCGATCACACGGCAGCAAGCGACCTTCACGACGCGTGATCTGGCCATGTTCGTGCACCGGCATAGCGACGGCAAGGCGCAGTTTGACGAGGCGTTGAGGGCGGTGCGCTCTGGCCCGGACATCGTCGCGCTGGGGACCGACGGAAAGGGCAATGATCGCTTCACATCCCGCGACATGATCGCGGCGGAGCAGCGGTTGGAAACGGCTGCCGGTCGGCTTGCCGGCCAAGCGCGCCACGGCCTTGATGATCGGCAACGTACCCAAGCGCTGGCGACGGCCGAAGCGAAGGGGCTTGTCCTCTCTACCGAGCAGCGCGGAGCATTGGAGCATATCACCGGCAGGGACGGACTGGCCTCCGTCGTCGGCTATGCGGGCACGGGCAAATCGGCGATGCTGGGGGTGGCGCGTGAGGCTTGGGAACGTGCCGGCTACCAGGTGCATGGTGTGGCGCTGTCGGGCATTGCGGCGGAAAATCTGGAGGCTGGCTCCAGCATTGCCTCGCGGACGATAGCGGCCCTTGAATATCAGTGGGAAAAGGGGCGCGATCAGCTTTCAGCACGCGACGTGCTGGTGGTCGATGAGGCGGGGATGATCGGCACGCGCCAGATGGAGCGGCTACTGTCCCATGCCGCCGATGCCCGGGCGAAGGTGGTCCTGGTGGGCGACCCGCAGCAGTTGCAGGCGATCGAGGCTGGCGCCGCCTTTCGCAGCTTGGCCGAGCGCCATGGCTGGGCCGAGATCGGCGAAATCCGCCGCCAACGTGAGGAGTGGCAGCGGGACGCGACCAAGGCGCTGGCGACGGGCCGCACGGGCGAGGCCCTCCATGCCTATGAGCAGAAGGACATGGTGCATGCTGCCGAGACGCGTCAGCAGGCGCGCGCTGAGCTGATCGACTGTTGGGATGTTCAGCGACGTGACAACCCGGATCAAAGCCGGATCATCCTCACCCACACCAATGACGAGGTGCGAGACCTTAATCTTGCCGCGCGCGAACGGCTGCGCGATGGCGGTGAACTGGGCGCAGATGTAAGCGTCTCGGCCGAGCGGGGGGCACGAGATTTCGCCAGCGGCGACCGCATCATGTTCCTCAAAAATGAGCGCAGCCTGGGCGTGAAGAACGGTACGTTGGGGACGGTCGAGAAGGTTTCGCCGGAGCGCATGGCGGTGCGGCTCGACGATGGGCGATCGGTGGCCTTCGACCTTAAACATTATGCTCATGTCGATCATGGTTATGCCGCCACCATCCACAAATCGCAGGGGGTGACGGTCGATCGCACCCATGTGCTGGCGACTCCCGGCCTGGACCGCCATTCGGCCTATGTGGCGCTGTCACGGCATCGGGACGGGGTGCAGCTCCATTATGGCCGGGATGATTTCGCCGGGGAGCGCCAGCTTGTGCGCACGCTCGGCCGGGAGCGGGCCAAGGATATGGCCTCGGATTACGCTCGGGATCCCGCCGAAGCGCGCCGCGTCTTTGCCGGTCTGCGCGGGCTGTCGGGCGAGATCCGCGTGCCGGATGAACCCAAGACCATGCCTCGGCGCGGTATGTTCGACGGCCTGCGCCTGTCGCGCGGTTCCATACCAATGTCAGGGCCGGCTGCAGCGGAGCGGACGCTGACGCGGGCGGTGGAGCGTGTGGCCCGGGCCACAGAGGCCGTATTCCGGGCGCAGGAGAGAGGTGCGCCCATCCTCGAGCATCAGAAAGTGGCTCTAGAACAAGCACGCGACGCACTCGACCAAGTCCAACCTGGCGCATCGCGCGACATGAGCGCAGCGATTGAGCACAATCCCACCTTGATCCGGGACGCTGTATCAGGGCGCAGCGGTCCCCTGCTCGTCGCCATGGCGCAGGAAGCACGGGTGCGGACCGATCCGCATCTGCGCGCCGACAGGTTCGTGGAACGCTGGCAGAGCCTGGGGGCAGAGCGTGATCGGCACTCCCGCGCTGGCAATAGGACAGAAGGCGAAAAATCCTCTAAGATCATGGAAAATATGGCAAAGAGCCTCGAACGCGATCCGCAGATGGAAGCAGTGCTACGAGGTCGCGCCCGTGAGTTGGGGCTGGAGGTCGGCATAAGGCAGGAACGCAATCTGAGCCGCGAGCTGGGGCTCGGGCTCGGCCGCGACCGCGGATTGGAGCGATAGCAGGAGGATAGATGGTCGATCAGTATCGCGACGTCGAGCAGGACGATCCGGTTGCGGCGTTCGAGCAACTGCGCGGCGAGGTGGCGCTGCTCCGCCGTGCCGTGGAGGGGCTGACGGCCGCACGCGAGGCCATCGACATTCCCGACTATGAGCCAACGCTGGCCCGCACGGAGAAGGTGCTGGGCCTGTTGGTGCAACAATCCAACGCCATTCGCACAAGCCCCGCCATGGCGATAACGCCGGAAACCATGGGAAGCCGGCTGAGCGCCTCTGTCGCACAAGCGGTAAATGCGGTGCGGGGGGAAGCACAGGCGTCGAAGTCCGCGTTGGATGGTGCGATCAGCGACTTGCGCAGGCTGACAGCGTCGGTGCGCAACGCCAATGAGCAGAAGCGGTGGCTGTGGCTCGTAGGCGGTGGTGGGTTGCTTTTGGGTCTGCTGCTCTACGCCGTCCTGGCAGGACCAATGGCGCGGATGATGCCGACGAGCTGGCACTGGCCGGAGCGCATGGCCGTGCGTTTGCTTGGTACAGGCACGGTCTGGGAAGCGGGCAGGCATTTGATGATCAGTGCCTCGCCGCAGAGCTGGAATGAGATCGCCGCCGCCGTCACCCTGATCGATAACAACCGAAAGGCGATTGAGAAATGCCGGGACGCTGCTGCCAAGGGGGAGAAGACGGTGCGCTGCACGATTGAGGTGGGAAGATAGGCCCGCCTGATATGGGCTAACGAATGGCGCGGACGGCGGTCGATAGTGACATCACCTCGATGCCATTTCCTAACGGGAAAGTTTCCGATCCAGGGTAAACCAGGATGCGACGATCAGGCTTCAAATCTTCGCAAGCCGAATGGAAGCCGCGTTCAACCTTGGGGGAAAGGCTGCGCTTGATCTCGAACACCCATAGGCGGCCATCGGGGCGCTGGAGCAGAAGGTCGATTTCCGCGCCGGCGGATGTCCGATAAAAATAGGCTTCTGTCCCTTCTGCTTTTGCCGCCACCAGGCTTTCAATGACGAAACCTGCCCAGCTTGCGCCTGCAATGGGATGACCAAGGACCGCCTCCCGATCCGGCAGGCCGAGCAATGTATGAACCAGCCCGCTGTCCCGGACATAGATACGGGGTGACTTGACCAGGCGCTTGGCGCCGTTGCTGTGCCATGGCGCAAGTCGGCGGACGAGCAGCAGATCAACCAGAAGGTCGAGATAATTGGCGACCGTCTGGGAAGTGACGCCAAGGCTGCGGGCGAAGTCCGAAGCATTGAGAAGGCCGGATTGATGGTGAGCCAGCATGGTCCAGAAGCGGCGTAACGTTTCGGCCGGGATACGCGGCCCCATCATCGGAATGTCCCGTTCGAGATAGGTTTTGATGAAATCCTGCCGCCAACGCTGGCTCGATCTGTCTGATCCGGCCAGATAGCTGTCGGGAAACCCGCCCCTGCTCCAAAGCCGTTCGATATCCTGTTCCGCTATTTCGAGTGCGTCCAACGGCCCCATTTCCAGATAACTAATGCGTCCGGCCAAACTCTCGCCTGACTGCGCCAGCAGGTCCATGGACGCGGAACCCAGCAGCAGAAATCGTCCGGCTCGCAGTCCCTTGCGCCGCCCGCGGTCGATCAGGCCGCGCAGAAGTTGAAAAAGCTCCGGCACCCGATGCACCTCATCGAGAATGACGAGTTTGTCTTCATGGGCGGTCAGGTAGAGTTCCGGTTCGGCCAGCTTAGCCCTGTCGGCCTCCGATTCCAGGTCGAGATAGTGCGACCGATCATGTTGTGCTGTGCGGCGGCTTCAAATTCGCACCCTCTCCAATAGGCATTCGTGACAGCATCTAGACAATTATAGAATTATGTTTATATCATGAGCATCGTTAAATGCGGAGCGTATATGCCTGCCCGGAAGCCCAAGGCGGAACCCAGCACGGATACTGCCGATCTTAGCGGTCCTGCGTTACGTACCTTCTTCAACATCGCTGATGCCTGGCATCTGAGCGAGGCTGAGCAGATGAGCCTTCTTGGTCTTTCCAGTCGATCCACTCTCCATAGCTGGAAGGCGGGGAAGGTCTCCAGGCTTGCAAGGGACACGCTCGAGCGGATCAGCTATATTTTCGGCATCTTCAAGGCAATCAACATCCTCCTTCCCGACCGCGAACGGGCTGATGCCTGGTTGCGCGCGCCTAACGATGCGCCCCTGCTGGGCGGCGGGACCGCGCTTGAGCGGATGACCCGAGGCAATGTTTCGGACCTCTTCCTCGTCCGCCAGTATTTGGACGCCCAGCGAGGCTGACATGATCAACGCCAGCGATTTCACGCCGCCAGTGACGGCCACAGATAGGCGTGTCTACCGGATCGTCCCCTCCATCTTTCCGCCGGTCAGCGTCTTCGATCGCGTCGCCCGGCCCGAGGATTTGGAGGCAGTTTTCGCCATTGAGGCGATGACCAATGACCGGTTGGAGGATGAAGCCGGGAACATCAGACTGGTCCCGCTCACGGATCGCGTCACTGGCCCAGGCTCCACCCCCATCATGGCTGCCTTCACCCATCTCAATCCGGAAGGCGGCCGCTTTACCGATCACAGCTTCGGTTCCTATTATGCCAGCTTCGAAATTGAGACGGCCGTGGCCGAAACCAAGCATCACCGCGAGATCTTCCTGGCCCGCACCAGGGAAGCCCCGATCGATGTCGATATGCGGGTCTATGTTGCGAAGGCCAAGGCTGACCTCCACGACATTCGCAAGCTGCAAGGCTCCCGGCCAGGGCTCTACGCGAAAGATGATTATGGAGCGAGCCAAGCCTTTGCCCGCAGGCTACGCGCTAATGGGTCGGATGGGATCATCTACGATAGTGTGCGTGATCCCGGTGGCACATGCGTCGCCATCTTTCGGCCTCGTCTCCTTTCCGATTGCCGGCAAGAGCGGCACCTGACCTACCGTTGGGATGGGGTGGAGATCGCGGAAGTATATGAGAAGAAGGCATTTCCATAGGTGCCTGGGCTAAGGCTGGACTGCTACGCCAATTTAGGCGTTTAGGCCTCTGTTAAGACCGAACCGCTACTCGGCGCCTTCACTAGGCACCGCAGTATGAAATTCGATCCAGCTACGCTTTTAACAACCGCATTCCTGACGCTGTTTCTGTTTGGGATGGTGCTCGCGGTTGTGGTCCGGCGGTCAGGTGAGGATCGGGCGGGGCTGTGGTGGATTGCAAGTTTCCTGCTCGGGGCTTCCGGGTTTCTGCTTCTCGTTCTGGCGCCTGCAGGACCGGGTAGTCTTCAGCTTCTCGTCGCCAACACATTGTTTTTGTCGGCCTATGGCTGTTGTCATGCAGGTGCACGCTCCCTTGCCGGACGCAAGCCGCTTGTCTGGCCGCTGATCGTTGCATTCGCGATATGGCCCCTGCTTTGCGGGCTGTTCGAACTTGGTTTTGCAAGCCGTGTCGTGGTCTGCTCCATTCTGGTCTGCGGCTATTCTGCCGCGGCTGCATTCGAACTTGTCCATGGTGCGACAAAGGAAGAGCGCAATCGGTTGATTGCTGCTGGCCTATGCGCCGCTCACGCGCTCTTTTACCTGATCAGGGCGGCATTCGGGCCCACGCTCGGCCTGATCAACGCAGCGACCGAGGATGTTGAGAGCGCATGGGGCGCTGCGATCGCCCTTGAGATCGTTCTCTTTGCCGCAGCGATGGCGACGCTCATCGTGGGGACCATCGCGGAGCGAAGGGGCCTTAAGGAAAGGCGCGCGGCCAACACCGACTTCCTGACGGGCATCGGCAGCCGAAGAGCGTTTGACGCCACGATGCGCAGGGTCGTTCCCGCGACGGAAGATGGCGTTCCGACTGCGCTGCTTCTCCTTGATCTTGATGAGTTTAAGAAGGTGAATGACCGGCTCGGCCATCAGGCGGGCGACACCTTGCTGAAGACCTTTGCTCAGGTGGTCCGCCAACAATTGCGCGATCCAGACATGTTTTGGCGCCTTGGCGGAGATGAGTTCGCAATCCTGCTACGCGGCTGCGACCTCCATGAGTCTGAATCGCTCAAGGCGTCCCTCCGCCAAGCGATTGAAATGTCGTCTGTGATCCGAAAGGCGGCCGGTGGTGCTCGGGTTTCTGCCAGCATGGGCAGCGCTGCCGTGCTGCCCGGTGAAGGGATAGCAGATCTGGTGCGCCGTGCTGATGCAGCGCTCTATCGTGACAAGGACAGGCGTAAACCGGCCTATTTCAAGGGCTACTTTGCATCGCGTGCAGCCTGATAGACGTAGCTTGCGAGACGCCGCATTGGCGCTGGCAAGCCCGGTGTTGGCCGTGTTTTCCCCATGCCGGATGAGTACGGCCCTCACCGGCCCCGCCTTCAATTCAGCCGCAAGGCGCGGTCGTGATCCTGACCGGGGCCGATGATGCGATGCACGAACACGCGATCAGGCTGCACCGAATAGAGGATGCCATAGCCGTTGTAGGAGCGCCGCCTGATTCCGTGCTGTTCGTAGCGCGGGATCAGCGGAAAGGCGCGTGACATGTCGCCTATGCGCCTTGCGACATCGCGCAGTTCCTCAACAAACGAGATTGCGCGGACGGGGTTGCCTTTCTCGATATGTCTTCGGATACCTTCGAAGTCGCGCTTGGCCGGGGTGGACAGCGCAACCTTCATTGAGGCGCTTCACCGCTCGCAGTTCTCTCGATGTCAGCAATGATCGCGTCGCACACTTCATCGAGATCATGGCCGCCACCGGCCCGCATCTCCTGAAGGCTTTCGTCAATCGAGGCGTCGAGTTCCTTCAGCCAGCGTTCTTCGTCAACGATCGCGCTTTGATCGCGGCGGATCAGATCGCGCACATAATCGCTGACGCTGGCATATTGGCCGCTGTCGATACGGTTTTGCACATAGTCCCGCAGGGGATCGGGCAGGGAAACATTCATGGTAGCCACTGGCTGGTACCTCCAATCATCCAAATATGGCAAAAATTGCCACGATATTCAACCATGACGCTCACTTCCCCATCGCCGAATACCGCCCAACTTTTCGTTTATCCATCAGAGGCATTTGCAGGACGGGTCAGGACGCAGTGTATCGATCAGGTGCAATGACTTGCCGCGGCATCAGAAAGGACTGAGCACCATGATCTATTCTCAGCAGACCGATTACGGCGTCGCGATTATCCGTATTCTGCACCAGGGCAGGGATGCTGCTCGTCGCCTTTGAGCTAGGGGGCCTTACCTCACAGCCGCATAGAGAAGTTTATGACTGGTAGCTATCCGATATCCTATAGTATCTTCTAAGCGGTGGTGGGAGCCTAATCAGATTGGCGAGCAAGCAGCCGGTCAATTTCCGCTGTTGCTGCATCGAACTCGATCGCAAGGCTGGCTATCTCATTTCCCAAGCGTGAGGCGGCCCGGTCTATGGGTATTGCGGCACGCCAGGAAATGTGCCCGCCCCGGGAAAGGGTGGCAAGGCCGGCATTGGCCAGGGCATGGGCCTGAATATCTGCGCCGGCGCGAGACAGGTTTAGTCCGCGCGCGAGCTGTATTCTGGTGATTCTTCTGGTCGCCGCGAGGATAAGCCAGGCTTCGCGGGCGCGGCTGTTGCGGGAGAGGTGGCGTAATGCCTCCTCGCCGCGGGTAAGCTCCGCTTCCAGCCTTTCCATGATGCCATAGGCGCGAGTCAGCGCCGCCGTCGCATTGTCGATCAGGATCAGGCCAATGTCTTCCGGCTCGAAATCTGGATGAAACAGGGCTCGGTTCACCAGGCCTGGCGGCCATGGCATGGACGTGGGCAAGCCGCTTTGCGCCAGCATCATCAAATTGAGGGCCCAAGCAGCGCCAGGGTTGGGTGGAACATGGTGGCTGAAACTATGACTGGCGATATGCCGAACCTCGCGCTCCCTCACCTCGAGAAAGGCAGGGTGGCCTCGCAATTGGTCCACTGTGGAAGCCAGGGTGCAAAGCGGGGTAAGCAGGTCATCGTCGGACGTATAGGTTGCAAGGAGGCGGGCGGTGGGTGACCGTGGTTCACTCTCCCCTGCCCTGCGCGCTGCCTCGAGCAATGTCAGAGCTTGCGTGTCGAACCGTCGAGTCGCCCCAAGTATATGGACGATAAGGTTGGCGGCGTCGGCTATGGCCGGTTGGCCATTGTCCGCCAGCCACAACAGGAACCCATCCCGTCGCGGATCGGCTGTGTGGGTAGGTATGGCCTCGCCATCATGCTCAGGGCCCGTCTCTCCTGCCCCGGCATCCCGACGGAATATGCCCCATGCCTCGAAAACCATAGCGATTTGAGCGGCTTGCCTGAGTTTAACGCGGGCATAGCGCCATGCTGCTTTATAGCGACCCAGCGCATGGGCATAGCGGATGAGAGCAGTGGCGACGGTCATAGGGAAAGAAGTATGACAGTGATTATCAAATTACTAGGCTTCTGAATTTGAACTATAACTCTACTTTCCATAATCGATGCTTATGGTAACAATATTGGGCGAGCGACGAGCGATCAGCCCCGAAGGTGAAAGAGGATTTGCGATTTGCCCGAGGGAAAATGCGGTGAGATTGTTGTCTATAGTCGAGATGCATCGGCCCTCCCCCAGCGGCTAGCGAAGAAGTCGGCTGAGCCCGTTGATCAGCGGCTACTCCGCACGATCGCTACCCTGCTCCCTGTCGGCTTCCCGCCTGTCAGCCAGATCGGGGTGGAAACGGCCATCGAAGCAATGGCCGATGCTACCAAATCGGCCATCGCCTCCGATCTCGACTGTTTTTCAGACTGGTGCGTGAAGCATGGCCGCGCTGCTATTCCGGCCTTTCCAGAGGATCTGGTGCGCTATCTTCGCGCGCTGGAAGATCGGGGTCATAAACCTGCGACCTTATCACGGCGGATGGCGAGCATAGCCAGCGCACACCGGCTCGTCGGTGCGGGAAACCAAGATCAGCTTCCTACCGATCATGCCATGGTGCGCAATGCGCTGCGAGCGCATCGGCGCCGGAAAGGCGCGGTCCAGAGACAGGCTGCCCCCCTCCGTTTTGGTGGCGCACTGGGCGATGTGAAAGGATTTACGATCAGCGCGATGCTGACGGCATGCGGCGGAGACGCGCAAGGATTGCGGGATGCTGCCTTACTCTCGGTTGGCTATGATGCGGGTCTGCGCGTCAGCGAGCTGACGGCCGTGGCTGTCGATCATGTCGAACCCCAGACAGACGGCTCAGGCCTTCTCTTTATCGCGCAGTCCAAGACCGATCAGGAAGGGGAAGGAAGCTGGGCATGGCTATCGGCTGAAACGATGCGACGGGTGCAAGCCTGGCTCCAATTGAGCGGGATAGAGAATGGACCGCTGTTCCGCCGCGTCGGCATTGATCGCCGCCGTGCACGGGGGGCTGTACCGCCCCAGCCTTATCATCTCATTCCGGGCAATACCCGGCACTGGCAGCAGCGGATGCGGGGCTCCCCTGCGACCCCGGCCCAGGTAACTTATACAATTGGGGAAAAGCCGCTGACCCGCCAAGGCGTCAGCGGCATCTATCGTCGGATCGCGAGGGCCGCTGCGGAAGCAGATATGGTAGAAATGCCGGACGGCGAGTTGGACAAGGCCATCGCAGCGATATCGACACACTCGCTGCGCGTCGGCCTGACGCAGGACCTGTTTGCTGCGGGGGAAGATGGGGCTGGCATTGCGCTGACTTTGCGCTGGTCGTCGCCAGTCACGGCCTTGCGCTACGGCCGCAAACTGATGGTCAGCAGCAATTCCGCATCGCGGGTACTTGGGCGGGTTCGGAGCTAATTGGTAGGAATATAGAAGCCCGGAGGAGGCTATCGATCCGGGCGGGTTCGATGCGACTGGGGATTCTTTGAGATCAGTGGCCATTTGGCCGATCCTTTGGCCGATCTTTGGCCGATCTTTGTTTTCACTTGCGACCGACATTCCAACATCAGGGAGCAGGGCTCTCTAAGCCTCCTTTGCATCAACCGGATTAGGAGCTTCAGCCTGCAGCCGCCACAAGCCGGTACTCGACCCCAATCCGCTTTCTCGATCCGCGCCGTTTTCTGAGGATGGTTTGCACATGACGCCGCGCGGATGGCGCGTCCGGAAAGCTGCGCCTTTGCCGCTGACCCTTGGCACCGATCCGTCCCCAACAGGTTTCGACCACATAGTCGCCGAACAGGTCGACGCTCATCCAGATGCTATAGTCGCGCGCGATATTATGGGCCGGGTCCAGGGCGCGCAGGTGGATCAGGCGGGAAGGAAATGCGTGCTCCATCGCGGCAGGATAGGCGTAAGCGTCCCACCCGTCCTACGACTTGTCTGACTCAGTGTTGGCGCATTGATTCACTGCCCCGATTAGCGAACCGCAGCAGTTGGATATTGCAGAGCCTCCGAAAAGATGGCAGGGCGCATGGCCTGACGGGCGGGTATAGCTCAATGGTAGAGCACTAGCCTTCCAAGCTTGTGATGCGGGTTCGATCCCCGCTA
>JAEZCS010000038.1 GCA_023433445.1 Pseudomonadota bacterium | reverse complement strand
ACACCAAATCGTTCGGATGGGTAACGGGTACCAATTCGATGCCGACGCCGGTAGGCTTAAATATCGTGGTGGTAGGCGCCCCGAGCGTGAGGAAAATCTCGTTGCGGTTGGAAGCCTCGGCTGTCTGGACGTTGGTAGCTCCCGCCGGGATCGCCGCCGTGAGCTTGTCCTTGGTCGTGCCGCGGGGCAGGCGCTTTACCTCGCCGTTGAGGGTGTAGCTGCCCATGATGCCTGTTGAGACGCTGGCGACGCGATAAGTGCCTGGCTGCGTCAGGTGAACATCGAAGGTCGAACGATATTTACCGGTCGCGGCATTCTCGATCCTGCCAGCAGACCCGTCGGGCTGCGTCACTGCGACCGCGTCGATACGCATGGGCATATGTTCGAAGTAGAAGAGGTCGTTCGAGACTGCCGCGTCTACAGTAACCCAGCTGTCCGCGCCAGACAGGCTGGTCGAAGACGGCAGCATCCACTGGCGGTGCGCCTGTGCGCCTGTGGCCACCAACGCAGCGACAGTTGCTGCGATCAGATATCTGGCTTTCATCGAAATCCCCTTCATTTGCTGACGCTGAGGCTGACCTGCCCCAATTCATTCTGGCCCTTAGCGCGAACAACGGTGCCCGGCTTTGCTGGCCAACTGAACGGCAGGCGGAGCAGTTCGCGGCCGCCCACTTCGCGCGCGGCCTCTACAACTAGGGCGTAGTTGCCGGGTGTGAGTTGGCCGAGCGGACCTTTGCCCGCGGCGAAGGCGATCTTTTGATCACCGGGGGCCCGGGTGGCGCCGGTGATGCCGTCGGCGGGGACTTTCAGCGATCGTCCAGAGACCCGCCACCATTGGCGGATGTCGCGGAGCCATTTGGTACCTTCGCCCTTCGCCTTGTCGACATCATACCAGACCGAGAGCGTGCGCGGGGTGGCGCCTTCCTTTTCCAGCCAGATGGCGACGTATGGGCGGTGATATTCGGCGACGGAGAGACGCGGGATCGTGACGTTGACGTTGAGCGTCTGTGCGGTGGCGGGGATTGCGGCTGCGCCGACGGCGGCGCTGCTGCCGAGGATGAGTTTGTAGCGGCTTTGCATGTGCTGCTGTCCCCTGAATCAATGAAGGAAGAGAAGAATTAAAAGCGTTGGGATGATGAGGCCTGCTCCTACCAGGGGCCAGGTGCTGGGTCGTTTGGCGGCGTGGAGCTGGAGGAGGAGGAGGCCGGTCATTGCGAATAGGAAACAAGCGACGGCGAAGATGTCGATGAACCATTTCCAGGCGGTGCCGGTGTTGCGGCCCTTGTGCAGATCGTTGAGATAGCTGATCCAGCCGCGGCTGGTGCTTTCGCTGGTCACTATGCCGCTGTGCCGGTCGACCGAGACCCAGCCGTCACCGCCGGGGCGGGGGAGGGCGAGGTAGATTTCCCCCGCGGACCATTCCGCGTCGCCAGAAGCACGAACGCCGATTTCCTTTTCGACCCAGGCCGCGACAGGTGCGGGGAGCGGCTTCTTGGTGTCGGGGCGGTCGTCAGGGGCGACCTGCGTCAGGAGCGGGGCAGGCATCGTCACGGATTTTTCGACTGTCTGCGGCGATCCTTCCACATCGGCTGCGTGATTGAGCGTGATCCCGGTGAAGGCGAAGAGCAGGAGGCCGATGAGGCTGATCGCGGAACTGATCCAGTGCCAACTGTGCAACTGCTTCCGCCAGAAGCTCTTCTTCTTTTTCTTCTGCTGCTGAAGGTTAAGCGGGGCATGCATGGGATGGATCGATCCTGACGAGAGGCGCGTCTGATAACGCGAACGACTCGCAATTGCAATCGGGGAGAGTGGGCGAGTTGTATCAAAGTGTATGAGTTGGTGCGGGATTTGGGGGTGAAGGGGGCGGAGTAGGGGCGGGCTCGCGTTGTCGGCCAGTTGGGCTCCGGCTCAACCGAGCGCGTTCAGGCATGAGATCCCAGCTTCCGCTGGGATGCCGGGGTGAGGGAGGGGAGGACGCGCAGGCGCGCAATCCCTCCGTTGGCTTACCGCGCCCTCCGCATCGCTGGGATGACGACGGGCTGGCGGAGCTTCAGCGACCCAGCAGCCCCCTCGCCTGGCCCGCTATTTCCGCGAGCATGGCGACGTTGGGGGCGGCTGCGGTCTTGGCGCGTTGGACAAGGGCGCGGAATTGGGTGATGCGGGGCTGCTTTTCGGCGAGCCATGCATCGACATGGGCGATGATGTCCTTGCCGTTCGTCTTGCCGCCCTGTTCCAGGAAGTCGAGCCGCACCTGCTGCATGTCGCGGGCTACGCCGGAAATGAGCAGCCTTTCCCAGGGATCGCTGGGCGACATGCGGGCGGCGGTCGATTGGACCCAGTCTATGCCGACCGCCTCGCCCAGATAGGTGAAGGCGCGGGTAAGGGCGACCTCATCGACCTTCAGCCGCCCGGCAAGGGCGGCGATGCCGACCGCGCCATCGAGCTTGAAGAGACCGGCGGTGCGGCGCACGAGGTTGCCCGGCGCGCCGAGTGCCTCCAAGCGATCGATGACGGCATTGGTGCGGCGCAAGGCTTCGTTGGTGAGAAGGTCGTCGACTTCTCGCGCGAGCTTTTCCACTCCCGCGGTAAGCAGCGCGTGACCCGAACTGGGCAGCGTGCCTGCCGGCAAGCTGCGCAATATGTCGGCGATTTGCGTGCGCACGCCGATGGCGACATCCGCGAACAGTGCGAGGCGGGCGGCTTCCGACATGGCGGTGGCGTCGATGTCCGCCCAGAGAGCACGGATGTCATAGAGCCGTTCCGCGATCAGGAAGGCGCTGGCGAGGTCGGCCAGCGAGCAGCCTTCTTCCTCCGCCAGCTCGAAGGGGTGGATGAGGCCGAGACGATTGACGATGCGGTTCGCGACCTTTGTCGCGACAATCTCCTTGGCAAGCGCATGCTCCGCGATGGCATCCGCTTCTTTCTTCTGCATGGCGGGCGGGAAGGCGGCGGCAAGCTCAGGCCCCATGCCGGGATCAAGAGCGAGTTGCCCCTGTTCGATCGAATCCTGAAGCGCCAGCTTGGCCGTGGACAGGAGCACGGCGAGCTCTGGACGGGTGAGGCCAAGACCGTCCTGTCCACGCCGGAGCAGCACGTCGTTCGCGGCGAGCCCTTCGACCTGCCGATCGAGGCGGCCGTTTTCCTCGAAGGTTTCTATCAGCCGGACGTAGCTGGCAAGGTCGGCCGCGCCGCCGTTTTCAGCGATGGACAGGCCGAGCACCTGAAGCCGGTTATCCTCCAGCACGATGTCGGCGACAGCGTCGGTCATGCTTTCGAGCAGCGTGTTGCGCGCGTCGAATGTCAGGCGGCCTTCGGCCATTTCCTTGTTCAGCGCGATCTTGATGTTCACTTCATTGTCCGAGCAATCGACGCCTGCCGAATTGTCGATGAAGTCGGTGTTGATGCGCCCGGCCCGCAGCGAGAAGGCGATACGCCCCGCTTGAGTGACGCCGAGATTTGCACCCTCGCCGACAACCTTGACGCGCAGTTCCTCTGCATTGACGCGCAGCCGATCATTGGCGGGATCGCCGACTTCGCCATGGCTTTGGGCCGCAGCCTTCACATAGGTGCCGATGCCGCCGAACCAGAGAACGTCGGCGGGGCTTTTGAGGATCGCGCCAATGAGGGCGGTTGGGTCCATCTCCGTGTCTGTAACGCCCAGGATCGCCTGAACCTGAGGCGTCAGCGCGATGCTTTTCAGGCTGCGCGGGAAGACGCCGCCACCTTTGGAAATCAGCGACTTGTCATAATCGTCCCAACTCGACCGGGGCAGCTGGAACAGACGGTTGCGTTCCTCCCAGCTTTTGGCCGGATCGGGATCAGGATCGAGGAAGATGTGGCGGTGGTCGAAAGCGGCGAGCAGACGGATCGA
>JAEZCS010000255.1 GCA_023433445.1 Pseudomonadota bacterium | reverse complement strand
CCGCCTTGCGAAGTTCCGTGGATCGGTTGCCGCTGCGCACATAACCGCCTTCGAACAGGGCGCCCGATGCTTCAAAGCCAAGGCTTTGGATGACCGCCTCCCGCAATTTCACGCAGGCCGCATAGACGCCTGCCGTGGCATTGGCCGCACCCCATTGACCGCCTGAACCGGCAGCGACCGGAAAGGCTGAACTGCCCAGCTTCACTTTGATGGCGTCCATCGGTACGCCCATCATCTCCGCTGCGGTCTGGGCGATAATGGTGTAGCTGCCGGTGCCGATATCGGTCATGTCCGTTTCGACCGTCACAAGGCCATCGGGGTCGAGATGGACGCGCGCACCACTGGCCCGATTGATGTGGTTGCGAAAGGCCGCAGCTACCCCCATTCCGACCAACCAGCGTCCGTCCCGCACATTGCCCGGTACGGCGTTTCTGCGCGACCAGTCGAACCGTTCGGCGCCTTCCGTCAGGCAGCGTATGAGCTGACGTTGTGAAAACCGCCGTTCGGGTTTGGCGGGGTCGACCTGGGTGTCGTTCTTGATCCGGAAGGCGACGGGATCCATTCCCAGCTTCTCGGCCATTTCATCCATCGCGACTTCTAGCGCCATCATACCCGGCGCTTCCCCCGGAGCGCGCATGGCGTTGCCTTCGGGCAGGTCGAGCACAGCCAGCCGCAGCGCGGTCAGCCGGTTCGCACCTGCATAGAGCAGCTCAGTTTGGGCGGTCGCCGATTCCGGGCCGCCGCCCGGCTGGTCGCCCGACCCGCTTTCATGCGCGATGGCGGTGATCGTACCATCGGGCGCGGCCCCGATGCGGATGCGCTGGCGCGTTGCCGGGCGGTGCGTGCTGTTGTTCGCGATGAAGGGGCGCGGCAGCGCAATCTTCACCGGCCGTGCCGCCGCCTTTGCCCCCAGCGCGGCAAGGACAGCGTCCGTCCGCAGGAACAGTTTTCCACCGAAGCCGCCGCCGACATAGGGCGACAGGAAATGGATTTTTTCCTTCGGCATGTTGAGCGTTCGGGCAAGGTCGCCGCGGCCCCAGTCGATCATCTGGTTCGATGTCCAGATCGTCAACTCATCACCCTGCCAAGCCGCGATGGAAGCGAAGGGCTCCATCATCGCATGGGTGTGATCGGGTGTCGTATATTCGGCGTCGATCTTCACCGGCGCGGCAGCAAAAGCGGCCTCGAAATCACCGACCGTCGCTGGCTGGCCGCCATTGCCAACGATCGGAGCGACCTTCAACGCCTGGTCCAGATCGAACCGCGCTTGCGTACGGTCATAGTCGACCCGGGCCATGGCTGCTGCGGCGCGCGCCTGTTCGAAAGTCTCTGCGACGACGATAGCGATCGCCTGATGATAGTGATCGACCTCCGGCCCGCCGAGCAGCTTTACCGTATTGAACTGTCCTTTGCCTAGCGCGCCGGCATCCTCTGCGGTGACCACTGTGATGACGCCGGGCGCTGCCCTGACAGCGTCCAGGTTCAGCCAGCGGAAGGAACCCTTGGCGATCGCCGATCCGATCACATAGCCATAGGCGGGGTTCGCCGCTTCGCGCTGTTCATAGGCATAGGGCGCGAGGCCCGTCGTCTTGAGCGGACCATCGATACGAGCCTGCGCACGGCCGACAACGGACATCCGGTCGATGGGATTGGTCCTGGCGGGAACATTGAACTTCATGGGATCAGATCCTGGCTTGCGCGATGACGTAGGCCAGCGCGCGCGTCGCGAGCGGCAGCTTGAAGCCATTGTCTCTTGTCGGCGTTGCACCTTCAAAGGCCCGCGCGGTAACGGCCGCCGCGCCTTGCGGGAGCAGCGCCTCGGCGGCTTCGACGCGCCAGGGCTTTGGCGCAACCCCACCAAATGCCACGCGACCGGTGCTATCGGGCTGGATCACGGCGGCGACTGACACGAGCGCGAAGGCATAGGACGCGCGGTCGCGGACTTTCTCGTAGAAATGCTTGCCGCCGAGGGGAGCGGGCAGCGTGACGGCGGTGATGAGTTCGCCGGGCGTCAGCACCGTATCCTCGTGCGGATCATCCTCCCAGAGACGGTGGAAATCGGCAATGGGGATGGACCGCGTCCGCCCATCACTGTCGATTGTTTCCACCACGGCGTCGAGCACGCGAAGGGCCACGGCCATGTCGCCCGGGAACGTCGCGATACAGGACTTGCTTACCCCCACGACGCCGAGCTGGCGGGAATATCCGCCGATTGCAGCGCATCCCGAACCCGGCCGCCGTTTGTTGCAGGCCATGTTGATGTCATAGAAATAGGGGCAGCGGGTGCGCTGGAGCAGGTTGCCGCCGGTCGTCGCCTTGTTGCGCAACTGTCCCGAAGCGCCGGCGAGGATCGCGCGCGATAGCACGGCATAGTCACGGCGCACGCGTTCGTGCGCGGCCAGATCGGTATTAGTGACGAGCGCCCCGATTCGGAGGCCGCCCTCGGGTGTCGTTTCGATCTTGTTGAAGTCCAGATCCTGCACATCGACGAGGTGCGTCGGCGTTTCCACCTCCAGCTTCATGAGGTCCAGCAGGTTGGTGCCCCCGGCGACGAACCGCGCGCCGGGGCGTTGCGCCACAATCTTTGCGGCTGTGACGGGGTCCGTGGCGCGTTCATAGGTGAAAGCTCTCACGCGCGCTCTCCAGCGACGTCCGCCATCGCCTCGGCGATATTGGAGTAAGCGCCGCAGCGACAAATATTGCCGCTCATTCGCTCCCGCATCTCCGGCATGGTGGCGCGTGGGCTGGCGGTCAGATCCTCCTGAACATGGCTTGGAACCCCGCGTGCGATCTCGTCCAGAACCGCGACGGCGGAACAGATCTGCCCGGGCGTGCAATAGCCGCACTGATAGCCGTCATGCTTGATGAAGGCGGCCTGCATCGGATGCAGCTTGTCGGGCGTCCCCAGTCCCTCGATCGTGGTAATTTCGTGGCCCTCGTGCATGACGGCGAGGCTGAGGCAGGAATTGATCCGCTTGCCCTGGACGATGACGGTGCAAGCGCCGCATTGGCCGTGATCGCAGCCCTTCTTGGTGCCGGTCAGATGAAGATGTTCGCGCAGGGCGTCGAGCAAGGTCGTGCGCGGATCAAGCGCCAGCCGCTGTGCGCGTCCATTGACGGAGAAAGCGACGGACATGGTAGGAACAGGCTTGGCAGGCGGAAGCGCGGGGGATTCAGTCAAGGCAGGCGCCGCAGCCGCCGCCACGGCCGTGACGGTCGTTCCGGCCAGAACGCCGCGGCGCGATATCTCCAGCTTGGGCCGATTGGCCATGCGTTCAGTCCTTTCCGGCATCTTTTCAATCTGGCCGCGGGGCGACCGGGTAGATGATGAAATCGTCATGAGTTTGCGGCCGCTCTGGCACATCGAGCGGCGCCTTGAGACCCTTCTGCAGCTCGACGATGCTGCGTTTCGGCAGTTCCAGCGGACGCTCGTCCGGGTGCGCCAGCGCTTCGTGCGGGTAGTCCTCACCAGGCGTGCGCGTCATTTCGATATGGGCGCCCAGCACTGCGCGGATCGGCTGTCTGGCCGCGAATGCCGCCACGCGATCCACGCTTGCCCGGTTGTCCGCCAGAAAGTTGACCGGGATGTACAGGCGACCGGGATACAGCGTGTCGCCTGACAGCAGGATCTTCAAATGCGGGTCGTAGATCATGATGGCGGCGGCCTGGTGTCCGGGCGCAGGTATGACCGTGAGCACGCGGCCGCCCAGATCGAAGCGAGCCATCTCCTCCGGCCACTTCGCTATACCGAAGAAGCGGGCCACATCCTGCGCCCCAAGGCCGATGACCGTCGTATCGGGGCGATGCCGAAATGCCGCGTCGCCAGCGACGTGATCGCCATGGCTGTGGCTATGCGCCACCACGAGCGGGATCCGTGTGCGCCCCTTCGCCGCCAGCCATTGTGCCACGAGGCGGTCGATCACCGGCCTGATCCGGCCGCCCTGTGCGCCGGTATCGACCAGCAATGCCCTCTCTCGCCCGAATAGAAGATAGAGGAAGGGAGCTTCGAAGTTGGTCTTGATCGACTGCCGTATGACGAATGTGTCGCCGTCGAGCGCCTGAACCTGCGCGTCAGGCTCCTGGGCAAGCGTGCCGTCGATCCATCGCTCTGGGAAAAGGCCGGGACGTTTTGGCGCGGCGGCCGAGACGGGTGGCGTACCGCAAAGCAGCGTGGCCGCCACAACCGCTCTGGCAATCTCCACCAGCATAAATTTTCATCTCCATTACTGAGCTGCGCTTCCATCACCCTTGAAATGAAGTCCAGGGCGAGCACGGCTGTCTCAACAGAAGGGGGGGCGCAATCCTTCGAAAGACTGCGCCCCGCCCTTTCATCAGCGTCAGTATTTGAGCCGCGCTTCGATGCCGAATGTGCGCGGATTGATGACGGTTTGTTTGTAGTAACGGAGCAGAACGCCATCGTTTAGGCCCACCCGCGAACGGTCGTTGGCGACCGAGGCCACTGCATATTTGTCGAAGATGTTGTTAGCGAAAAGGCCGATGCTGTACTTGTCGGTTTCGTAATTCAGCGATGCGCGATGCAGGACATAGCCGGGCAGTTTGTCGCCATAGGCGCGATCCCACCCCAAGCGCGTCACGACATTGCCGCGATAGGTCGCCGTCCAGTTGCCGACGATGCTGCCGTCCCCGACAGGATAGACATAGGTCGCGCCCAGGCTACCGCTGTTCTTCGCCGAACCGGGGAGGCGATCGCCGGCAAAGGCATCCAACTGGATGGGATCGCTGGGATAAGTGCCCGCCGGATCGTTGACGGCGATGACATTGGGCACGTCTTCCGTCAGCCTCGCATTGACGTAGGAATAGGTTCCCTGGATCGACAATCCGGGAAGAGGGCGAAGTTGGAATGACGTTTCAAACCCTTCGGATTTCGCCTTGCCCCCGTTGACCGTGATACCGACGATGCCGTTCAGAGTGGCGGAATCAACCTGGATGCCGTCCCATTTGATCTGGAAAACGTTGAAATTGAAGGTCAGCTTTCGATCAAAAAACTGCGTGCGGATGCCGATTTCTGCATTTTTGGTGGTATCCGGGCCATATTGAAGCTCGTTCGGCAAGGCGCAGACATTTTGCGCAGGAGGCGGGTTCAGCACCGGCGGGCAGGGCGCGACCGAGTTCGGGCCGCCGATACGATATCCTTTGCTGTAGGTCGCATAGAGCATGATGTCGTCGGTGAAATCGTAGGAAGTGTTGAACTTCCACACCGTGCCGCTCTTCTTGGATGTGCCGCCTGCCGCTTCGGCGTCATATGGGCTGAGTGGATCGCCTAGCAGCGGGATGACTGCGCGGCCCCTGATGTTCGATTTATACTGGAACCAGCGGCCGCCAGCGGTCACCTGCCATTCCGGCGTTATGCGGAACGTGCCTTCGCCGAAGATTGCCTTCTCGGTAACTTTTGAAGTCGTGTAGGACGCATATTCAATCTCTTCGGGATTGGTTGCCAGATCTACCCAAGGATGGCCGGGAAGTATCTCGCGATAATCGTTCTGCAGCTTTTGCTCGTTGTAGAAGCCGCCTATCGCCCAGCTGAACGGGCCACCATGATGCGATACGAAGCGGACTTCCTGGTTGAACTGCTTCCGGCTGTTGACGCTTTCATTGTAACTCGAAAACGCGGGGAAGGTCTCATACCCATAGTCAAGATCGAGCAGCAGGTCAGTATTGTCAGCTGTCCGGACGTTGCGCACATTGGTATAGGCAGTCGTCGCGACGAGATCCGCGAAATCGGCAATGTTCGCATTGACCTCCATGCTGCCAAGGTGCGCGCGACGATTTACCGGCTCCAGGTAGCGCGCGCCATTTTCATACTTTCCGGTCCCAAGCACGCCATCGCTGTTATATTGGCCGCCATCGGTCTTGGTCCGCTGGAATGCATAGGTGAAGTTGACGGAGAGATCCGGGTTGAACTGAACGAGCAGCTGATTACGTGTAGTGAATGTCTTTTCGAAATTGACGTCCTTGCGGGCGGTCAAATTCGCGGCATAATCGGCGTCGGTTACGCCGCCGGGGCCGCTTGGCTGCGGCAACGACACGCCAGGTTCCTGCAGCAGCAGTGGTGAATCGATAAAGCCGGGATCATAATAATAGCCGGTGGCCGAACGGAAGGCGACATGATCACGGATGATCGGGATGTTGATGACGCCGTCCAGCTGGAATCCCGCTTTCTCGCCATGCTGCTTGGCATAAAGGCGACTATGCACTTCGCCGCTGATGGCCATCAGGTCGGGGCGATTGGGTATGTTGCGGATGGCGCCGGCCAGCGTGCCTAGGCCGTAGAGCGTGCCCTGCGGCCCAAGCAATGTTTCCACCCGTGCGATATCGAGCAGCTTGAAGTCATAATAGAGCGGAACCTCGCCCAAATAGACCCCCAGCGCGTCGTCATAGGATAAGCCGGTTGCATCAACATCCGAAGCGCTGAGCCCCCGAAGAACGATTGTTCCGGTAGAGCCCGGACCAGTATCGGAAACTGTCATGCCCGGCGTGAAGTCTGCCAGATCGCGAACATCGTCGATCCGCTGCCTGGACAATTGTTCAGCGCCTATTGCGGTAATATTGATCGGCACATCCTGAATGGTGACTTCACGGCGAGTGCCCGTCACCACGATTTCGTTGGCGTCGCCAGCTTGCGGCATGGCGTCTTGCGCGACAGCCGGAGTGGTTCCGACGCCCATTAAAATGGTCGCGCCTAACAGCGTGTTCCGAAATAATTTCTTAGTCACTCCGACCCCCTTTCGGTTGAGCCCTTAAGTGACATCCCTCCTATTGGCGCTCTAGCCGAGCCTGGCGCCTTGTCAGATAGTTTGCCGGTTCATCGGCGATCTCGCGCCGATGTTCTTGGCGCAGACTTACTTCCCTGCGGATATGCCGCGACGATGCGGCGTCGCGACTTGTTCTTCGAGTATTTCGAGAACGATTTGGTAGACCGATCATGCCTGTTGAGCCGGTGAGTTCGACAACGGATGTCGTCTCACCCAGCATTGCTGCATGACTGGTCTTAATTGGATCCACTTGCCCTCACTTCGATAGGCCGTCTTGCGGACGCTGAACTTTCCGTCTCGGCGCTTTGCCGAACAATCACTCATACGGTATGGATATTACCTAATGCGTCAAGCGTAATATTTTTGCACTTGCTCAGTATGAGTAAAATCTGTGACGCGCCGCACCAAATAGGCCTTTTTGGGCCGTAAAGCGCGCTTGCCTCGCAGCTTTGCGGGGCTTTTGGCAGGCAGTGCGCTAGTCCTTCGGAAGCAACTGGCCGTCCTGATTCGCGAAGGCGTCACTCCTTGCCCGTTGCGAAGGGAGGCTCGCCGATTGGGCATGTTTATCAATGATTCGTGTCAATGATGGTCCGGGGATGCGCTGGGCAATGATGCTGTGGATCGGCTTGCCACCATCGGCGCATGCCAGAAATTATTACATATTCGACGACTTGTAATATTTCCTTGTAGACAACAGGATGAACCAAGATGATGCTGCACTGCGAAAGGGGATCGAATCATGGCCAGGTTGATCGACAAGGTGGGCAGGGTCGCAATGCTTGCCAGCGCGCTGCTGCTCGCATCCTGTTCACAGACGCCAGACCAGGGGGCGCAGCGTACGGATTTCAGTATCGGCTGGTCGATCTATGCCGGGTGGATGCCCTGGCCCTACGCTCAACAGGCCGGCATCGTGAAGAAATGGGCCGACAAATATGGGATCAAGATCAACGTCGTTCAGGTGAACGACTATGTGGAATCGATCAATCAATACACGGCGGGCAAGTTCGATGGGGTGACCGTCACCAATATGGACGCGCTCACCATACCCGCTGCCGGTGGCAAGGACAGCAGCGCCATCATCGTGGGGGATTATTCCAACGGCAATGACGGCATATTGCTGAGAGGCGCGGACCAGATGCGCGCCATCAAGGGCCAGCAGGTCTATCTCGTCGAACTGTCCGTCTCCCATTATCTGTTGGCGCGGGGTCTGGAGACTGCGGGACTCAAGCCGACCGATGTGAAGACCGTGAATACGTCCGACGCGGACATCGTGGGCGCTTTCGGGAGTCCGCAGGCCAAGGCCGTAGTTGCCTGGAACCCGCAGCTTTCGGTGATGAAGAACCAGCCGGGCGTTGCCCAGGTATTCAGTTCCGCCCAAATCCCGGGCGAGATACTCGACCTGATGGTCGTCGATACCGCGACGCTCAAGGCCAATCCGAACCTGGGCAAGGCGCTGACGGGCATCTGGTACGAAACCGTTTCCCTGATGCAGCGGCAGGACGCGGAGGGCAGGGCGGCGCGCGCAGCCATGGCGAAGCTGGCCGGATCGACGCCGGAGAGCTTCGATAGCCAGCTGTCGACCACGCATCTTTATACCGATCCCAAGGCGGCGGTGACCGCCACCTCCGCTCCAGCGCTGATCAAGACGATGACGCAGGTGCGAAATTTCAGCTTTTCCAAGGGGCTTTTCAAAGGCGCGTCGTCTGCCGATGCCGTCGGCATTGCCTTCCCGGGCGGCAAGACGCTCGGCGATCCGCAACGGGTGACGCTGCGGTTCGACGAAAGCTTCATGAAGCTGGCTGCCGACGGAAAGCTCTGACCGGTTCGTTTCGAATTTATCGAAAGTGATGTGACGATGCGCTGGGTGAACCGACATGCCCGCCGAGGCGACCGCATCTTCCTGGGTGCGGTGCCGATCCTGCTGCTGGTGCTGCTTTACCTGTTCCTGGCGGCGCAGCGCCACGCTGCTAATCCCATGGACAAGATTCTGCCGCTGCCCGCCAGCATGGTGGATGCCATGGCGGCGCTCCTTTTCCAGGCAGACCAGCTTACCGGCCAGTTTGTCTTCTGGGCCGACACGCTGGCCAGCCTTCAGCGGCTTGGTATTGGCCTGGGCATCGCGACGCTGTCGGCGCTGGTCGTTGGCCTCCTGCTGGGCGTACTCCCGCCGGTACGCGCCACGTTCGGCCCCCTCGTAACGCTCGTCGCGGTCATCCCCCCCATCGCCCTGCTGCCCATCCTGTTCATCGCGTTGGGTCTGGGCGAAACGGCGAAGGTCGCCCTAATCGTTATCGGTGTCGCGCCGGTCATGATGCGCGACATTGCGGCCCATGTCGCTGCCCTGCCGCGCGAGCAGATCGTCAAGGCCCAAACGCTGGGCGCGAGTTCATGGCAGATCATGATCCGGGTCGCGCTGCCGCAGGCGATGCCCCGGCTGCTGCACGCCATGCGGCTGGCGCTGGGGCCTGCCTGGGTCTTCCTGATTTCAGCGGAAGCCATCGCGTCCGACGTCGGCCTTGGCTACCGGATTTTCCTGGTCCGCCGCTATCTGTCGATGGACGTCATCATCCCCTATGTCGCTTGGATCGCGATCCTGGCCATATTGATGGACGGGGTGTTGACCCTCGCCAGCCGCCGGGCATTCCCCTGGGCGCATGGAGGCAGCCATTGAGCGCGCTCCTCTCCCTCCGCAATATCTGGGTCGAATATGGCGACAAGATCGTACTCGAAAGGGTCGATCTGGACATAGAGGCCGGTTCCTTCGTGTCGATCATCGGACCGTCCGGCGCGGGCAAGAGCAGCCTGCTGCGCGTGGTGCTGGGCCAGGAAGTGCCCACCAGGGGAACCATCCTGCTGGACGGGGAACCGCTGAAGCCGGAATGCGGTCCCGATCGGGGCGTCGTCTTCCAGCGTTATTCGGTGTTCCCGCACCTTTCTGCGCTGCGCAACACGATCTTTGGCCTCGAATGCGCCAAGGCACCGTTGGCCGCGCGCCTGTTCGGCGGCGCGCGCCGGGCGGCCGCCGCAGAGGCGGAAGAGATGCTGCGGTCGGTAGGGCTGGGCGACGCGCTGCACCTTTATCCCGCACAGATGTCGGGGGGGATGCAGCAGCGGCTGGCCATCGCACAGGCGCTCATCAAACGGCCACGCATCCTGCTGCTCGATGAGCCGTTCGGCGCGCTGGACCCGGGCATCCGGGCGGACATGCATGCGCTGATCACGCGGCTGTGGCGCGACTATGCGCTGACGATCATCATGGTCACCCATGATATCCGGGAAGCCTTCACATTGGGCACGCGGGTGCTGACGCTCGACAAGCGGCGGCACGATCCCCACGCCCCCCACCGGTTCGGCGCCACCGCGGTTTATGATCTTCCGCTGCTTCGGCGCACTGAACCCGCGGCCAGCGAAGAAGCCGCAGACGAGACCAGCCCGCAGGATGATAAGGAGGCAATTGGCAATGGCTAGCGAAGGCACAAGCCTGGCGAGGCTCAGCATGAGCCTGCCCAGCGATCTGTTCCGGCAGCTTGATGCCATGGTGGTCGAACGAGAGCTGCCCTCGCGCTCCCAGCTCATCGCCGAGTTGATCCGCCATGCGCTGGCCGAGCATGAGGCCCTGACCCGACCGGACGAGATGCTCGCGGGCACCATCACCCTGGTTTATCGGAGCGACAAAGGCCGCGTCCGGCATCAACTCGCCCAGACTCAGGCCGATTATCTCAAGGAGGTGATCTCCTCCCAGCATGTGTTCCTCGAAGGGGACCAGTCGCTTGAAGTGCTGCTGGTGCAAGGTCCTGCGACATTGCTGAAGGAATTATGCGACGCGTTGCGCCGGGTGCGCGGCGTCCAGCAGCTCCAACTCGTCACGACTACTGCGCTGCTTCCGCCGCTGTATGAGCAGGAAGAAGTCGGCAGCAAGGAGAATGCCGCATGACCGAAATTCTCGCCCGTCCGTCGGATGCTCGCGATCACGCCCGCGCCATGGCGGGCAGGGTGGTCGAAGCCATGCCGGTGTTGCCGCCGGTGGCGGACGACCTTCCCCCAGGCGTCGCCGCGTCCGACCTGCTGTGGGAAGAAACCGTTGCGGCCGGGGGCTATGCCACCAGGCGGCTGCCGCGTGGCGCGCGCCTGCGACTGATCGACCTGGCGGGCGATGCCTGCGCGTCGATCCTGCTTTTCAACGCGGACATGCCGACCGAACGGCTCAACGTGGCCGACACGGTGAAGGTGCAGTGGAACGCCTATCTGGGCGAGGGCAAGCTCCTTCTTTCGGACATGGGCCGGGTGCTCATGAGCATATCGGAAGACGGCGCTGGCACGCACGACACATTCTGCGGAACGTCGAACGCGGTGACCAACGCCGCCAAATATGGCTCCGGCGCGAACAGCGGACCTTGTCCGAACGGGCGCGACCGCTTTCTGCTTGGCGTGGCGAAGCACGGGCTCCAGCGGCGCGACGTTCACCCCTGCATCAATGTGTTCAAGGGCGCGAAGATCGAGGCCGACGGCGCGATAACGCCGCAGGTTGGGCCGTTTCCCGGGGGCCGCAGCGTCCTGCTGCGCGCGGAGATGGAGGTGATCATGGTCATCGCCAACTGTCCGCACGTCCTCGACCCGAGAGATACCTACACGGTCACGCCGCTGCGGGCGACAGCCTGGCGCGGGCCAGTGACGGCCGAGGATGATCCGATACGCAACGCGACGCCGGAGGGCCTGCGCGCCTTCCTGAATGTCGAAGACTATTATCGCTGACAGGAAGGAACAGCTTCCCACATGAGCATCGATCCCCATTTGTCGGGCCTTTCGGGCCCGGTCGTCCACGATGTCATCGTGCCAGCGCGGGCGCCATGGCTGCATCATATCGCCGCCGGCCAGACGCTGCGTATCGTCGATCTGGAGGGCAATCAGGCGGTCGATTTTCTCCTCTACGCCGCAGAGGACGACGCCGAACGCTACAGCGCGCAGGACACCGTGTCGGCGCAGGGCAACCTTTTCCTGCGCGAAGGGACAGTGCTGCGGTCGAACGAGGGGCGGCCGATGATGACCATAGCGGCGACCTCGGTCGAATATCATGACACGATCGGCGGCGCATGCTCATGCGAGTCCAACACGCTGCGCTACGGACACCACACCAAGGCCGAACATGCGTGCGTCGAGAATTTCCTGGAGGCGAACCTGCGGGAGGGGCGGGGCAAGCGCGACATTGTCTCCAACATCAACTTCTTCATGAACGTGCCGGTTGAGGAGGACGGGTCCCTGGGGATCGTCGATGGCATCTCCGCGCCCGGCCTTACGGTGGACCTGAAAGCGGAAATGGACGTCATCGTCGTTGTGTCGAATTGCCCGCAGATCAACAATCCCTGCAACGGCTTCAATCCCACCCCCGTCCGCATGATCGTGGCCGCATGAGCTTCGACACGGTCCTCATTGCTAACCGGGGCGCGATCGCTACCCGTATCATTCGCACGTTGAAGCGCATGGGCCTGCGCTCCGTGGCCGTCTATTCCGAGGCGGATGAAGCATCTTTGCACGTTGCCCAGGCGGACGAGGCGGTCTGCATCGGTCCGGCGCGGGCGTCCGACAGCTATCTCAACATCGCCGCCATATTGGATGCCGCCTGCGCAACCGGCGCGGGGGCGATCCATCCCGGCTACGGCTTCCTCGCCGAAAATGTGGAGTTTGCGGAAGCCTGCGCGGCGGCCGGCATCGTTTTCATTGGCCCGACGCCGGATAATATCCGCACCTTTGGCCTCAAGCACAGTGCGCGTGCTCTCGCCGCCGCGCACGGCGTTCCGCTCGCGCCGGGCACCGGCCTGCTGACCGGCGAGGAAGAAGCGGTTACCGCTGCGCACGAAATCGGTTTCCCCGTGATTTTGAAGGCGACGGCCGGCGGCGGGGGCATCGGCATGCGTATTTGTGAGGACGAAGCCGACGTCCGCGAAGGTTTCGCCGCCGTTGCCCGCCAGGGGCAGAGCAACTTCGGCGATGCCGGCATTTTCCTTGAACGCTACATCCGCCGTGCGCGCCACATCGAAGTGCAGTTGTTCGGCGACGGGCAGGGCCGCATCATGCCGCTTGGCGAGCGCGACTGTTCGCTTCAGCGCCGCAACCAGAAGGTCGTCGAGGAAGCGCCCGCCCCGTTGCTGCCCGATGTCGTGCGCCAGGACTTGATCGCGGCTGCGACGCGCTTGGGCCAGGCCGCGAACTACAGGTCGGCGGGAACGGTCGAGTTTCTCTATGATGCGGAGCGCGAGGAGTTTTTCTTCCTCGAGATGAACACGCGGCTTCAGGTCGAACATGGCGTCACTGAAGAAGTGATGGGGATCGATCTTGTCGAATGGATGATCCGTGGCGGCGCAGGCGATTTCGCCTTTCTCGATGCCGATCCGCCTGCGCCTCGGGGGCATTCGGTTCAGGTGCGGCTCTATGCCGAAGACCCGGCGCTGGACTACCGGCCCACTTCGGGCGCGCTCACCGCAGTCGATTTCCCAGCCGACATTCGTGCCGAGACATGGTGCATGGCGGGCAGCGAGGTCAGCAGCTGGTACGATCCCATGCTCGCCAAGCTGATCGTCCATGCTCCGACCCGCGCCGAAGCCATCGAAAGGATGCAGTCCGCGCTCGACGAGAGCCGGGTTGACGGAATCGAGACGAACCTGCGCTGGCTGCGCGATGTTGTCCGCGCCCCCGCCTTTGTCAGCGGAGAGGTATCGACGCGTCTGCTGGAAGGGATTACCTCCAGCAGCCGCAGCATTCGCGTCATCAGCGGCGGCACCGCCACCACCGTGCAGGACTGGCCCGGACGCCAGAAGCTCTGGGCTGTCGGCGTGCCACCTTCGGGGCCAATGGACGACCAGTCCTTTCGCCTGGGGAACAGGCTGCTGGGCAACCCAGAAGGGACAGCGGGCCTGGAAGTCACCGTCACCGGCCCGACGATCGTCTTCACGGCGACAGCGCGCATCTGCCTGATGGGTGCCGATTTCGGCGCGACCCTCGACGGGGAACCGGCTCCGCGCGGTGCAGCGATCACCGTACAGGCAGGGCAGACGCTGGCGCTTGGCCGGGCGTCTGGTGGAGGGCTGCGCGGCTATATCCTGTTCGCGGGTGGCCTCGATATCGCGCCCTATCTCGGTAGCCGCAGCACCTTCGAGCTGGGCCGGTTCGGCGGCCATGCCGCACGCCGGCTGCTGGCAGGAGATACGTTGCACCTGGCGGGCGAGAAAACGGACACGCCGCTGCCCTTGGTCACGCTGCCCGATCTGCCCACCGAATGGACGGTGCGCGTGCTCTACGGCCCGCACGGCGCGCCGGACTTCTTCACGCAAGCCGACATTGCGTCGATTGCGGCAGCTGAATGGCAAGTCCATTACAACAGCAATCGCACCGGCGTGCGCCTGATCGGACCCAAGCCCGAGTGGGCGCGGGCGGACGGGGGGGAGGCAGGCCTTCACCCCTCCAACATCCACGACAATCCCTACGCAATCGGCGCTGTCGATTTTACCGGCGACATGCCGATCATCCTGGGCCCCGATGGCCCGTCGCTGGGCGGCTTTGTCTGTCCCTTCGTCGTGATTGCCGCCGACCGCTGGAAAATCGGCCAGCTTGCGCCCGGCGACAAGCTCCGCTTCGTGCCGGTCAATATCGGCGACGCGGCTGCGGCGGAAAGGCTGCAGCGGCGGCTGATAGCCTCGGGCGCGACGGAAGATTCAGGTCCAGCCCGGCCGATCGACATGCTCTCGCCCATTCTGGCCGAAATTCCGCAGGGGCCGGGCCGTCCCCGCACTGTCTATCGGCAGCAGGGTGATCGTAATATCCTGGTCGAATATGGCCCCATCGTCCTCGATATCGAGCTGCGGATCCGGGTCCACGCGCTGATGACCGAGCTGGAACGGCTCGCGCTGCCCGGCGTCGTCGATGTGGTCCCGGGCATCCGGTCGCTGCAACTTCATTTCGATGGCGAGAGGCTGGAGCAGCGCGCCGCGCTGGCCGCCCTGATCTCCGCCGAAGAGCGGCTGGGCGACCTGGAGGATTTCACCATACCCTCCCGTATCGTGCATCTTCCGTTGAGCTGGCGCGACCCGGCCACGATCGAGACGATCGAGAAATATATGAGCGGGGTGCGCGCCGATGCTCCGTGGTGCCCGGACAATGTCGAGTTCATCCGCCGGGTGAATGGCCTGCCCGACGTGGCGGCTGTGGAAAATCTCATATTCGAGGCCAACTACCTCGTCATGGGGCTGGGCGATGTCTATCTGGGCGCGCCGGTCGCGACCCCGGTTGATCCCCGGCACCGGCTGGTCACGACGAAATATAATCCCGCGCGGACATGGACTCCGCCCAACGTGGTGGGCATCGGCGGCGCCTATATGTGCATCTACGGCATGGAGGGGCCAGGCGGCTATCAGCTCTTCGGCCGGACCATTCAGGTGTGGAACACGCATCGTCAGACAGACGCATTTGTTGAAGGCAAGCCCTGGCTGCTGCGCTTCTTCGACCAGATCCGCTTTTATCCGGTCAGCGCGGAAGAGCTGGTGGAATGGCGTCGCGACTTTCCCAGCGGGCGGCGCTCGATCAGGATCGAGCAATCGGAATTCCGCTTGGCCGACTATCGTGCCTTCCTTGCGGACAATGCCTCGTCCATCGCGGAATTCGAGGCGCGTCGGCAGGCGGCTTTCGATGAGGAACGCGCCGAATGGCAGCGCAACGGCGAATTCGACCGCATCACCGACCTCGCCGAGGCCGACGCGCCCGGATCGCGAACGATTGAGATCCCGGATGGGGCCGCGCTGGTCGAGACCCCTTTTGGCGGGAGCATCTGGAAATTGCTGGTTGCTGTCGGGGACGAGGTGAAGGCTGGCGACACCATCGCCATCATTGAGGCAATGAAAATGGAATGTGCAGTGCAAAGCCCCGGTACGGGGACAGTTGCGGCCCTCTATGTGCAGGAACGACAGTCGTTGCAGCCGGGCGCGCCGATGCTGGCGCTGAGGGCGCAGGCATGACCGCGCTCGACCGCCGCGGCGCGATCGCCATTGCGCAGGACATCAAGGCTGGGCGGACCAGCGCCCTTGCCGTGATTGAGGAAACGCTTGGGCGGCTCGCTGCCTATGACGCCGTCCAGCCGCAGATATGGATCAGCAGGCCCGACGCGGAAAATCTGATGGCGGCCGCCAGAGCTGTCGATGCGCGGCTGGCCGCTGGCGAAGACCTGCCGCTTGCTGGCGTGCCCTTCGCGGTGAAGGATAATATCGACGTAGCCGGCTCGGAGACGACCGCTGCCTGTCCCGCTTTCGCCTACAGCCCTGATGCATCCGCAACGGTGGTCGATCGCCTCGTCGCCGCCGGAGCGATCTGCGTCGGAAAGACCAATCTTGATCAGTTCGCGACCGGGCTGAACGGGACACGCAGCCCCTATGGCAGTCCGCGCAACGCCTATAACCTTGCTTATGTGAGCGGGGGGTCGAGTTCGGGTTCCTCCGTGGCCGTAGCCGCCGGACTGGTGGCCTTCGCGCTGGGCACCGACACAGCCGGGTCGGGCCGGGTGCCCGCCGCGTTCCAGCATCTGATCGGCTTCAAGCCGACGAAGGGGCGGTGGAGCAACGCGGGACTGGTGCCCGCCTGCCGCACACTGGATTGCATTACCATCTTCGCCAATGACAGCGGCGACGCGCGCCTGATCGACAGGGTCATCGCCGGCTTCGACGCGGCGGATGCCTATTCAAAGCCGCTGGCCGACCGGCTGATCGCCTGCAAGCGGATCGGCGTGCCGAGGCGCGACCAGCGAGTCTGGTTCGGCGACGCGGAGTCGGAATATCTCTATGATCGCGCATTGGAGCGGCTTGGCGGGCAAGGCGAACTGGTCGAGATCGACATCGCGCCGCTGCTGGAAGCCGCACAGCTGCTCTATGGCGGGCCGTGGGTGGCGGAGCGCGCGGCGGCCCTGTCCGGCCTTCTGGCCGACAATCCCGATGCCATTGATCCCACCGTGCGGGAGGTTGTGGAGCCTGGCCTCAAGATCAGCGCGGTCGATCTGTTCAATGGCATCTATCGTCTGGCCGAGCTCAAGCGTCATGCGGACACGCAATGGTCGGAGATCGACCTGCTGGCATTCCCGACGACAGGCACGACCTTCCGCGTCGCCGAATTGCTCGCGGCGCCGGTGGCGCTCAACAGCGCCCTTGGGCTCTACACCAATTTCGTCAACCTGCTCGACATGGCGGCTGTCGCCATTCCTGCGGGCAGTCGCGCCAATGGCACGGGCTTTGGCATCACCCTGATCGGGCCGGCCGACACGGACCGCGCCCTGCTCGATGTAGCGGACGCCTATTTCGCCGTCGCTGATCTTCCTTCCCCACCGCCACTAGATCTGGAGGGCAAAATGCAGACCGTGAAACTCGCCGTCGTGGGCGCACACCTGAAGGACATGCCGCTGCACTGGCAGCTTACGTCGCGAGACGCGCGGTTCGTCGGCGCCTTTGAGACCGCGCCCAATTACCGGCTCTACGCAATGGCGGACAGCGTGCCGCCCAAGCCCGCACTGGTGCATAGCGATGAAGGCGGTCCGATTGCGCTGGAAGTCTATGAGCTGGGCGTGGCCGAGTTCGGCAGCTTCGTCGCGGAAGTGCCCGCGCCGCTCGCCATCGGCACGGTCACGCTGGCGGACGGCCGCAGCGTCAAGGGCTTCGTCGCCGAACCACGCGCGATCACGGGGGCGGAAGACATCACCGCCCTTGGCGGCTGGCGCGCCTATATCAACCGGGAAGGATGATCATGACGAAGCTTCCAATCCTTGGTGCCATGCTGGTGGCGGGCTGTGCCACGGCGGCTGCCGCATCGCCTGCTTACGGCGAACAGGTGATAAAGGTTCCGGGCTTTGCCGACTTTCTGGCGGTCGATGGCGACAGCGTGTGGGCAACCAATGACGCCCGCGTTGAGCGTTGGTCGCGGCAGGGCAGGATTGCTTCGGTGCCGATGGCCAAACCCTGCGGCGCGATGGCGATACTGGGCGATGCCTTGTGGGTGGCCGATTGCGACGAAAAGGCGCTTGTCCGGATCGACAGGATCAAGGCGCAGAAGAGTGCCACCATCCCCACCGGCATTGCCAATCCCAAGGGCGAACTCAATGTCGTCGCGGGAGCGGGATCGGTCTGGGTCGCGAGCGACCAGAAAGGGGTGGTCTCACGCGTCGATCCGGATAGCAACCAGGTCACGGCCACCATCCCGGTCAGCGTGGGCACGCATTATCTCGCCTTCGGCTTCGGTTCTCTGTGGGCGGTCAGCAGCGAGGCGCGGACGATCCAGCGCATCGACCCCGCCAGCAATATGGTGATCAAGACCACGGCGCTCGGAAAGGAGCCCGCCTTTCTGGCCGCCGGGGAAGGGGCGGTATGGGTTCAGGAGCAGGGTGACGGAACCGTCGCGCGCGTCGATCCGGCAAGCGGCGAGGTCGCGGGCCGCGTCAAGGTCGGCGAAGTGCTGAAATATGGGGATATCGACACGGGTGGCGGCATGGTGTGGCTGCGCACCACGGAAGACCAGACCTTCGTTGCGATCGATCCCGACACGCTGACGGTCAAGGCGCGCGTCGGCGAGGCGGAGGGCAGCGGCGCGCTGCGCTTCACGAAGAAGGGCCTGTGGACTTCAGCGCACGACGTGCAGACGCTGACCTGGTGGCCTAACCCCAAGCAACTGGCGAAATAAGCGGGCTGCTCCTCCGTCGCCCCTGCATACCGGGGCGACGGAGGTGAACCGCCCGAGCAATTAGCGGGCGGCGACGCGGACCGGCTTTGCGTTCATGGCCAGGCGCGCTTCGATCTGGGAGCGGACATCGGCCAGCACGGCTGCGCGGCATTCCTGCGCTTTTGCTTCAGCAGCGAGATGCACCCCGGCGAGGCGCTGGCCACATACGGCGTTGGCGGCCTGATCCATGCGGATGGCAAGGCGCTGCTGCCCTTCTGCCGAAGCGAGGTCGAGCCCCTTGAGGTCAAGGGTCGCCTGATCCTGAGCGAATGGGTTGTCGGCGGCGAAGGCGGAAGCGGGGATCGCGCATGCGAAAGTGGCGAGAGCCACGAGGCCAATCTTCATCATTGTCTCCTGTGCGTCAGACGAGCGCCGCTCTCCGGCGACTGCGGATCACATAGAAGGGAGCAATGATTATTTCAAGACAACTAAGGAAATTGTTCGATTATTACTTTGTGCTTACCTGAATATTACTTGGGTCGGATGACGAGCATCGTTAATTCTTCCGGCCGAACGAACATGCCGATAGGCAGCCTGGCCTCCGCTTCCTCGCCATCCACGGCGACGGTCACGGTGCGTGCGTTGGGCGCGGACCAGGCACGGAGGGTTTCGACCGGCAACCGGGTCTGCCAGCGCAAATCGCCTTTGACCGCAACCTTGTGACCATTGATGCTGACCGGGGCGTGCCGGTCATCGCGGCGGCCCGTCACGAGCAGGCAGTCTCCCGTTGAACATTCCACCAGCCTTGTGCTCGGCTCCGACGCAGCGAGTGCCGATGTGGCCGAACTCAGGAGCGCGGGGATCAACATCCATTTGGCGGCTGGCGGCATGATCCGGTTCCTTTCTGTCATGATATGTCGACCCCAGCCTGCTCGAAGAAGCGGCGCACCGGTTCCAGCACCTCGGCATGCTGCTTCCATCGCCCGACCGAGTGGGCGTAGATCGGGCGGCGCACCTGGGCAGCGCTGGGGGTGGAAACTGGGGCCTGATTGCTGTGGAAGGACAGGCAGCTGTCTGACCAGTCGAGCCCGCAATGGGCGAGCAGCCGTCGGCTCTCGCCTTCCTGATCGGCAATCAGATCCTCATAGCGCAATTCGATCAGGCGGCCCGGCAGGGCTTCGCCCCACAGGCTCATCAGCCGGTCGAAGCGGACATAGTAAGCGGCGATGTCCAGCAGGTCGTAGCTATAGTCATAATAGCGGGAACTGACCGCGAAGAGATTGCGGAAGTTACTGAGCACCGTGTCCATGGGGTGCCTGCGCAGGCAGACGATTTTGGCGGCGGGCAGGGCACGGGCGATAAACCCGGCATATAAGAAGTTGCCCGGAAACTTGTCGATAAAGCGCAACTTCGGCTGGCGGCGATGGTGGGCCGCGCGGTCCAGATAGTCGCGTCCGATCATCCCCATGTCAGCCCGCGCGGCGGCCGCAACGGTCTCGGCGTCCATGACGGTAGGGGTTCTCGTTCCAGCCGCTTTCTTCACGGCAAGCGGCATGGCCTGCAACTCGCCGGCGCTCTCGACCAGGGGATGGGATGAAAGGATGCGGTCGACCAGCGTGGTGCCGGTGCGGGGCATGCCGATGATGAAGATGGGCGCGTCCTCCGGGGCGTCGGAAGCCGGAGCAATTGGCCACGCATCTTCCACGGCGTCGAACAGCGCCGCATCGCGGGCGAAGGCATAGGGCAACTTTCGGCGATGCTCTGCATTGGTCGCGCAAAGCCGCTTCAGCGCTTCGTCCGGCCTACCGATATCCTCCAGTTCCTTCGCCAGCGCGTAGCCCAGAAGCAGCCTGCTGCGGCCGTCCTTCGCGTCGGCGAGCGTGCCAGCCAGGCGATCGACATGATTATTGTCCGGCCTTTGCTTGCGCAGCGCGGACAGAAGGTGATGCGCCCGCGCGTCCTGCGGGGCGAGCGCTATCAACGCCTCCAATGCTGTCTCTGCCTCGTCGGAGCGGCCGAGAAAGTTGAGCGTCGTTGCCAGATTGTAGCGGTAATTGATGTTTGGCGGGTCCAGCCGGACCGCCTCTTCGAAATGGGCAAGCGCGGCGCCATGGTCGCCCAGGCGCGCATAGACGCAGCCAATCGTATCGCGGCTCAGTGCATCCGTGGGCGGGGCCTTTTCGGCATCATGCAGGATCGCTGCGGCATCGCCGTCGCGGCGCATCATGACGAGGAGCCGGGCGAGTTGAGCCCGATATTCCCCTTGGGGATTCAGTGTCACTGCTCGATCCAGATGCCGGATACCCGCGCCGATCCGGCCGTCAGTTGATTCTGCGAGGCCGAAGATGAAGTGGCCTTCGGCATCGCTCGGATCGCTTGCCATCATCCTGGCAGCGAAATGTCGCGCCGCCCGGATGTCGCCTTGGGCCAGCGCATTGCGTGCCGGATTGACCCGCAAGGCGCCTATGGCCGTCATGCCGCGATCGGGCCCTCTATGGCTTCCGACAGGGGTCGCTCGACTACCGCCTTGGCAGGAGCGCTGCTGTCTCCGCTCGTCTCCGCCGTACCCTTGCGCGCTCTATATCGCGCGATCAGCGGCTCGAACGGGAAGATCGTCTGTTCCCAGATCGACAGGCGGCGGCGTTCGTCCTGCCCCACCAGTTCCGCTTCGCCTTCACGATAGGTGCCAAAGATGCGGTCGAGGATGATCAGCGAATTGCCATAGTTGCAGCGGGTGCTTTCGTAATCGGTCGAATGATGCAGGCTGTGGTGCCGGATCGTCGTGAAGAAGTAGGAGTAGAAAAGCGGCGGATCGGACCGAACATTGGCGTGCGCAAAGGTCGAAATGACGCCAAGGACATTGATGGCCGCAAACACTGCCGTCGTCTGAAGGTCGAACAGCGCGACGATGCTGAGGCTGATCAGCACCAGCTCGATCGGATTTCCGACTGCGCCTTTGGCGGCATTCAGCTGCGTCAAATGGTGATGCGGGGCGTGGGTGAGCCAGAACGGCGTCACATTGTGCATCAGCCGATGCATCCAATATTGCCCGAATTCGATCAGAAATATGACGAGCGCAACTTGCGCCAGCCAAGGCATGTGCATGGCCCATTGCGTCGTGATGCCCAGCGAATCCTTGACCGCTGCCAGCGGCTCTTCACCGATCTTGCGCGACACCCATGCGATGATGGTGGCGCTAAGAACCGCGTAGAAGAGGTCGGTGAAAAATTCCTGCCGGTTCATGCGCCAACCAGCGTGGCGTTCATGGACCTGCTCGAGCAGGAGCACGCTGATCGTGATGAGCGCGGACATTGCGACCAAAGTCGCGCCATTGTTCAGCAGCGCCGCCGGACCATAGGCCCAGAAAAGCAGGACCGCTGCCACCATTGCGGGCGGCATATAGTTGAAGATCTTGTCCTTCATCGCGCTTGTCGATTTGCTTGCCATGGACGAGCCGATCATTGTTTCTTGCGGGCTGGCGGTGACGCGAGGAGGATTTGCGCCCTGGCATTCATGCCCGCGAGCATCAGACGGCCGACAAACGCGGTAATGCGGGTGAGGCTATCGGCTATATGTCCGGGACTTAGGGGCGACCTGCGCCCTTGCTTTGTCCGCATGATTCACCTCCATTCACTCGAATGGAAAGCTGTGCTGCGGCGCGTCATTACGGGAGAGGCAAAATCCCGATGTAAGGCATTGATGAAATCTATGCCCGGCTCTTGGCCCGTAGGCGGCGGATAACCTCATCCCAGAAAAGCTGGGTCGCCGTGTCTCTCGCGGGCTCCGAACGGGACAGCAGGAAAATGTCGTAAGACGGCTCCATATCCGCGTCCAGAATCGGCCAAAGCCGCTCCCTGGCCACATCCTGTTCGGCGGCAAGGACTGGCAAGAAGCCGATGCCGACGCCCTGGACGATCAGCCTCTTCGCCTCGTTAATGTCTTCGGCAAGGCCGCTGACCTGGGTTCCAAGACGATAGCGGCGCCGCAGATGTGTGATCGCTTCGATCTCATCATCGCCCGTCAGGACGAAGCCTTCATCCTTCAAATCGTGCAGGCGGCTGAGGCGATAGCCAAAATAGGGGCTGTAGCGGGAGCAATAGAGTTGCTGCCGTTCCACCAGCAACGGCTCGTACATCAGGCTTCCCCGCACGCTGCTGTCATAGCCGACGCCGATTTCGACCTCGCCCTGTTCCAGCGCATCGAGCACCTGACGCCATGGTGACACGCGGATTTCAATATGGATCGCGGGGTTGCGCCGATGGAAACTGGCGATCGCCTCGTCAAACTCGGGCGACATCAGGCCGGAGATGATCTGGATGCGAACGAAGCCTTCAACTCGCTTGGTCGCCTGCGCGATCTGATGCGGCACCATCTGCGCTGATTCGAGCATGTCTTCGCAAAGCACCATCAGCGCCTTGCCCGCCGCTGTCATCTCCACGCCAGTGGCGGTGCGGTGGAGGAGGGTGGCGCCGACATGATCCTCGAGCCGCTTGAGCGCGGCGCTGATGCTGGGTTGCTGCCGATTGAGTTGTCGGGCCGCCGCGCCAATGCCTCCGGCCCGGACGATGTCGACGAAGGTGCGCATCAGGTTCCAGTCCACCCGGCTGGCGAACTTTCTATCTATCAACTGTCCCCTGTCGGTCATGGGCCGCCTTTCCATCACTGCTCATCGCCCCCGGCATAGATCAAATCAATGCAAATCATCGTCATGTCGCAACTTACCCTTATGACCTGTATTTCATAACAGGATGGCATGCGTTCGCTGCCCATCATCGACATATCCAATTTGGTAAGCGCCTCGCGGGATGACCGGATCGCCGTGGCGCATGCTCTCGATCGCGCCTGTGCGGAGTCGGGCTTCCTTTACATCAGCGGCAAACAGCTCGACTGGGCCTTGTTCCGCAGATTGCACGCCCGCGCGATGGCGTATTTTGCGCTGGAGCAGGCCGACAAGATGAAAAGCTATATCGGCCGTTCGCAGAACCATAGCGGCTATGTGCCGGTCGGAGAGGAGCGGTTCGGCGAAGGCGTCGGCGACCTCAAGGAAGCCTATGACGTTAATTGCGACTATCTTCCCGCTGAGGGTCGGCGGCCGCTGCTCGGTCCCAACCTCTGGCCGGAGATGCCGGGCTTCCGGGACGATGTCATGGCCTATTATGCGTATGTCATGGACATCGGCCGTCAATTGTTCCGTGCCTTTGCACTGGCGCTGGGCCTGGATGAAGATCATTTCGACGCCCATCGCTTAAATCCGCCCAGCCAGTTGCGCCTCATTCACTATCCTCGCGACGACAGTGCGCAGGACCGGCCGGGCATCGGCGCGCATACCGACTATGAATGCTTCACCTTGCTCTTCGCGACGGCGCCCGGATTGCAGATCGTCAGCAGGCAAGGGGGTTGGATCGACGTGCCGTTGGTTGAAGGCACGATGATCATGAACATTGGCGACATGATGGAAATCTTGTCCAATGGGCGATATCTGGCGACCAGGCACCGCGTGAAGAAGGTCCGGCAGGAACGCTATTCTTTCCCCATGTTCCACACCTGCGATTACGACTATGTCGTCGTCCCGTTGACGAACGACGAAGCTCCCCGTTACGCGCCGCTCAAAGGCGGTGAGCATCTTTTCAACCAGACCGCGCAGACCTTCGCTTATCTGAAGCGCCGCATCGCGGCCGGAGATCTTGCCTTGACTGACGTGATGCCGCTTCATTCTTTCGGGCAGCGGGACGTCTAGAAAGGCGCTAGGCCAGTCTGTTCACACGCCCAGCAGCTTTTTGCGGAACAGCGACTTCACCAGCCTGGCTTCAAGGATGCGCCCGACAACATAGAGGATAGCGAACAGGGCGGCGAACACATAGGCAGCCTTTGGCGACGGCTTGTCTTCGTCCTCGGACTTTTTATCTTTGTCCTTCTTCGGCTTTTCGGGTGCCGGTGCGCCCAGAAAAGCGTCGATGGGATGCTGCGGCAGCGCAACGTCCTTCTTCTTTTCCGGCTTCTTCTCTGACGATTGCGCCGAAGCCTTTTCCCACTGGCCGATCATTACCGCCGCTTGAGCGAAGCCCAGGAACAGCAAGGGGGCAAGAAAGCAGAAGAGCAGCGCACGGCTTTTCAGCTGATAATGGAGCACTGACCCGGCGGCGTCCTTTCTGACCTGGAGTACGCCAGCGTCGAACACCGACATCTTGTCCTGAGCTGCCTGCCCCTTCTTGTGGAACGTCAGTGTGTCGGCTGACCGTTCATGGCTGGTGCCGGCTTCCTGGAACAGTGGATCGAGCCGGCGAAAGGCATCGTCGCTGGACTGTCCTGGAACGAGCGCCAGGCTGCCCCTGATGTTCCAGATCCAGTCGATGAAGCGCCGGTTCACCCCATTTCCCCCATTCCCGCGCCGCGCCACTGTCATTCCGCGGGCACTATCGTCGGCTCGTCGAAGCGGTCCCTGCGCAGCTTTGCCTTCATCGTCTTCCAGGCTTCAGTGAAGGGGAAGGTCATGGTTTCGCCGACCGACATCCTGCGGCCGCCCTCCATGCCCAACAGTTCCGCTTCGCCGTCCACGCAGGTGCCGAACATGCGGTCGATGATGATCCAGGTGCTGGAATAGTTGCTGCGGCTGCCCTCATAGTCTTGGGAATGGTGCACGCTATGATGCTCGGTGGTGTTGAACAGGAAACGCCACCAGCGAGGGGAGTTGAAGCGGACGTTGATGTGCTGGTAGGTCCCGACGGCAAGTCCCAGCGTGCCTGCAAGCAAGGCCGCGCGGGGCAGGAAGTCAAAGAAGCCGCCAATGCCAAGCCCGATCAGGAAGAGTTCGACCGGATTGCCGACTGCTCCCTTGTTGATATTAAGCTGCGTGATGTAGTGGTGCGGCGCGTGCGTCAGCCAAAGCGGATACCAGTTGTGCATTCCGCGATGCATCCAATATTGGCCGAAATCGAAGATGAACGAGATCAGGAACGCCTGTAGCAGCAGCGGCAGGCCCACGAACCACGCGACCTTTTCCCAATCGAAATTCTGCTGAACAGCCTCGATCACCACGTCAGCGCCGATAAAATGTTCGACCATGCTGAGCAGCGTGTAGCCCAGCCCGACATAGAATAGGTCGGTGATCAGCTCCTTCCAGGTCAGCCGCCAGCTCTCATGGCGCGGGTTGACCCATTCCAGTGCGAGCAGCAGCACCTTGAAGCCGATGCCGATGGCGATGGCTGTAGAGGCCTTGGCCAGGGAATTCGGCGCATAATACCAGAAGGCGATCAATGCGAGCAGCATCGCTGGCTGGAACCATGTGAAAACGAAGCGCTTCACCGGCCCGCCTTCCACGCGCGGGATATTTTCCCACCCTACCGTAACGGGAGATTGTGTGCCTATCAGCCGTTTACCTACGCGGACTCCGTCCATACCGCCCTCATTTTGCCAGCCCATCCGCAGACAATTGAAGCGCGCCCAGGGGAGGGCGACGGCATCCAAGTCCATCGGGCTTCAGGTCGGTTCAGCATCGCGAAACGGCATCATCACGCCAGCCGCTATTGTGCTATAGATCTCATAGATGCGATCTATGTGGAGGGCCCGGCATGTCCCGGCCAGCTTCCATGCTGCGTCAAACTCATCCAGCATGAATGCCCTGCGATCCAGCGCCTATTCGCTCCTGCTTCCGCTTTCCGCGATTCCCTCCATCAGCAACTGGACCGCGCGTGACATGACGCCGTCCCTTTCGTCCGTCGGCAGATCAAGCGCTACCGCCTGAAGCATCTGCGCGATACGGACGATGTCATCGACGGACAGATCGCTGCGAACGATTCCGGCCTTCCGCGCACGCTCGAGGGGTAAGGTCATGAGCTGCCGCGCGCGGACTTCGAATTCGTGCCATTCCTGCTTCAATGACTGATCGCCCTCTACGGTCCGTATGCCGGAGGCGTGCAAGGCCGACAGAAGGCCGATACGGACCAGAAAAAAGCGAAACGCGGCGCGATCATCGGTGACGAGGGCTGCCTGGGCCACCAACTCGTCCAGGCGCCTCCTCACGACCTCCAGCACCAGCATCGAGCGGTCGCGAAAGTTGCGATAGAGCGTTCCGCGCCCGACGCCCGCGCTCTCGGCAATGATTTCCAGGGGCACATCATAACCCTGCTGCTCGAACATGTCGGCGGCAATGGCAATCAGTCTTGCTCGTCTTTCCTGCGCATCTTTCCTCATGCTTGACGAACCCGCTCCCTCCTCATAATAACCGGACAAAGATGTCCGGTTAAGCCTTTTTGCGTTGCCGCGGAAGAATGGTAGCGCATACATCATCTGGAGAGAAATGCCCGCCAGGTCCAGACGACCCGTGGCCTAACCTGTTGAGGAGTTTCTCAATGCTTACCGTCCCGATGCTGCCACGCCGACGGAGATATGGCTGCGCGGCCATGCTGCTTCTGCTGGCATCCTGCGGGCGTCAGGAGGAACAGGCTCCTCCCCCAACTCCGGTCGACGTGGTGACGGTCGCGACGGGCGAGGTTCCCAACATCGTCGAGCTGCCTGGCCGGATCGAGGCAGTGCGGACCGCCGAGGTGCGGGCGCGGGTCGATGGGATTGTGGAGCGGCGGCTTTATCAGGAGGGATCGGATGTGCCCGCCGGGGCGCCGCTGTTCCTGATCGATCCTCGCGACAAGCAGGCGCAGTTCGCGCAGGCGCAGGCTGCGCTCAACCGCGCGACGGCCGCGCGCGCCAATGCCCGTTCCATCGTCGCGCGCTACGAGCCGCTGGTGAGCCGCAAGGCGGTCAGCGCGCAGGAATATGACGCGGCGCTTTCGGACGCGCGGCAGGCTGATGCGAGCGTCATCGATGCGCGCGCCGCCCTGGACCGGGCACGCCTTGAACTGAGTTACACCACTGTGCGCGCCCCGATCGCTGGCCGGGTCGGCAAGGCGCAGGTGACCGAAGGCGCTCTGGTGAGTGCGTCGTCCGCGACCTTGCTGACGCAGGTGAACCAGCTGTCGCCGATCTACGCAACCTTCACCGAGTCCAGCTCCAAGTTACTCGACGTGCAGCAGCTCACCAAATCCGGCACCCTTCGCTTTCCCGATGTGAAGGCGATCGAGGTGCGCCTGGTGCTGGAGAATGGTGAGCAATATGCCCTGCCCGGGCATCTGGATTTCGCCGATCAGACGGTCGATCCTTCGACAGGAAGCCAGACATTGCGCGCCCGCTTCCCCAATCCCGAACGGATCCTCTTGCCCGGCCAGTTCGTGCGCGCGCGCATAATTGCCGGCATACGCCGCAACGGCATCGAAATTCCCGAGCGCGCCGTCCAGATCAGCAATGAGGAAGCATCGGTCTTGACCGTCGGACGCGGCAATGTCGTTGCCAAGCGCACGATCCAGCTGGGTGGCCAGAGCGGCGGCAAATGGGTCGTGCAGTCAGGCCTCAGAAGCGGCGACATCGTTATCGTCGACGGCTGGATGAAGGTGCAGCCCGGCCAAAAGGTCACGCCGCGCAAGGTGGGCGCTGCCACCGTCGGCAAGAACTGACCGGCAGGAGCCCTTCATGAAACGCTTCTTCGTCTATCATCCGGTCTTTGCCTGGGTCGTCGCGATCTTCATCGCGCTGTTCGGCATCATTGGGCTGCGGCTGTTGCCCGTCGAGCAATATCCGCAGGTGGCGCCCCCCGCGCTCAATCTCCAGATCATCTACAACGGTGCCGACGCGGCGACGCTTGATCGGACGGTGACCTCGATCATCGAGAAGGAGATGAACGGCGTCGAGAATTTCCTCTACATGTCCTCGACCAGCCGGTCGAACGGCACGGCGCAGGTCACCGTTACGTTCAAACCCGGAACGAACCTGGACGTCGCCCGCACGCAGGTGCAGGACCGGTTGAGCCGCGTCGAACCGCGTCTGCCTGCCGAAGTCAGGCAGCTCGGCATCAGCGTGACAAAGTCCAGTTCCGGCTTCCTGATGCTCGTCGCCCTCCATTCCGGGGATGGCACGATGAGCGCGCTCGACATGGGCAACTTCGCCTCGAGCAAGATCATGGATGAACTGCGCCGCGTACCGGGCGTGGGCGATGTGCAATTGTTCGGCTCCCCCTATGCAATGCGTGTCTGGCTCGACGAAGAGAAGCTCGCTGGCTACGGCATCTCCGCGGCCGAGGCGCTCGCTGCGGTCCGGGAGCAGAACAGCCAGACCGCGGGCGGCGGGCTCGGTGAACAGCCGCTTGCGGCCGGTTCCGAACTCAATGCCAAAATCATCACCCAGAACCGTTTCTCGACCCCTGAACAGTTTCGCCAGATCATCGTCAGATCCAATCCTGACGGTTCGACGATCCGGCTTGGGGACGTTTCGCGCGTTGAACTGGGGAAGGATAATTATGGCTTCCGCCTGACGCTCAACGGCACCGAGACGGTAGGCATGGCGATCCAGCTCGCCAGTGGCGCCAACGCGCTGGGCACAGCGGAGGCCATAAAGGCCCGCTTGACCGAATTGGAGAAGACCTTCCCGCCGGAGTTGAACTGGACCGTTCCTTTCGACACCACGCCGTTCATCACGGCCTCGGTCGACAGCGTGATCCACACGCTGGTGGAAGCGATGGTGCTGGTGTTCCTCGTCATGTTCCTGTTCCTGCAGGACTGGCGCGCCACGCTGATCCCGGCATTGGTGGTCCCTGTTGCGCTGGCGGGATCATGCCTCGGCCTTTATCTGTTCGGCTATTCGATCAATGTGCTTTCGCTCTTTGCCATGGTGGTGGCGATTGGCATCCTCGTCGACGACGCCATCGTGGTCGTCGAGAATGTCGAGCGCATCATGCGCGAGGAAGGCCTCAATCCCCGGCGCGCGACGGTGAAGGCGATGGGCCAGATCACCAATGCGATCATCGGCATCACATTGGTACTGGTCGCCGTGTTCATTCCGATGGCTTTCTTTCCAGGCTCCACAGGCGGGATATATCGCCAGTTTTCGGTGACGCTTGCCATCTCCATTCTCTTCTCGGCCCTGCTGGCCTTGACCCTGACGCCAGCACTTTGCGCTACGCTGCTCAAGCCCCGACATGACCATGACGACGGAGCACCGCGCGCTCCCAAATCTGGCATTGCCGGGTGGCCGGCTCGCTTCTTCGACTGGTTCAATGGCCGGTTCGGCCGGATGACCGAAGGCTACGCCACCCGTGTGGGCACCATGGTGCGCGCGCCCGGGCGCTGGCTGGCCGTCTTCGCGATAATGTGCGTCGTCACGGTTTTGGCGTTCACGCGCCTGCCCGGCGGCTTCCTGCCGACCGAAGATCAGGGCTATATCTTTGCCAGCTATACCGCCCCGCCCGGCGCGACGATCCAGCGGACACAGGCGTCGGTGGAGCAGGCGGAGGCGTTCCTCCGGCAGCAGCCACAGGTTCGCAACGTCGTTTCGATCGTCGGCTTCAGCTTCTTTGGCCAAGGGCAGTCGGCCGCGCTCTCCTTCGTCGATCTCCAACCCTGGAATGAACGAAAAGGCTCCAGCAACAGCTCAAGCGCACTGGTGCAACGTGCCAATGCCGCCTTCTCGAACATAACCGGCGCAATGATCTTCGCGCTCGACCCGCCGCCGATCCAGGCGCTGGGGAACGCGACAGGCTTTACCATGAAACTGGAGGATCGCAGCGGCGAAGGCGGCATGGCGCTCCAGCAGGCCGCGCAGCAGATCCTCGCACAGGCGGGCAAGAGCAAGGTTTTCGCCATGGTCCGGCAGGAGGGCCTGCCGCCATCGCCACAACTCCATGTCGACATCGACAGGATCAAGGCACGCAGCCTCGGCCTTCAGATAGCCGACGTCAATCAAACGCTCGGCGTGGCCTTCGGTTCGGCCTATGCGAACGACTTCGTCCATGACGGCAATGTCTTGCGGGTCTATCTCCAGGCCGATGCCGAGCAGCGAATGCGGGCAGAGGATGTGTCGGCTTTGCGGGTTCGCAACGATCAGGGCCTGATGGTGCCGTTCTCTGCCTTCACGCGCGTGAAATGGACGGCTGGGCCGCAGCAGCTCGAGCGCTACAATGGCTATCCATCGATCACCCTGTCGGGCCAGGCGGCGCCGGGACAATCCAGTGGCGCCGCGCTTGTGGAAATGGAGCGGATCGCAGGCAAGGTGCTGGGCGGCAACCTGACTTTCGAATGGACCGGGACCGCCTATGAAGAAAAACAGGCAGGCGGCCAGATCGGTCTTCTGCTCGGCCTCTCCGTGGTTGTCGTATTCCTGTTGCTCGCTGCGCTTTACGAAAGTTGGCCGATCCCGCTCTCGGTGCTGCTGGTCGTGCCTTTTGGCGTCCTGGGCGCGGTGTTGTTCACGATGCTGCGTGGGCTTTCCGCTGATGTCTATTTCAACGTCGGCCTCATCACCATTATCGGCCTGGCCGCCAAGAATGCGATCCTGATCGTCGAGTTTGCTGTCGAACAGGAGGCTGAGGGCGTCCCGCCGCTGGAAGCCACGATAAACGCGGCGCGCCTGCGTCTGCGGCCCATCCTCATGACCAGCCTTGCCTTCATTCTCGGCATGGTGCCTCTCGTCATCGCAAGCGGCGCGGGGGCGGCAAGCCGTCATGCCGTCGGAACGGGGGTGGCAGGCGGAATGATCACGGCGACCCTGTTCGGCATCTTCTTCACGCCGGTCTTCTATATCGCGATGCGGCTGTGGCTTGTGCGCAAGCGGGACCATGAGGCGGCCGACGCGCAGGAGGAGGCGCGAGATCGGGCCGGTTCCGATGGGGAGACCTCTCATGCGTAAGCCCACGCTCACCGTCATCGGCCTTGCTTTGCTCAGTGGCTGCAACATGGCCCCGACTTATGTCCGTCCAGTCCCTCCGGTTCCGCCGACCTTTGCGACCCCTTCGGCGATAGGGGGAGAAGTTGCTACGGGGATTGGCTGGCAGCGCTTTTTCGGTGATCCACAGCTCAGGGCCTATATCGCTGCTGCACTGGCAAATAATCGTGATCTGGCGGCTGCCACCGCCCGCATCGATCAGGCGAGGGCGCAGTTCAGGATCCAGCAGGCAGGGCAGCTGCCGCAGATCGATAGCAACGCAAGCGGCACCCGAACGCGCGCGCCCTTGGGCGCCCTGGGCTTCGGCGACAGCCTGGGCGGTGGCTCGATCAGATATAATCAATATTCGGTGCGCGTCGCGACCAGCGCGTTCGAGCTCGATTTTTGGGGGCGGCTGCGCAATCTCAGCGAATCCGCGCGCAGAAGCTATCTCGCGACGGTCGAAGCGCAGCGAGCCTTCCGCCTGTCATTGATCGGTGACGTCGCGGCCACCTATTACAGCATTCGCGCCGGGGAAGAGGGAAGCGCGCTGGCCGAACGCACGGTGGCCAGCCGTCAGCAGGGTCTTGCCATCGCCAAGCTGCGGATGGACGCTGGCGTCACGTCCTCGGTCGACTACGATCAGGCGACTGCCCTGTTGACGCAGGCGCAAACCGAACTTGCCGATTTGCGGCGCACAAGCGAGCAACAGCGCAACCAGTTGTTGGTCCTGATCGGCGGGCCGACACCCGCCCCCGAATCGCCGCCCCGTCCGATCGCCGATGCGCGGCAGTTTGCAGCGCTCGATCCCGGCATACCCTCGGACTTGCTGCAAAGCCGTCCTGACATATTGCAGGCCGAACATCAGTTGCGGGCCGCGAATGCCGATATCGGTGCGGCCCGGGCAGCTTTTTTTCCGGCCATATCGCTGACCGGCGCGTTCGGGTTCGTCTCACCGCAGCTTGAGGGGCTGTTCGACGGGAACAACCAGAACTGGTCGTTCGGCGGATCGGCGGCGCATCCCATCTTCGACTGGGGCAGGCGCGAGAGCCAACTGGCCGCGACAAAAGCGCGGCGGGACGAGTTGGTCGCAACATATGAGCGAACCGTCCAGAACGCGTTCCGCGAGGTGTCCGACGCCCTTGTAGGGCGGCAGCGTTACCGTGAGCAGATCGAGGCGCAGGAACAGGCCGTGGCCGCCCAGCGCCGCCTCGCGGAGACGGCGATGCTGCGCTATGACAACGGTATCGCCATCTACCTTGAGGTACTCGACGCCGAACGCAACCTGTTCCTGGCCGAGCAGCAACTCATTCGATTACGCGCCATGGAGCTTCAGAACGGTGTCTCCCTCTACACCGCGCTCGGCGGAGGCAACGACAATTGACGAGGACGCCGCTTGCCTGTGGGAGCTGTCCCTGAACCTGGGAAAGGGCAGTGTTCTCGATGTCTGTCATGAGGAAGGCCCGCCCCCTCGTTCAAGCAATTCGGCGACGCGGGGCGTAACCGTGGTGGATATGGACGGTCGTCTGCTCATATCGATCACGGCAGGGAAAGGAGCGCCGCGGGCAGGCCAAAGCGCGCGCTCATGCCTATGGGCGGCGTTCGGCGATGCGGCGGCCCAGCAATTCCAAGAGGTTGACGGTGATCTCGATCGCGGCATCCGGCACGCCGTCGAGCAGTTCGCGGCGGAGGTGGTCGAGCCGTTCTTCGATCCTGCCCGCCATTTCCTTGCCAGTGGGCGTAAGCGCAATGCGGTTCGATCGTTTGTCCTCGGGGTTAGGCACCCGTTCGATCAATGTCATGGCCTGCAACTGGTCCAGCGTTCGAACCAGCGATGGTTGGGTGATCCCCAGCTGCTCGGCGAGGTCCGCCTGCCGCACTTCCGGTGCCATTCTCGCCAAATGCGCCAGGCACCAGCCTGCGCTGTTCGATACACGAAACTCCGCCAGCGCGTCGTCCGCCAGCATGCGCCAATTCCGGGCCACCTGAGGCATTTTGTGCGCCAGCGCCCGCTCCATTTCAAACCTCGACATTCTGTTTAGATAGCTAACTAACCCTGCCGGTCAAGGCCAGGTCCTCGTAAACCGCTAATTCATTGATGCATTCAATGTCCGGGAGCTTTCGAAAGCCCCCGGAAACTCCTTCAAACCCGCCGCGTTCCGGTGAATCCAGCCGCCCCAAAAGCACCCAGCTGCATCGTGCCACTGATGGTATCGCCGCTGACTTCCGCCTCGCAATCCATCGTGATCGGCATCGGCATCGTCATGTTCATTTTCCAGGTCAGCTTGTTCCCCCCGACCTTGCCGTCCGCAACGTCGAGCGATCCCATCATCCCGGCGAAAGTCCCATGGAAGCTGTCGCCCGAGCTGATGACGGTCAGCACGCCCTTCTGCTCACCCATGGGCGTTTTCGCCACGCAATCATAAGCGCCGTCGACTTCTGCCATCTTCATTCTCCTTGTCACCCGTCAATCCGCAAGCGTGCCCATCTCAACCGGCAGCCCGACAGCGTCAAGCTGCGGCCGCACGAGTTTCGCATCGCCAACGACGACCCAGATCAGCCGATCAGGATCGATTGCTTCGCGCGCCGCCTTGTCCAAGTCAACGGGCGTCATAGCGCGATAGATCCCCGGCAGTTTTTCATAAAAATCATCCGGCCGCCCAAGCAACCGGTTGCGCATCATCGCGCCTAGAAGATCGGACGACGTTTCAAAACTGCCGGGTAGGGACAGGATCTGACTGTTGATCGTCTGATTTCGCTCGGCGTCGGTCGTACCTTTGCTCGTCAAAAATTCGGTGATGTCCTCGCGCGCAGCGATAATCGAGTCACCCGTCTTGTCGGTTTGAACCGGCGCGTAGACGAACAGCGGGATGGTCTCTTTAACGCCGGGCAGGGACGTCCCGGCGGAATAGGCCCACCCCTTGGTTTCGCGCAGGTTCATTATCAGCCGGGATGTTGAACTGCCGCCCAGCACCTCATTGGCGGTCAATAGGGTCAAGGGATTGTCGGTCCCCCTCTTGCCCGTAAGCAGCCCGGCCAGGATCAAGGATTGAGGGCTTTGCGGTTTGTCCACCAATATGATTCGCGCTGGCCGCATCATCCTGTCCATGCGGAACAGCTTGCTGCCTTTCTCCCCCTGCGGCGCTTTCCAGTCGCCAAAGCGCTTTTCCAGCAACGGCATGACATCGGCCAAGGTCGTGTCGCCGGTGACGAAAATGGTCGCATTGTCCGGCCGGAGCCATCTTCCGTGAAAGGCGACCAAGTCAGCCCGCGTCACCGACTTGACGCCGCTTTCCGTTCCCGATCCTGTGAAAGGGATGCCATAGGGGTGCGCCTGACCGTACAGGAGCGGCGGCAGCAACCGCTGCGCGATCGGCATTGGGCCGGTCTTTTCAGCCGCGATGCGTGTCAGCACCTGACCGCGCAGACGTTCAACCTCTTTCGGTTCAAAAGCGGGATTGCGGATGACATCTGCCAGCAATTCCAACGACGCGTCCAGATTAGGCTTTAACGCATACAGCCCGACATTGGTCGTATCCATGCCGTTACGCGCGCTGATCGAAGCGCCCAGCCGCTCCTGCTCTTCGGCGATCTGGATCGAATTACGGCTCTTGGTACCTTCGTCGAGCAGGGCGGTGACCAGTCCGGCCGTGCCTAGCTTCGCTTTGTCATCCGCGGCGTTACCAGCGTCGAAGGAGACCGAGACGCGCACGACTGGCACGGTTGCTCGGCGTGCGAACACAACGGGGATGCCGTTTTTCAACTTGGCATGCTCGACCTTCGGAAACTCCAGGTCCTTGACCGGCTCGATGGCCGGTTCGGCAACCTTGGTCGGCGGCGGCGGCGTGCCAGCGGAGGGGGCGGGCTTCTTGGGGTCACGGAAGAATGCGGGTCGATGCGTCGCGTTGCCCGCGAGCGCATTGTCCTCTGCCGAACGCTCGCCTGGCGCAACGGTCAGGCGAAAGACCGGCCGCCCCAGCCATTTGCGAGCCGCCGCACCGACAGACTGCGGCGTGGCCGCAGCATAGAGCGCCAAGTCCTTTTTATACTTGCCAGGGTCGTTGGAATAGACCGCACCTTCCGCAAGGGTCACGGCCTTGCCGCTGAATCCGCCGACTTTCTCCAGGCCGCCGATCGTGCCGGAAAGCTGACGAGTGGCCGCACGCTCAACCTCATCGGCTGTTGGCCCCTTGGCAAGATAGTCGGCCAGCAGCTGGTCGAGCCTCTTACCCACAGCCACAGCATCCCGCCCTGGTTTCACATCAACCGTGATCTCGGCAATGCTCAGCTTTTCAAAAGGCTGGATATTTGCACTTACGCCCACCGCGACTTTCTCGCCGCGTACGAGAATATTGTCGAGCCGCGATGATTTGAGCCCGCCGAATACCGCCATAGCGAGGTCAAGCTGCGGCAGGTCTGCGGAATTGACACCGGGCACGATCCAGTTGCGATACAGCCGCGTTGCAGCGACATTGTCGTGCATCAGCTTTTCTACGTCTTGCGGCAGAGTGGGGACCGTAGCGTCGACATCCTTGGGCGCGGGGCCGGAGGGAATGGCTCCAAACCATTTCTCCACCTTTGCCTTTGCGGTCGCCACATCGATATCCCCAGCAAGCACCAGAACGGCGTTGTTGGGCCCGTAATGCGTCTTGAACCAGTTCTGCACATCGGCGAGGCTGGCAGCGTTCAGGTCGGCCATCGAACCAATGGTCGAATGGCGATAGGGATGTCCTTCCGGCAACATGGCTGCCAGTTGCGCATATTCGACGAGGCCGTAGGGCTCGTTTTCTCCCATTCGCTTTTCATTCTGAACGACACCGCGCTGGGTATCGAGTTTCGCCTGCGTCACCGCGCCCAACAGATGGCCCATGCGATCAGCTTCGAGGAATAATGCGCGGTCCAGCGCTCCGGTCGGCACCGTCTCGAAATAATTGGTGCGGTCGAACCAGGTCGTTCCGTTCCAGTCGGTCGCACCGATATCCTCGAGCCGTCCGAAGAAAGGCCCGTCGGCATTTTCGGAGCCATAAAACATCAGATGTTCGAACAGATGAGCAAAACCAGTCTTGCCTGCAGGTTCGAAGCGCGAACCGACATGGTACCACACTGAAACGGCGACGACGGGCGCCTTTCGGTCGGTATGAACGATCACGCGAAGGCCATTCTTCAGCGTGAATTGCTCATAGGGAATGTCTACTGCTTCGACCAAGCTGGAAAGCGGCGCAGGCGCGGCGGCATCCGCCTTCGCAGGAGCAGCGAGGGCTGCTGCATCAAAAACCGCGATGCTTGTGATCGCCAAGGAGGATAAGCCGAGCGTCAAAGCTATCCGGGGCGAATGGGGGAAAAATTTCATGAAGCGCCCTCATCAAGGTCGGGATCGTAGCCTCAGGAACTGGCTAAGGATTGCAGCAGCATAGCGGCGCAGGTCCGCGGTGCAACAGGCATCGCCCAGCAGTTACAGATGATGGCCGTTCGAACCGGAGCATTTGGAAGGCGTCAAAATCTAATAAGGATATTTGCGTAGCGCCTCTTGTGTGGCTTTTATGCAACATTACATCGTGGCAAGTTTCACGAAGGGCTTCTTATGAATCTCGAAAAATTTACCGACCGCGCCAAGGGTTTCCTCCAGTCGGCGCAGACCGTCGCGATCCGGATGAGCCATCAGCGGATCAGTCCAGAGCATCTGCTGAAGGCGTTGCTGGAAGATAATCAGGGCATGGCATCCGGCCTTATAAAGGCGGCGGGCGGTGATGCTGCCGTAGCATTGCGCGAAACGGATGCGGCTTTGGCCAAGGTACCCGCCGTATCGGGCAGTGGCGCGCAGCAGACGCCGGGGCTCGACAATGATGCAGTGCGGGTGCTGGATAGCGCCGAGCAGGTGGCGGCGAAGGCGGGTGACAGTTTCGTAACGGTCGAACGGTTGCTGCTGGCGCTCACACTTGCGTCCACCAGCGCCGCTGGCAAGGCTTTGGCTGCGGCGGGTGTGAAGGCGGAGGCGCTGAACGCCGCGATCAACAATCTACGCGGAGGGCGCGCCGCCGATACGGCAGGCGCGGAAGATCGCTACGATGCGCTCAAGAAATTCGCGCGCGACCTGACAGAGGCTGCGCGGGAGGGCAAGCTCGATCCCGTGATTGGCCGCGACGAGGAAATTCGGCGTACAATCCAGATCCTGGCGCGGCGGACCAAGAATAATCCTGTGCTGATCGGTGACCCCGGGGTGGGTAAGACCGCTATCGCCGAGGGGCTCGCGCTGCGTATCGCCAATGGCGATGTGCCCGACACGTTGAAAGACCGCACGCTGATGGCGCTCGACATGGGCAGCCTGATCGCGGGCGCCAAATATCGTGGCGAGTTCGAGGAGCGGCTGAAGGGCGTTCTCGATGAGGTGAAGGCTGGCGAGGGGCAGATCGTGCTGTTCATCGACGAGATGCACACGCTCATCGGTGCGGGCAAGTCGGAGGGCGCGATGGACGCTGGCAACCTCTTGAAGCCTGCTTTGGCGCGAGGCGAGCTGCACTGCATCGGCGCGACCACGCTCGATGAATATCGGAAATATGTGGAGAAGGACCCCGCGCTCCAGCGGCGGTTCCAGCCTGTATTCGTGGGCGAACCAACGGTGGAGGACACCATCTCCATTTTGCGGGGCTTGAAGGAAAAATATGAGCTGCACCATGGCGTGCGGATCACTGATGGCGCGATTGTGTCGGCAGCGACGCTCAGCAACCGCTACATCACCGACCGGTTCCTGCCGGACAAGGCGATCGACCTGATGGACGAGGCTGCCTCGCGTCTACGCATGGAGGTTGAGTCGAAGCCCGAGGAGATCGAAACCCTCGACCGGCGCATCATTCAGCTGAAGATCGAGCGCGAGGCCCTGCGTAAGGAAACCGACAAGGCGTCGAAGGATCGCCTCGAGGCGTTGGAAGAAGACCTTGCCAATCTTGAGGAACAATCGGCTGCGCTGACACAGCGTTGGCAGGCAGAGAAGGACAAGATTGCGGGCGAAAGCAAGCTGAAGGAGCAGCTGGAAGCCGCGCGCGTCGAGCTGGAGCAGGCACAGCGAGCTGGCGACCTTACGAAGGCGGGCGAGCTCGCCTATGGTCGCATCCCTGAGCTGGAACGCAAGATCGCCGAAGTGGAGGGCGCCACCGAAGACGCGATGCTGCGCGAGGAAGTGACGAACGAGGACATCGCCTCCGTCGTGTCGCGCTGGACCGGCATTCCCGTTGACAAGATGATGGAGGGCGAACGGGAGAAGCTGCTCGCTATGGAGGAAGAGCTGGGCAAGCGCGTTATCGGGCAGGCGGAAGCGGTCAAGGCCGTGGCCACTGCCGTGCGACGGTCGCGCGCTGGATTGCAGGACCCGAACCGGCCGCTGGGGTCATTCCTGTTCCTCGGGCCAACGGGCGTCGGCAAGACCGAGCTTACCAAGGCGCTCGCCGGCTTCCTGTTCGATGACGATAGCGCGATGGTGCGCATAGACATGAGCGAATTCATGGAGAAGCATTCGGTCGCGCGGCTGATCGGCGCGCCTCCGGGCTATGTCGGCTATGAAGAAGGCGGCGTGCTGACCGAAGCCGTACGGCGGCGGCCCTATCAAGTCGTGCTGTTCGATGAGGTGGAGAAAGCGCATAGCGACGTTTTCAACGTGCTGCTGCAGGTGCTGGACGATGGCCGCCTGACCGATGGGCAGGGCCGCACGGTCGATTTCACCAACACGATCATCGTGCTGACTTCGAACCTCGGCAGCCAGTTCATCGCTTCTCTGGGTGATGACGAGCCGGTGGAGAAGGCCGAGGATCAGGTGATGGACATCGTCCGCGCTCATTTCCGGCCGGAATTCCTCAATCGTCTGGATGAGGTGATCCTGTTCCACAGGCTGGGCGCGACGCACATGGCCCCGATCGTCGACATCCAGGTGGCGCGGATCGGCAAGCTGCTGAAGGACCGTAAGGTCAAGCTTGACCTGACCGACGGTGCGCGCGCCTGGCTTGGGCGGGTCGGTTATGATCCGGTTTATGGCGCGCGACCGCTGAAGCGGGCGGTGCAACGCTATTTGCAGGACCCGCTAGCGGACCTGATCCTGCGTGGTGAGGTGCCGGATGGCGCAACGGTGAAGGTGGATGAGGGCGACGGGGCGTTGCAACTTGATGTGCGGTGAGAACCTCTCGCCTCTCTCCTGAAAACTGGGGTGCGAAAGCGAGAAAAGGGGCGCCG
>JAEZCS010000164.1 GCA_023433445.1 Pseudomonadota bacterium | reverse complement strand
CCCCCCCCCCCCCTTGGGCGGGGGGCGGGGCGGGGAGGTGGCAGGCCCGCCACCTCCTCGGTCCTTATCCTGTCTGGCACTTTGCAAGCTGGTCCCGCGAAAGGATTTGTCCTTGATGAAGCTCCATCAGGCCGAACATCTTCTCATCATCTGCCTCAACAATTTCCATGCGATCGAGGCCGCCTATGGCGCCGATGCCGCACAGGCCGCAGTCAATCATCTTTGCGACATAGCCCGCCACCATCTGGGCCGCATCGACGTGCGCAGCACCGACGGCAGCCGGATCATGCTGACCGCGCACTATCCACTCATGCAAAGCCTGCCGGCCGAGCAACTGGTCGAAACCTTGTGCGATGCGCTCGGTAGCGAACCATTTCGGTACAAAGGCCAGGATATACTGCTTTCCATTTCGGCAGGGCAGGCTTCCATCGGCCAAGCGCTGGGCCGCACACAGGAAACGGAGGCGATCGCGCGTCTCGCCGCCTCCACATTGCGTCAGTCCCAGATTGTCGTTCGGCGCGGTGAGGGCGTTGCCCTTTACCACAAGGATATGAAGCAGGCCGCCCAACTCCTGCGCTGGATAGGGGATGGCGAGGCTGCGATAAGCTGGCGCCCCGTGTGCCGCCCATGCGATGGCAACGCCATCCTCTATTATGAATCCATGCTGCGGCGCGTGGGCGAAGATGGCGAGCAGACGGATTGCGCCGCCAACTATGCCGCGCTCGAACGCCTTGGCCTGGCCCATCTGCTTGACCGGTTGCTGGTGCGCGACGTGATCCGCGAGCTGAAGGTTGACCCCGCCGCTCGCTTGTCGGTCGCCGTCTCCTCCCAAAGTCTTTCGATGAACCTGTACGGCGAAGGCGCGGGCTGGACGGATGTCATCGACCGCCTGAGACGAGAACCCAGCCTCGCACGGCGTTTGGTCATAGAGATTGGCGACAATAGCGGCATCGCCTGTTTTCGCGATGCGCTCGCCTTCGTCAGGACCTTGCGCAGTCTGGGCGTCCGCATTTCAGTCGCGCGCTTCGGCTCCGGCCATGCCTCCATCGGTGAACTCATGACTCTGTCGCCCGATGTCGTGAAGCTGGACAGTCCCTTCATGCGCACCGCTTATCAATCCGAACGCAACCGGATGCGCGTCGGTCATCTTCTAGGCCTTGCCCGCTCCATGAGTTCGACAGTGATCGTCGATGGCGTGGAATCGCCATGGCACCTCCATCTCGCCGCTGAAGAAGGGGCGGAATGGGTCGCGGGATCGCACCTTGGCCGGCCAAGCGTGCGGCGCGGCTGGACATATGCCGGTCATGGTGAGCGCTTCCCTGCGCGCCGCGCTCCGCAGGGGCATCTTTGCGTACACGCAAAAGCTTTTGATGATGTGCATGGCTTCGCCCATCTCCCCCCGCAGCCGCGCGCCATTTCCACCATTTCGGACTCGGTCTCATGAGCCCGGCGGTCGAAACGCCGCTAAGCCATCGGCAGCAAGGGAGGAAAGGCCGCATGGCTGGATTGATACGCGACATCATGGCGACGCTGTCTCGCGACAATGGGGCGACCCGTCCCGCCGCAGAACTGGAGGCGCTCAGTCGCCTGGATGATCGTTTAACCAGCTTTGCCGGGACCAGGGCAGACAGCCGCGCGCCGATGCTGATCCGCCCCGCCGACTGCGTGGTGTGGGATGGCAACCCCCGCGATCAACCGGGCCTCAACCCGGATAGCTGCCGGTCGCTGATCGAATCCATCGCGGCTGAAGGCGGCAACCGGATCCCGGTGCTTGTGCGCGTCAGCCCCGACGCGGCGGAAGAACCTTATCAACTGCTGGTCGGCAGCAGGCGGCGTTTTGCCATTGATTGGCTCAATCATAATGGCCGGCCCGAAATCCGCCTCAACGCGCTGGTCGTCGAACTGTCGGACGAAGAAGCCTTCCGTCTGGCGGACATAGAGAATCGCGAGCGTGCCGATATTTGCGACCTCGACCGGGCGCGCAGCTATCAGCAGGCTGTCGATCGCTTCTATGGCGGGGTTCAGTCGCGCATGGCTGAAGCGCTCGGCCTCTCGAACAGCCAGCTCAGCCGCCTTCTGGCGCTTGCCCAACTGCCTGAAGAGGTGATCCAGGCCTTCGCCACGAAGGAAGAGCTGAAGGTCCGCTATTCCGAACTGCTGACGCCGCTGTTGCGCCGGCATGAACAGCGGGCTGACCTGATTGCCGAAGCGCGGGTCATCGCGCAGGAGCAGCAGGCGCGCGCCGCCGGTAACGGGTCGATGCTTGCCTCCGCAATCGTCCTGTCCCGGCTGCGGCAGGCCGCGGCGCGTCGGCCTCGGGAAAGCAGCGACATGGATATCATGGTGGGCGGCGCGCGCATCGGACGGGCGCATGTGGCAAAGGGCGGCGTCGCACTGGATCTCAACATCGCGAGCGATGCCGACCTTGACGTCTTGTTCGCGACCGTTCGCGAAACCATATTGGCCGCACGCGCCCTGGCATAGCGGATGCTGCCCGCCGATATTTGCGCGCACGCAAATCGTGGGTGCCAAGGCGCCTGAGCTTGTTCATTGCGCAGCATTCAGGGCGGGTTCAAGCTCGTAGGCGATAAGTAACTTGCACGGCTGAACGGCTTTGCGTAAATTATGAGGCATCAGTTTAATCAGTGGGCTGATCGCCATATGGTTCATATTGGCGACCGGCCCTTCCTGCTACGCCGGGTAGCGAGTGAGAGGATCAAGCAATGGCGACATCGTCGGACTATCGTCTGGGAGAATTCACCTTTCCGCGTGGCTGGTTCATGGTGGGTGAGAGCGCCGAGGCGACAAATACGCCCAAGGCGATGCGCTATCTGGGCCAGGACATGGTGATGTACCGTGGCGAGAGCGGCAAGGTGTATGTGACGGAGGCCTATTGCCCGCACATGGGCGCGCATCTGGCGAAGAACACGACAAGCTACATCGTGCGCGACGGCGAACAGATTGAGGGCGATTCGATCCGCTGCCCCTTCCATGGCTGGCAGTTCGGTCCCGACGGCGCGTGCAAGAACATCCCCTATTCCGACTTCGTGCCCAAGGCGGCGAAGCTCAAGACCTTCCCGACGGTCGAGCGTGCCGGCACCGTGTGGATCTGGCATGATCCTGAAGGGCTCGAACCCAATTTCGACCTGCCCGATTTCGGCGGCCATTATGATGCGCCGGGCTGGGTCAACTGGAAGATCGACTATATGGGCGATCTTGACATCCACCCGATCGAGGTGGTCGACAATATGGCTGACTTCGGCCATTTCGTGCCGATCCATGGGGCGAAGGACTTTGTCTATTTCGCCAATGAGTTCAAGGATCACATCGTCCACCAATATTATGCCGCCGGACACCGCACGCTGGTAACGAACCCGGATGACGTGCTGACGCTCGACACCTGGTATACCGGCCCCTCGATCCTCCAGTCGGAGATGGAAGGGACGTTCGACAGCTTCATCCTGATCACCCACACGCCGATCGAGGATGGCAAGATTCGTGTCTGGCATGGCCTGATGGTGCAGGTGAACGACGGCAGCGCGCCCGTCACCGATGAGCTGCGCGAAGCCGCGCTGCAATATCAGGAGGGCAGCCGCCTGGCCTTCGCGCAGGACGTGGAGATCTGGCAGAACAAGAAGGCCTGTTTGAACCCGCTCGTCATCCCGAACGACGGCCCCTATGGCAAGGTCCGCACCTGGTACAAGCAGTTCTACAACCCGCGCGACAAGACACCCGACCTGCACAAGCGCACCAACGGCCTGCATGTCACGCTCGACAAGCGCAGCGAAACACAGGCGGCTTAAGGGCAGATATTGACGGCCAGCGGAAAGGCTGGCCAGCGATCGGGCCGTTGATCGTGACGGCCCGGTTCATTTGAACTTCACGAAATAGCGGTTGCGCAAAGCAACCTGATGAGGAGGCATGAACATGGCGACTTTGGCAGTAGATGCTCAGGATTACATGCGGTCGATGGGGCATGTCGCCCTGTTCTATCCCGATGCGAAGGACGGTCCGCTCGCGGCCAAGCTGCTCGGCATGCTGGGTTTCGTGGAAACGCAGATGCTGCCCTTCCCCAACGGCAACTTTTACCGCTTCGTCGTCCATGACAGCAACCGCAGCCGGGGTGACGGCATCATCTATTTGTCCGCCCTTCCTGCGGCGCAGGCGGCGGTGAACAAGGCTGCGCGCGAAGCGCTCGGCTATGGCACCGACAAGGAGCATGAGGCGGTCAAGGCCCTGCGCGACGCTGTCGAGGCTGACCCTGAATATACCTTCCACGTCGGCACGCTGGTGGAATCGTTCGACGCGATCGAGAAGATGACGCTCGACCTCATCGATGCCAACGAAAATGATCCTGACCTCAAGGGCCGCCTGAAGGTCACCGTCAACCGTCCGCGCCAGGGCAATGAGCAGATCGACGCCCTGCTCGACGCGTCCCCAGCTTTCGGCAACGTCACCCGCTACGCCTATGGCCGCAACGGCCTGCAACTGTTCGTCGAGACCGACCTGCTGTCGAGCGGCCAGATCGGCGACACGCTGATCCTGGAATTCGACTATGTGTGGCCGGGCTATGACAGCCACATCCTCTCGGTGGTCGAACTCTGATATAGCGTTTAAAGGGCGGCCCGCTTGGTTGCGGGCTGCTCCCTTTTAGCCCACCATGATCAGCGTCAGATTATCGCGGCCGCCTGATGCAAGTGCGACCGCCATGATCGCGTTCATGATCTCGCCCTGCTCTTGGTTCATATATCCGGCGATCTTTGCATCATCGAGCTCCGCCGTGATGCCGTCGGAACACAGCAGGAATCGGTCTCCCGCGCCAAGTTCCACAGTGCGGAAATCGATCTCGACCTGATGATCGACGCCCAGCGCGCGGGTAATCACATTGGCCTGCGGATGATGCGCCGCCTGTTCAGCGCTCAGCACGCCTGCGTCCAGCAATTTCTGCACCACGCTATGATCGTGGGTCATCCGCTGGAGCTCCCGCTCGCGAAAGCGGTAGACCCGGCTGTCGCCCGCCCAGAAGATGTGGGCTTGGTCCTGATCGAGCCACAGCCCCGCAACAGTGCATCCGCCCCGCTGCCCCCGTTCGGTCATATGAGCATGGATCGCTCCATTGGCCGCCTGCAAAGTCAGTGCGATAGCACCGGGGTCGATGGTTGCCCCACCCTCGCACAGGGCCGCGAGCGCTCGCACGGTAATGGTCGCCGCCACATCGCCGGCATCATGCCCGCCCATGCCGTCCGCCACCGCCCAAAGCCCATACTCGGGCGCTTCGAGATATCGGTCCTCGTTCAGCAACCGGACCCTGCCGACATGCGTGCGGGCGGCAGAGCGATGGGGGGCGCCATTCGCGGGATCATCGCAAGCGATGCGGAGCGCGCTCATCGGCCGTCCTCTTCCTGCTGGGCGCTGACTTCGCCATAGGCCGCGACAAAGGCTTCGTTGAGCGTCGCTGCCTCGCCCTCCAGCTCCGCTGTCAGAGCGGCATGGCGCCTGCACGCTTCCTCCCAACAAAGCGCCGGCCGGCTTCTAAGCAACGACCCCTGACCCTCGGTTGCCGAGGCGATCGCTTGGGGATCAAAGCTTTCGACAGCGGCGGCAAGGCTCTGTTGAAAGCCGTGAAATGTTGCCACCAGATGCTTCTTAATGTCGCGGAAAGACGCATTAAGCGCGTCGGGACCGGACAGGAAGCTCCCTTCGCTCGCCAACAGCAGGTCGATGGCGAGCCGCTGGGTCGGCGCCCATTTGAACGGATTGTTGTTCGTGCTGGTGATGATCGTCTGGGCAAGCTGATACTGCCCACGCACCCGGTCCCGCTCGGCCAGAAGGTCGCCGACGCCCAGCACCATCTGGCGATAGACGGCACCCGCGCGCCGCAGGATTTCCGCCGGATCCTCCGCACCGAATTGCGCCGCGTCGATCCCTGCGCCTTCGCAAAAGGCATCGAACATGGTGCCGGCGGTGATCGGCGGAACGCTGGGCGCGTCCGTCCAGTCGCTCGGCACATCGATGCGATGCCCTAGCGGGGGCGTCATGAGCAGCGTGCCATTTTCCGGCGCTCCGCCGGCCGACGCTTGCGGCGCGTGATCGGCGGCCAGGCGGTAGCGGCCCAGCAGAATGGATTGCGGCAGGCTCAGCGCAATATCCTCGCCGATGGGCAGCCGTTCCTCGGTCGCGGCGTCGAACACACCGTTGGCACCGGTGCAATGGAGCAGCAGCTGCCCATTTTCGACCCGCATGCTCAGGTGCGACCGGGAAATCTCCCGATCCGGGTCGATCATCACCCAATCCGACGCAGGATCGCGGCCCACGGTCAGTACCCCCTCAGACAGGAAGCGGGCATCGACCGGCGTCAGCGCATCATCCTTGTTGAACAGGCGGAATATGTACATCAGGCCGCTCCCTTGCGCGGGGCTGCGTCGGCCGACGCCGCAGGATCGATCCGCGTCATCAACATGGCCCGTTCCGCGTCCTTCAGCGCCGTGGCGACATAATCCTGCCGGTCGGCCATGGATGCGACCATGCGGTTCATGGCGTCGAACAGGTCGCCAATCTCATCCTTGCGCCGGTGCGATATGCGGAAGGACAGGTTGCCTGCCGTCACATCCTCCATCGCCCGTTTCAGGCGGCGGAGCGGGCGGCTCCAAATGCGCACGCTTGCGGCGCTGCACATGCCTAGCACCAATGTGACGAAGATCGCGAACCCCGCTAAGAGCAGGCTTGCGGCGCGTTGCGCCTGGTCCAATCGCCCGCGCTCCATCACGACATCGACCTTGCCGAACGGCACCCCGGCATAGCGGACCGGCTGCACGAAGCGCATGCCACTATCGGTCAGCGTCACTGTTGATCCTGCGGTCGGGGGCAGGGGCTCCTCGGCCGCGGCTCCCGGCCGGTAGCGAGTGCCGAGCAGTCGCGGGTTGCTGGCGGCGCGGATGATGTCATGCTCATCGGCGATGACGAGCTTGCGCAGGCTGGGGTCACTCGCGGCGGCGACAGTAAAGGCTTGCAGCGGCGCCCAATCCTGCTCGGCCGCCGGACGGCCCGCATTCTCCGCCACATGCAGCGCTGCGTTGCGCGCGACGAAGGATGCGATGGAGGAACCGGAAGCCAGCGCCATGTCCTGCATGACCGCCTTCTCCCGCTGCACCACGAAGTTGATGCCGCTGCCCAGCGCCAGCAGCACCGACGTCGCCAGCAGCAGCGGCATCCTGTAGCGCTGGACCCATCCTTCCTGCCGCTGGTCGATCTCACCTCTCGCCGCGTCATATTCGCGGCGCAGAGCGTCCGCTACATCTCCGGCATTGCTGAACCGCTGGTCGGGCTTCTTCGCCAATAATTTGGTGATGAGGAACCGCAGGCCCTTCGGGCAATCGGGCACGTGCCGGGCGATCTCCAACGGCTGTTCCTGCGCGATCTGGATGGCCAGCGTGGCGAGCCCTGCGCCGGTGAAAGCAACCTTGCCGGTCACCATTTCGTACAGGACGACGCCCAGCGAAAACAGGTCGGATCGCGCGTCGACGGGCATGCCCAGCGCCTGTTCCGGGCTCATATAGCGCGGCGTGCCCAGCACGGCGCCAACCTGGGTGCGCGCGGCCTGCCTTTGCGTCGATGTAGTGTCGCGGCCATCGATCCGGGCAATGCCGAAATCGAGCAGCTTGGCAGTGCGGCCATTGTCGCAGATCAGGATGTTGGATGGCTTGATGTCACGATGCACCACGCCCTGACCATGGGCATAGGCGAGCGCGCTTGCTATCTGTGCTCCGAGCAGGGCAACCTTGTCCGTCATCATCCGCCCTTGCGCGGCGAGCAGTTCATCCAGTGGGCAGCCGTCAATATATTCCATTGCGATGTAGGGCGTACCATCGGCCTCACCCACATCGTAGATGGTGACGATATTGGCGTGGCTCAGCATCCCGGCAGCGCGGGCTTCGCTGACGAACCGCCGCGCGATGTCGCTGTCGGCGCGCAATTCCGGCTTGAGCAGCTTGATGGCGATCGGCCGGTCGATGCTGGGATCATGCGCGCGATGAACATGCGCCATCGCCCCTTCGCCGATCAGTTCATCGATCCGGTAGCGTCCAACCCAGCTCATCGCCGTGCCCTCACTGTTGCCTGCAGTCGCCGCGCGCGATCAAGGTCGCGCTGAATCAATGCGTTTCCGGGGTCCAGGCGCTGCGCCTGGCTCAGCAGTCCTACCGCAGTGCCGATCTGCCCCTTGTTAAGGGCGGTGAGCCCTGCCGAGCGCAACTGAGCGGCGCGGCGCGGATCGGCGGTGTGCGGCGTGGCAGCAGGCGCAGCGGGAGCGGGCGGAGCCTTTGTGGCAGGAGCCGGCGTGGCACGCGGACGGGCGGGTGCGGGCGCTTCCTTGGGCCGTGTGCCCGGCACCCTGATCGTCTGCCCCGGCTTCAACGATGCGGGCACCGTCAGCTGGTTGTAGCGGCTAAGCAGGTAGAACTTCCGCGCGTCCCCCAGGAACCGCTTTGCGATGCCTTGCATCGTGTCGCCAGCCTCGACGCGGTAAGTGAAGGCGGTGCTGCCCAGCGCCGTCATCGGGTCGGCGGTGATGCTCTCCATCAGCGCGGCGGAAGCGGTGTCGGCAGGATCGCGCTTCAGCATGGCGTCCAGCTTCTTGCGGGCAGCTTTTTCATCGCCATTGTTCAGCAGGGAAACGACATCCTCAATCTCCTGCGCGTTACTAACCTGCTGCACCATGGGCGCGCGCACGCTTTCGCCACCCGGCTTCGCTGCGCACCCGGCAAGGCCGGCCGCCACGATGGCAAGCAGCAATTTAGGCGCATTGATCCTCATTCAGGCGGTCCTTGCGTAGCTATTGGGTTCGGCCGGGAAGGGCGGGGCGCTCGGGTTGAGCAGGCTGGCGATAGTCTGCCTGTCACGCGCGAAGACGAGGAAATCGGCCTCCGGCAGGGGACGGGCGAAATAAAAGCCCTGGAACAGGTTGCAGCCATGACGGCGTAGCCAAAGCATCTCCTCTGGCCGTTCAACACCCTCGGCAAGAACGCTGATGCCAAGGCCGCGTGCCAGTGCGATGATCGATTGGCAGATCGCCTGACAGTCGCGGCGGCGGTCGACATCCGTCACGAACTCTCGGTCGATCTTGAGCTTGTCGAAGGACAGCTTCTTCAAATAGCTGAGGCTGGAAAAACCGGTGCCGAAATCGTCGATCGAAATCGCCGCTCCCATGGCGCGAATGCGCTCGAACAGCTGGGCGGCGGTGCGGGAGTCCGCCATGGCGATGCTTTCTGTCAGCTCCAGTTCCAGTAGACGGGGGGACAGGCCATGACGGCCGAGCGTGCGCTCGACCAGGCTGTCGAAGCCGTCCCGTTCCAGTTGATGGCCCGACACATTGACAGCGACCTTTACGCCGGGCAGCCCCATCGCCGTCCAGTGTCCGGCGGCACGGCAGGCGGCGTCCAGCACCCATGCGCCTAGCTCCGTCGAGAGACCTGCGGCCTCGGCCAAGGGGATGAACTCGACCGGGGAAATCATGCCGCGAACCGGATGCCGCCAGCGGATCAGCGCCTCGGCGCCGCAGACCGATTGTGTCCGGGCATCAAGGAAGGGCTGGAACCATGTTTCGAATTCGCCCGCTGGGATGGCGCGCCGCAGGTCCTGTTCCAGCGCATAGTCGCAGCTGATCGCTTTCGAGGCTTGATCGACAGCGCCAGCCGCCATGCTGTGACCGCTCGCCAGAAGAGAAAAGGCGCGGGAAATCAACTTTGCCGCCGGGGTGATGTTTGGGTCGCATGCTATATGGCCCAGGCGAATGACCGGCAGCAGCTCCTCGCCGTCGATCAGCATGCGGTCCTGTAGGGCGTAGCCGATCGCCTGCAGGGAAGGCGCGGCTTCATCCTCGCTGCTGCCCGCGAACCAGAGCGCGAAATGCGCCCGGTCGATATGGGCGGCCAAGCGGGAGCGCCCCGCCATGCGGCTGATGCGCCTCGCGATCTCGGCGAGCACTTGGTCCGCTTTTTCCGGGTCGATGGCGCTCAGCCGGTCGAAGTCGGCGAATTCGATCAGGCCAAGCACGCCTGGCCCCCGGCCCATCGCCTGGATCAGCTTTTCGCGAGTGGGCAGGCCCGACACGGCATGACGCTGTACAAACCGCTGTGCCATGGAGCGATTTGCCTCGATAAGCCTGATTGCTTCCGCATATAAGCTGCGGGAAAGAGGATAGCCCGCCTTGACGCCAAGCGCGTCCCGCAAGCGGATAAGCCAATAAGTCTCCACGCCCGCATGCAGCAGCGTAACGAAGAGCAGTACTGGGATCAGGATGACGGCTGCGGCGGGATGTATCAGAACGCCAAGCCCAGCCGCGACAGATGCGGCGGCGACCAGCCATAAGCAAGGCCGTCCCTTTCCATTCAGCATCCTGTGATCCACGCGCGGCATGCTCACCCTTTCGGGTGGAGGGATTAGAGGAAATTGTGAAAGAGATGATTAAAGAAAGGCCACAAATTACAACAGCTTGGCTAACCTGTGTTAGTCTTTCAGGGCTGAAACTTTGTCGATCGGAAGATCACCGCTCATCTTTCTCAACGTGGGGGGCAGCAACCGCAAAGCCATACCCGTATCGAAAACAGATGTGCTCGCCTATCCGAACTGTTTGATGAGCGAAGAGGAAGCGCTGTCGGCACTCGCATCCGCAACAATGGCGTAAGCCGCGCGTGCGACGACTTCCGCCTGGCTCAGAGCCGCAGGCATGGCGCTCGCGGCGATCTGCTCGACAGCGGGGCTGCCGGGCGCTTCCGCCGCAGCGCTACGCGAAAAGAAGCCCGCGTCCGACAGCAGGCTGTCCAGCGACCGCGATGAAACCGGCGCCTGGCCCATCTCGGTGCGTGCAGGCGGCGAATAGACTGAAGCTGGTTCGGCGGTTGCCATTATGATCGGTGCGGGCGCTATGTGACTGCTGCTCGTCGTTTCGCTCGGCGCAGTGACGGTCGGCTCCGCAGCGGTGGTCGAGCCTGAACTGTCCGTCGTGCCGGTGGAATTCCTGCTGTTCCAGTTGGCAATGGCGTTACCGCTTGAATTGATGCTGACCACCCGAATCTCCGCTGTTCCATCAGGCGGCTATCGGATCATCTCTTCTGGACGATGAAGGGGCATCGTCAGCGGCATGTTAAGCAACATCGGCCGATCGACGCGCCGTGCTCCTGTTCATCATCCCCCGCAGACGGCGCCAGCCAGCGAAGGTCCGTGACCGCTACACCCCCAGCCACCACAGCATGCCCACCAGCGTGACCGACGCCATCGTCGTCGTCAGCATGATCGCCCACGCGCTCAATTCCATGGCCCATCGCCCCGCCTTGCCCGCCAGCACAAAGCTCGACGCGCCGCACGGCATCGCCGCCATCAGGATCGCGACCTTCGCCCATAGTGGCGGGATCGGCGGCAGCATCCACAACAGCCCTGCCGTGATCAGCGGCTGGACCAGCAGCTTGAGCGCTACGACGCGGCCGATCGGCCCCGGAGTGGCGCTTTGTCGTGGCAGCGCGATGAAGATGCCGATCGCCGTCAGCGCGCACGGCGCCGTCGCCTGCGCCAGCGTCTGCATCAATATGTCGGTCGGGCCGGTCAGCGGCAGGCGCAGCACGGACCACAGGCACCCCAGCATCGCCATCAGGATCAACGGATTGCGCACTGTCGACCGCGCGGCCAGCTTCAATCCCGTGCCGAGCCCATGACCCTGGCTCGCGGTCACTTCGCTCATCACCAGTCCGACGGTGAACACGATCGCCGAGTAGATCAGCATCGTCACGGACACTGGCGCGATCGCCTCGGGCCCCCATGCCAACGTAGCCACCGGCAAACCGATGAAGCCGGTATTGCTGAAACAGGCGCACAATGCCGCGATATTGGCATTGGCCCCCGACCGGCCAAAGCGCCGCGCAATGGCAAAGGCCAACGCATAGGTGATCAGCGCCCCCAGCGTCACCGCGATGAACATGCCCGGCACGGCCAGGTTGCTCGGGTCCATATGGGCGATGGAACGGAATGTCAGGATCGGCAAGGTGATCGCGATGACGAAGCGGTTCAGCACCTCGAACGCGCGGTCGCCCAATATGTCATATCGCCCGCATATATAGCCGATCAGGATCAGCCCGAAGACCGGGACCAAAGCGCCCAAAATCGTCACAGCCATGAACAGCGCACCTCATGCTCGACGGCTCGCGTCCCGTCGCAACGCGCTCCCTATGACAGGGCGGATGCGACGCAAACGCCTTTCTGCGCAATCGCCGATGCGCGCAGCACAATCAGCGACCGCCGCAAGGACCAGCGTCATCCGCTAAAATTGCGCCGCGCTGCTGTCGAAACTGCGCCGGACGGCATCGGGCAGCGGCAACTGGCGGAAATCGTCCGACAATATCTCCACGCCATAGGGGCCGTCATAGCCCGCCCGGCCCATCGCGCGGATAAAGCCCGGCACGTCAAACTCACCTTCGCCGGGGAGTCTGCGATGGCACATCGTATCTTCGGTTATCCCGCCCTGCATCGCAGCCATGGCGTCGCACAGTTCAGCGGCGATGATGAAGCGCGCGGGCAGCCGCGCAACATCGTCCATCGTGCCGCCCGACCGCACCACATGCCAGATGTCGACCAGCAGCCCGCCATTGGGCGCATCCGCCGCCGCTACCATGTCCAGGGCCGAGCCAAGGTTCGCAAGCCGCGAAAAGGGCAGCATTTCCAGCCCGATCATCACGCCATGGTCCGCCGCTTGGTCGCACAAAGCGGCAAACTCGCCCGCCAGATCGTCTCCGGACGGGTCATCGGGAAGGAACGGCGGCATCACCTTGATATGACGCGCATCCAGCGCGTCAGCGGCGCGGAACAGCTCAGCCTTCGTCGCATCCGACCGTTCCCGCCGCTCGCCGGTCGCAAACCAGTCGGCCAGAAATTCCAGCTCGACGATCTGCTGCCCGGCATC
>JAEZCS010000202.1 GCA_023433445.1 Pseudomonadota bacterium | reverse complement strand
CCGCAGCGCGTCGACGGCCTGAAGCTCGTCCGCGCGGTCGGCTCCAGCATCGCCAAGGGCACCGATGGCCTATTCCGCGAAACCAATGGCGGCGTCCTGCCGACCGATCCCCTCGCCACCGTCACAGGCGGTTCGGTCGAAGGGTCCAACGTCAACGCTACATCGGCGCTCGTGCAGATGATCGAAGCAAGCCGCGCCTGGGAAACCCAGGTGAAGTTGATCGACACGGCCAAGCAGCTCGACGACGGCGGCGCGTCGCTCATGCGGCTAGATGGTTAATTTGGCACGAACCTTGCTTTTCATTCTGCAAGCCTGACCGGCACCACGGAGTTTCAAGACGATGAGCAACGCAGCCCTTCACGTCGCCCGCACCGGCCTTGACGCGCAGAACACGAAGATGCGCGTCATCGCCAACAACCTGGCGAACGTCAACACGACCGCCTTCAAGCGCGACCGCGCCGATTTCGAAACCCTCGCCTATCAGCAGATGGTCGCGGCGGGCGCCAATTCGGATGCTGAGAACAAATTCGCGACCGGCCTCAATCTGGGCTCGGGCGTCGCGATGCAGGGCACCAGCAAGATCAACACGCAGGGCACGTTGCAGCAGACCGGCAACGCGCTCGACATGGCGATCGAAGGATCGGGCTTCTTCCAGGTCCAGCGCCCGGACGGCACCATCGCCTATACCCGCGCAGGCAATTTCAGCACCACGGCGGAAGGCGTCGTCGTCACCAGCGACGGCCTGCCCCTCGTGCCGCAGCTTACCATGCCGGAGGGCGCGACCGGCATCACGGTCGGCAACGACGGCACCGTCACCGCCACTCTTCAGGGCCAGACCGAACCGACCCAGCTCGGCCAGATCGAACTGGCAAGCTTCATGAACCCGGCGGGGCTTCAGCCGATCGGCGGCAACCTGCTGACTGAAAGCGCCGCCAGCGGCACGCCGCAGGTCGGCGTTGCTGGCCTCGAAGGCCGCGGCGTCATCCGCGCGGGCAATCTCGAAATCTCGAACGTCAATGTGGTCGAGGAACTGGTCGACATGATCGAAACGCAGCGCGCCTATGAGGTGAACAGCAAGATGATCAAGGCGACCGACGAAATGCTGCAATATGTGAACCAGCAGCTGTGAGGTTGACGATGCGCCTCGCCTCCACCTCCCTCCTCGCGCTTTCGGTCGTGGCCTTTGCCGCCGCCCCGGCAATGGCCGGCAAAAAGCGCGATGCCGAGCGGCAATTTTATGCCCCTACCGTCGTTGCCGCCGCTCCGGCGCCTGTGGCGAACGGCTCGATCTTCCAGGCGTCGATGGGCTACACGCCGCTCACCAGCGGCGCGCGCGCGCAGAGCGTCGGCGACATCATCACCATCGTGCTGGTCGAACGCACGCAGGCGACGAAGACCAATTCGGCCGATACCGCCCGCCGCGGCAGCATCGGCCTGACGCCGCCCAGCACCGGTCCCCTGTCGAAGCTTTTCTCGCCGAGCGACATAGCCGCCAGCGGGGATCAGGGCTTCGTCGGCAAGGGCAACGCGACCCAGTCAAACGCGCTGAACGGCGAAATCACCGTGACAATCGCAGCGGTCTATCCCAATGGCACGATGCTGGTGAAGGGTGAGAAGGCGCTGACGCTCAACCGCGGTGACGAGTTCATCCAGATCAGCGGCCTCGTCCGCCAGGCGGACATCAGCCCCGACAACCGCATCGCATCGACCCGCGTGGCCGACGCCAAGATCATCTACACCGGCAAGGGCGAGATCGCCCGCGCGAGCCGCCAGGGCTGGCTGCAGCGCTTCTTCTCGATGATCAGCCCCTTCTGATGGAGCGCGCCTTCATGATCCGCCTGGCTTCCCTGCTGCTCTCGATCCTCGCGCTCGTCGCGGCACCTGCCGCCCATGCAGAGCGCATCAAGGACCTCGGCACGTTCCAGGGCGTGCGCCCCAACCAGCTGACCGGCTACGGCATCGTCGTCGGCCTGGCGGGGACTGGCGACGACAGCCTCGACTATGCGACCCAGGGTGTGAAGGGCGTCGTCTCGCGCTTTGGCCTCAACTTGCCGCAGGGCATCAACCCCGCGCTCAAGAACGCCGCCGCCGTGCTCGTCACCGCCGACCTCCCCGCTTTCTCCAAGCCCGGCCAGCGTCTCGACGTCACCGTCTCGGCGCTCGGCAAGGCCAAGTCGCTGCGGGGCGGCACGCTTATCATGACGCCCCTGCGGGGCGCGGATAACGCAATCTATGCCATGGCGCAGGGCAACCTCGCCGTCGGTGGCCTCGGCGTATCCGGCGCGGACGGCAGCCAGATTTCGGTCAACATTCCTTCGGCTGGCCGTATTCCGAGCGGCGCGACCGTGGAGCGCGCGGTCGCGACCGGCTTCGATACGGCGCCCACCCTCACCTTCAACCTCGCGGAAGCCGATCTCACCACCGCCCTGCGCGTGGCGGACGGGATCAACCGCACCTTCGGCGACAATCGCGCGCGCGCGACCGACGCCGTCTCTGTGAACATCGATGCAGCGCCCGGCGCGACCGACCGCATCATGATGATGGGCATGATCGAGAATATCGAGATCAAGCCTGCTGATGCGCCCGCCAAGGTCATCGTCAACGCCCGCACCGGCACCGTCGTCATCAACGGCGCGGTAAAGATCCATCCCGCCGCCGTCGCGCACGGCAAGTTGACCGTCAGCGTCAATGAAAGCCCGCGCATCGTCCAGCCCGCTCCCTTCTCGCAGGGGCGCACCGCCATGGAGCCTTCCAGCTCGATTTCGATCGAACAGGAAAAGAAACCTATGGTTAATTTTAAAGGTGGGGCCTCGCTGGCCGATATAGTGAAGGCGGTGAATGCCATCGGAGCATCCCCCGCCGACATGGTCGCGATTCTCGAAGCCTTGAAACAGGCGGGCGCGATGAAGGCTGAACTGGTGGTGTTGTGATGCAGATAAACTCGATTTCCACAGGGGCACAGCCCACCGCATCGCCCGAAAAGGCGCAGCTGGAAAAGGTCGCGAAGCAGTTCGAGGCGATCTTCCTGCGGCAAATGATCGGCACCATGCGCCAGTCAGGCGGCGGCGAAGGCATCTTCGATTCGAGCGCTACCGAACAGTTTCGCGACATGTCCGACGCGCGCACCGCCGACACGATGGCGGAAAAGGGTGCGCTCGGTATCGCCGAGATGCTGCTGCGCCAATATGAAAGCCGCTCGCCCATCGCTCCGGCTGCCGCGCCAGTCGCGCCGGATAAGGGCGCATGAGCGACCTCTTCATCATCGGCGCCTCAGGCACAAAGGCCTATCGGCAGGCGATGGCCGCGATCGCGGAAAATATCGCAAATGCCAGCACCGAAGGCTATTCGCGCCGCTCGCTGACCACCGTTGAGGCGGGTTCCTCCACCGCGACCATGGCGACCTACATAGCCCGCGCTAATTTCGGCGGGACCGAGGTGCAAGGCGTCAACCGCGCCTCCGATCCCTATCTGGACGCAGCCGTGCGCTCCAGCGGTATGGCGCTCAGCAATTCCATCGCCCGGCTGCGCTGGATGACCGATCTGGAAGGGGCGCTCAACGATACGGAGACCGGCATCGGCAAGCTGATGACCGGCATGTACCAGAATATGGACAAGCTCGCCGCCAGCCCGAGCGATCGCTCGCTGCGCGTTACGACACTGGACAGCATCAACCGCGTTGCCGAAGCGTTCCAGCGCACCTCCGCCGAACTCTCGCAGGTATCAAGCGGCATCGCCACCGAAGCGAATGCGTCAGTAGAAACCATCAACCGCTCGCTGTCGCAGCTGGCAGAGATCAACAACAGCCTGCTGCGCGCGCAGCCCGGCACGTCGGCCTACGCCCAACTGCTGGACAACCGCGATGCAGCCTTGAACACGCTGTCGGCCAACCTGAATATCGACATCAGCTTTGGCGCGCATGACGTGGCGACGATCAACTATAACGGCACGACACTCGTGCAGGGGGACAATGCGACCCCGCTGGCACTGACGGTCAATGCCGATGGCACCCTGGCGCTCGCGACAAGTGGTGGAATCTCGCTTGCCACGCCCGCCAGCGGCACGCTCGGCGGCCTCTTTTCCTCGGCAACCACGACATCGCAGCGCCGCACCGATCTGGACACACTGGCGCTGCAGTTCGTGACGAACATGAACGATTGGCATGCGCAGGGCCGAACCGATACCAATGCAGTCGGCGGCGCGCTGCTGTCCGGGACAACTGCCGCCAGCGTCACGGCTCTTCTCACCGATCCCGCTGCGCTCGCGACCAGATCCGCCGACGGGACCCTGAACGGCAACCTGCTTACCGTTTCGTCAGTGCTGCGCGGCAATGGCAGCGTAGAACAGGGTTGGACATCGATCATCGCCACGCAGGCAAACCTGCTCGCGTCCATCAAGGCTGAACATACGACTGCGCAGGGACGCAGCGATCAGGCGATCGCCGCGCGGGAAGCGGTAAGCGGCGTCGATCTCGATATGGAAGCGGCCGAACTCCTGCGTCTGCAACAGGCCTATTCCGCCTCGGCGAGGATCCTTCAGATTGCGAAGGAAACCGTCGATTCCATTCTGCGGATCATCTGAAAGGGCTGACTCATGGTAGGCATCACTAACAAGACGCTGATCGCCGAAATCCGCCGTCAGCAGCAACTGTCGCAGGGCATCATCGAAGGGCAGACCGCCATTTCGACGGGCATCAAGCTGACCAAGCCGTCCGACAATGCGCTGGCCTGGGTCCAGGTGTCGGAAATCGGCAAGGCGCAGGCGCAACAATCCTCATGGCAGACGAATGTCAGCTACGGCACGGGCCGCGCAGCCAATGCCGAAGCCAACCTGGAAGAGATCAACAACCTGCTCATCAGTGCGCAGGAACTGATAACGTCCGCGCGCAACGGGTCACTGAACGAAGCGCAGCGCACTGCCGTGTTCGAAGATGTGAAGGGCATTCGCGATGCTATCAATGCGCTGCTCAATCAGACCGATTATCAGGGCGTGTCGGTGTTTGACGATACGCAGAGCGTGCTGGTCCCGGTAAGCCGTGGACTGAACCTCGCAGTCGTCGGCACCCGGCAGGAGGTTTCGGAAGGAATTGATGTCGAAGGCACGCCCATGACGCTGGACGGCATATTGGGCCAGGCGCTCACCGCCTTGCAGAGCGGAAACGACACCGACCTCCAGGCGGCGCTGACCGCGATCAGGGCGGGGCAGAGCCACGTCGCCATCGAACAGGCCAAGCAAGGCGTCCGCAGCGATCGGCTGGACGTGACCGGCAATCGACTGACCAGCATCGACCTTGACCTGAAGGAACGCCGTGAAAGCCTGGAATCGACCAATCTTGCCGAAGTCATCTCTTCGGTGAAGAGCAAACTGCTCCAGCTGGAGGCCGCCCAGTCGGCTTTCGCGCGCATCAACCAGCAGACGCTGTTCGATCTGATCCGCTAAACGCTCCACGCGCTCTGTTCTGGTTCCTCATCCCGGCGAAAGCCGGGATCTCGAGACAGTGCGCGCAAACCCAGCCGAGATCCCCGCTTCCGCCGGGATCTCGGGAAGCCGGGATGACGAATAAGATGCGGAACTGGTGCAAAAAGTCCGCCATCCTAACCTCCTGCTAACCATTCCGCATTAACCATCTGACGAAAGCGCATCTTGCGTCGTTGGATGACAATCCGGCGGGCAGAATTTTCAGGGGTTTTCATGTTCCCAATCATTGGCCTGGTCGTGCTGCTCGCCATGGTTTTCGGCGGCTTCATCTTCACGGGCGGGGACATCGGCCCCGTTCTCCATGCCCTGCCGCATGAAATGCTGATCATCGGCGGCGCGGCTGTCGGCGCGCTCATCATCGGCAATTCGGGCGCGGACCTGAAGGCGCTGGCTGGCGGCCTGGGCAAGGTGTTCAAGGGTCCCAAATACAAGAAGCAGGATTTTCTCGACTGCATCTTCCTCGTCTCGCGCCTGATGAAGACGCTGCGAGTCGAAGGTCCAGTGGCGCTGGAACCGCATATCGAAGATCCGGCGAGCTCCACCATCTTCTCTGAATATCCACGCCTTATGGCCGACAAGACGCTGATCCACCTGATCAGCGATACGCTGCGGCTGGTGATCGTCTCCTCGGGCACGCTTGATCCGCATGCGGTCGAAGAGGTGATGGATAACGCCCTCAAGACCCATCATCATGAAGCGCTGAAGCCCGCCGACAATCTTCAGGGGCTGGCGGACGCCCTCCCCGCCCTCGGCATCGTCGCGGCGGTTCTGGGCGTCGTGAAGACCATGGGCTCGATCGACCAGCCTCCCGCGATCCTGGGCGGCATGATCGGTTCGGCGCTCGTGGGCACCTTCCTCGGCGTTCTGCTCGCCTATGGCATGGTCGGCCCCTTCGCCAACCGCTGCCGCGGTGTGATCGAAGCGGACGGCGCCATGTATCATGTCGTCAAGCAGATCATCATCGCATCACTGCACGGCCATCCCCAGCCGCTGGTCATCGAAGCCGCACGGTCCAGCCTGACCCACGCGAACCAGCCGGCCTTCGCCGAAGTGTTCGACGGTATGCGGGGCAAATAAGCCATGGCGGAAAAGAAGCGCGGCGCGAACGAGCCCGAACCACGGCCGATCATCGTCAAGAAGATCATCGTCGATGGCCATGGCGGTCATCATGGCGGCGCGTGGAAAGTCGCCTATGCCGACTTCGTGACGGCCATGATGGCATTCTTCCTGCTGATGTGGCTGCTCGGCGCAACTACGGAAAAGCAGCGCAAGGGCCTCGCCGACTATTTCACGCCGACGCTGGTCGAACTGAAGATGGCGTCGGCCGGCTCCACCGGCCTGTTCGGCGGCGACTCCATGGTCAGCAAGGAAAATTATCCGACGACCGGCGGTCAGGGCAATCTCGCCATCACCATCCCCCGCGACGCAAGCGGCACCAAGGATCAAGGCGGCAAGGCCACCCGCGCCGCCGACCGCGCGAAGTTCGAAGCGGTGAAGAAGGAACTGGAAGCTCGCATGGCTCGCAAGAAGGGCATGGAAAAGCTGCGCCGCAACGTCCGCTTCACGGAAACACGCGAAGGCTTGCGTATCGACCTGATCGACGAAGCCAATTTTGCCATGTTCGCCATGGGCACCGACCGTCTGCTGCCACAGGCTCGAGAACTGGTGAGCGAAGTGGCAGGCGTCGTGCGCGGCATGCCAAACCCGCTGATCGTGCGCGGCCATACCGATGGCCTGCCCTATAGCGCCGGGCAGAGCATGAACAACTGGATGTTGTCTTCCGCGCGCGCCGAAGCCACGCGCAAGACGCTGGCGGCAAACGGCATCGGCAACGACCGTTTCGCCCGCATCGAAGGCGTCGCCGACCGCGAGCCCTTCGACAAGGGCAATATCTACGACCCGCGCAACCGCCGCATGTCAATCATCCTTGGCTGGAGCCAGGGAGGCAGCAGCCGCGACGTTGAGAGAGAGGACGAGCAAACCAAAGCTGCGATCAAGGAACGCGACAACCCAATGCGCGTCGCCCGCGAGGAAGCAGCCAAGATCGACATGGGCGGCACAGAACTGCCTGCTGGCGTACAGTTGATGAACCCAAGCGCGGCAGGCACGTCGAGCAAGCCGGGCAAACATTAGTTGGTTTAGAGGCGGGAATGTATTCCTTCCCCTTCCCGCAGGCGGGCGGGGGGCAGGGGGCGGGCTGGCGCCACGCGCGGCTTGATCTCCTAGGCATGCCCGAGAAGCTCGCTACGCTCGCACCCACCCCTAGCCCCTCCCGCCTGCGGGAGCGGAAGGCCGGAAGATCAAACCGGCAGCACCAGGCTAGCCTCCAGCCCGCCGCCAGCCCGGTTCGCCAGCTTCAGCGCGCCGCGATGCTCGGCCATGATGGCCCGAACCAGCGCCAGCCCCAGGCCCGCACCCCCGGTTTCCCGGTTTCGCGATCCCTCCAGCCGGGTGAAGGGCTCCATCATCTCATCCATCCGGTCCTCGGCAATTCCTGGCCCATCATCCGCCACGACCAGTCGTATCGCGCCCTCCTCCCGCGCGACCGACACATGGGCACGCTCGCCATAGACGATCGCATTTTCGATGAGGTTGCGCAGTGCCCTTCTGATCTGCTGCGGCCGCACCGACGCCACCGCGCGGGCGCTCTCGGCCATCTCCGCAGGTGCGCCCAGCTCGACGAAATCCTCCACCACCGCGTCAGCCAGCGCGGCCAGGTCGACCTTTTGCTCCGCCTCGCTGCTTCGGCCCGCCCGCGCGAGGGAGAGAATATCCTCGAGCATCCGGTTCATCTCGTCGATCGTCTGCGACATGCGCGCGCGCTCGCCCTCGTCCTCGACGGATTCCGCCCGCACCCGCAGCGACGCGAGCGGCGTCCGCAGGTCATGGCCGATCGCGCCCAGCATCCGGTCTTTCTCGTCCAGCATTGCAACGATGCGGCTGCGCATCGCGTTGAAGGCCATGGTAAGCTCGCGCACGTCACCGGGCCCGCGCTCCTCCACCGGATCGGCTGACCCCGTCCGCGCGAATTGCTGCGCGGACTGCGTCAACTGCCCCAAAGGCCGCGCCAGCCTACGCCCGACCCACAGCAGCGGCAGCAACACGATCACGTAGAGAATGAGCGTTTGCCCGACGAGCCAGCCGCCAAAGCGCGGCGCGCGGTTGCCCGCCCGCGTCTGCGTCCACACCCACTTTCCCGGCGCATATTCGGCCGCCATCGTCAGTCGGCCGCCGCGCGGTTCTCCCCGCATATCGCCCATGGCGCGCATCCGGACGCTGTCCATCCGCCGCGCCGGGAGGGGCCGATCATCCTCGAACACCTGGACGGAGCGCACCGGCAGCCCCACGTCGGCGAACATTGCGAGCGCGCGCCGCTCGATTTCCGGCCGCCGTTCACCCTGCGGGATTGGCGGCGCGTCGACGAAGCGGGCGCGGGGTCTATTCCTTGCGGGGGGCTCACCCCGGCTGTCCAGCGCATCGACGATGCGGTAGACGCCCGGCGCCGTCTGCGCTGTCAGCGTCAGCCGGTTGCGCTCGCGCAGCAGCAGCCCGAAATTGATCGCCTGCGCGACGAACAGGGCAATGCCGACCAGAATGATGATCTGGCCCACCAGGCTCTGTGGCCACAGGCGAAATCGCCTCACAGCTTCCTCACATCGGCGGACAGCGTATAGCCCCCGCCCCACACCGTCTTGATCAATGTCGGGTTTTTGGGATCGGGCTCGATCTTCTTGCGCAGCCGACTGATCTGATTGTCGATCGCTCGATCGAATGCATTGGCTTCACGCCCCTGCGTGATGTCGAGCAACTGGTCCCGGCTCAGCACCTGATTGGGCCGGGTGGCGAAAGCCAGCATCAGATTATACTCCGCCGTGGACAGCGGCAGGGAAACCCCTTCCTGATCCACCAGCACGCGCTCCTGCGTCTTCAGAAGCCAGCCCGCAAAAGCATAAGTCGCACCATCGGGCGCGGTCACCCGCTGTCCGCCCGTGGCGACGCGACGGAAAATCACCTTGATCCGCGCCACCAGTTCGCGCGGCGAAAAGGGCTTCAGCACATAATCGTCCGCGCCCATCTCCAGCCCGACGATCCGATCCGTCTCCTCCGACTTCGCCGTTAACAGGATCACCGGGATCTCGCTCGCCTCGCGAATGTGGCGGCATAGCGACAGCCCATCCTCACCGGGCATCATGATGTCCAGGATCACGAGGTCGATGGCGTTGGCGTTCAGCCGCAACCGTGCTTCCGCCGCGTTTTCGACGGCGGTTACCCGAAATCCGTTGCGGGAAAGATATTGCGCCAGCGGCTCGCGGATCGAACGCTCGTCATCGACGAGCAGCAGATGGGGTTTTTCACTCATGGGGGATATCTGTCACGACTGTCGAAAGCTTGAAAGGGTGAAGGACGAGCCTCCACCCTTTCGTGATGGTCAGTTGCGGGGAGCAGTGTCCGCCCCGCGCTTCGCCTGCCATGCCTGGCGCATCGCCTGACGCGCGGCCTTCATCTCGTCCGCCGTCACAAAGCCGTCCTTGTTGACGTCTGCCTTGTCGAACATCGCCAGTGGTCCGGCCATGAATTCAGCGCGCGTGATGACGCCGTCCTTCATCGCCTCGCCGCGACCGCCGCCACGGAGCATCTTGCCGCCGCCGAAGCCATGGTGGCCACGCTTGCCCCAATGACCTTCGCGGCCCTTGCCATCTTCACCGCGCCCGGCGCGAGGCTGATGCCCGGCCACGAACTCGGCCTTGCTGATCTGGCCATTACGGTCCGTGTCCAGAGCGGCGAAACGCTGGTCAAGCCGGGCTTGACGACGGATCTCGCGATCTTCCTTGGTCAGCTTCCCGTCGCGGTTAGCGTCCATCTTCGTGAAGCGCGCGTCCAGCGCGGCGGTCAGTTCAGCCTTGCTGATCTTGCCGTCCTTGTTTGTGTCGGCCATTGCCATCATGCCGCCGCGATGGCCACCGGGGCCGCCCGCTCCGGGCTGAGCGAGCGCCATCTGCGATCCCGCCAGCCCGCCAATGAACAGAGCGCCGACAGCGGCAGTGCCCAAAAATTTGCGGATCATCTCTTCTTCCTTCCAAAGGGGTGCTGAACGGCCATCGCCGTTCCTGAAACCCCTTATGAGGAAGACTTGTCCCGCAAACTTGTCACGTCACGGCCTAAATTGTCGCAATATGTATCGGTGCTGGGAAAGGCTGCCTCACGCCCCGCGATAATCGCGCGCGCCCGGCCCGTCGCATCCTGCGTGTCGATCGCCAACTTCTTGACCTCGGATGCGACAACGGAAAAGCCCCTGCCCGCCGCGCCAGCCCGCGCGGCTTCAATGGATGCGTTAAGGGCCAGCAAATTTGTTTGACGGGCAATGCCCGCGATCGACCCAACGATGCTGTTGACCTCGCTCAGCACCCGCTCGACATCGGCGCGCCGCTCGTCTTCCTGCATACGCAACCGCCGCTCGGCATCCTCACGAGCGGCTACGGCGCGATATTGGTCGCTGATGTCGTGCGCGAACTTGATGACGCCGGTTTGCGCCCCGTCCGGGCCGAATGTGGGATTGTAGCTGCCCCGGATCCATACCTTGCGCCGCTGCTTGTCCAGGCGTCGATAGGAACCCGTGTCAAACTGGCCGGACTGAAGCCGGTCCCAGAAATTGGCATATTCGCGCGACCCGGCATAGTCCGCCTCGCAGAACATGCGATGGTGGCGCCCTTCCACATCGGCAAAGCGATAGCCGAACAGGTCAAGGAAATTATCATTCGCGCCCGTGACGCGGCATTCGCGGTCAAACGTCACAATAGCCGTCGACCGTTCGATCGCTTGCCATACCGACGTGGGCTCGATTTCAATACCTTGCACGGCAACTCTCCATCATGGGAGTATACCGTGCAGATGGTTAATTGGACGCTAATATTATAGCAAAAGTTATACGACCAGCCGTTCCGCCGGTCGAACAGGCCTCAAGGCACGATCAGCGATCGCGCCGTCCCAGCAGGCGAAGACGCAGCGCGTTGAGCTTGATGAAGCCCGCGGCATCCCGCTGGTCATAGGCACCCGCATCATCCTCGAACGTCACGACCTTTTCGCTGTAGAGCGAATAGGGCGACTTGCGCCCGACGACATAGACGCCGCCCTTGTAGAGTTTCAGGCGAACAGTCCCCGTCACCTTTTCCTGGCTGTAATCGATCGCGGCCTGCAACATCTCGCGCTCAGGCGAGAACCAGAAACCGTTATAGATGAGTTCGGCATATTTGGGCGCCAGCTCATCCTTCAGATGCGCTGCGCCCCGATCGAGTGTCAGCTGCTCGATACCCCGGTGGGCGAGATAATAGATTGCGCCGCCCGGCGTTTCATACATTCCGCGCGACTTCATACCGACAAAGCGGTTCTCGACCAGATCGAGGCGGCCGATGCCATGCTTGCGACCATATTCGTTCAGCGTTTCGAGCAGCGTCGCCGGGCTCATCGCGACGCCATTGATCGCGACGCCATCGCCGCGTTCAAAATCGACCGTGATATATTCCGGCGCGTCAGGCGCATCTTCCGGATTGACGGTGCGCGAATAGACATAGTCGGGGACTTCTTCCCACGGATCTTCCAGCACCTTGCCCTCGGACGAGGTGTGCAGCATGTTCGCGTCGGTCGAAAACGGGCTCTCGCCGCGCTTGTCCCGGGGGATCGGGATCTGGTGCTGTTCGGCAAATTCGATCAGGCGCGTGCGGCTGGTCAGGTCCCACTCACGCCACGGCGCGATCACCTTGATATCGGGCGACAGGGCGTAATAACCCAGCTCGAAGCGGACCTGGTCATTGCCCTTGCCGGTCGCGCCGTGCGAAACCGCGTCCGCGCCAACCTGCTGCGCGATCTCGATCTGCCGCTTGGCGATCAGCGGGCGGGCGATCGACGTGCCCAGCAGGTACAATCCCTCATACAGCGCATTGCCGCGCATCATCGGGAACACATAGTCCTTCACAAATTCTTCGCGCAGGTCGTCGATGAAGATATGCTCGTCGCGCACGCCCATCAGCTTCGCCTTCTGGCGCGCGGGTTCCAGCTCCTCGCCCTGCCCCAGATCGGCCGTGAAGGTCACGACTTCGCAATTATAGGTCTGCTGCAACCATTTAAGGATCACGCTTGTGTCGAGCCCTCCTGAGAAGGCAAGGACAATGCGGTTGATCTTGTCGGACATGGGTGGAGCGACCTTCCTTGTGCTGGCGCGAAATTACCGGCGCGCCGGTATCAGGGGTCGGCCCCAAGTGCAACCGAATCGACGTGGACCACCCATGCAAAAGGGGCGGCACCTTGCGATGCCGCCCCTGTCTGCTGATCGTCCGGCGAGTTACCGCGTCTGCGGCTTGAAGCTCATCCGGCGATTGCGATCCGCACCCATCCGGTAGACGGTCTGCGTCTGCGGTTCGGCATGAATCGTCTGCGGCGGCACGGCTGCTGGCGCTTCGCCATAGGGCGCCTGCTCCCGCTTTTCCTGCTGGGCGAGCAGGTAGCGCGCCCGCGCCAACCGCTTGCGATGCGTACGGAAAGGATTTTCCGCGCTTGGCGGAGCGGCGACCATGGCTGCGAGGCTGGAGCCATGAGCAACCCCGGCGCCAAGCGGCGCAGCGGCAACGGGTGCGCGCGCGACGGGCGCTTCAGGGACCGGCTCTCGCTCGACAAAGATGGGCGCTGCGGGAGCAGGCTTCTCCACGAGCGGAGCAGGCGCCGTGGTCAAAACTGCGTCTTCCGCTTCCACACCACTACGGCGGCGGCGACGAACCAGGGCTGTCCCGCCGAGCCCAACAAGCAGCAGCGCACCACCGCCCAAGGCCC
>JAEZCS010000193.1 GCA_023433445.1 Pseudomonadota bacterium | reverse complement strand
CTGCCGGCGCCTGGGCACTTGCGTCTGCCGGTGGTGCGATCGCCGCGCTGCTGGGCGGCGGACTGGTGAGCGCGTCACTCTTCAGGAAATGGCGCAAGCGCGGCTGACGTTCACCTTCCCCGAATGACGATGTCGATTGCTTCGTCCGTCATCGGCTGGCTGAACTGAATGCCGAAACGCTTGCCTCGCGCCCATACGACGCGGCCACTGGTCTCGATGCCGAAGGCCTTCACCTCGATGTAGCTGCCAGCAGTCTGCGGTGTTTCGCAATGGGCGAGCGCGCCCGAAGTCGACAGGTCGAGGAAGTGCCCCCGCATCTGGACGTTGGCGACGCGCAGATTGACGGGACCGAACATCTTGTGTCGCACGCCGTGTCGGCGCTGTTCGGCGTTGCTTGTCAGGAATGGGCCTTGGTTGTTCATACCGAGCTTCTCCCACGGGCCACTCAACCATAAAAAGGTCAACACGGCGCACAGAATCATGGTTAACTCGCCATTAGCCACCTTTTCCCCTAGGGAAACCGCTAATTTATGTTAGTCCCACTTTTTAAGGCGCAGGGCACGATGCTTTGCGGCGATGGGCGGGCCGTCGCTCGGCGAAAACGGGCGAAATAGCCTCCCGCCGTGGGCTTGGGCACCAATTCCTCCAGACGAAACCCGATCGCTGCCAATTCACAGGCCAGCAGGCGCGGGGGCGTTCCATGCTGCGCGGTCGGCCGATCCGCATCGACCACGATCAATTCGCCGTCACGCTTGAGCGCGGGACTGAGGTTCCACAGAAACGCATAGGGCTCGGCGATCTCATGATACATGTGGACCATGAATATGCGGTCGAAGCTGTTTTCCGGCAGCTTTGGGTCCTCCGGCGCGCCGAGCCTGACGCTGACATTGCGCCAGTCTTCGCGCGTGATGCGGCGGGACAGCGCCTCGATCACCTCAGGCATGATGTCTTCGGCCAGCACCCTGCCCTTGGGCCCGACGCGGTTGGCGAGCCGAACGGTATAATAGCCTTCGCCAGCGCCGATATCGGCGACGGTCATGCCGGGCCGGATGCCCGCGCGATCCATGATGTCTTCGGCCTCGTTGACGCGATCGCGCGCCTCCTCGCTGGACCAGCGGGTCGAAACGATGGGGGCGACCGGCCGGTCAGCGCGAGGGAAATCTCGCGCGGCGGCGGGCCGGTCATCCTGCTTGGGGGACAACAGGCCGCAGCCCGCCAGCAGGAACAATGATCCCGCCAGCGCCGCCCGTATCATCAGTCGACATCCTCCACATCGACCTTCTCGCCCGTCACCTTCTGCGACAGGGCAGCGGCCATGAACGGATCGAGCGCGCCGTCGAGCACGTCATCGGGAGAGGTCGAGGTAACGCCGGTGCGCAGGTCCTTCACCAACTGATAGGGCTGAAGCACGTAAGAGCGGATCTGGTGGCCCCAGCCGATCTCGGTCTTGGCCTGATATTCGCCCGAAGCGGCCGCCTCGCGCTTCTGCAACTCGGCCTCATAGAGCCGCGCCTTCAGCATGTTCATCGCAGTGGCCCGGTTCTTGTGCTGCGACCGGTCATTCTGCGACGCGACGATGATGCCCGAAGGGATGTGGGTGATGCGGACGGCGGAGTCGGTCGTGTTGACGTGCTGCCCACCCGCGCCCGACGCGCGATAGGTATCGATCTTGAGGTCGCCTTCATTGACCTCGATCTCGATATTGTCGTCGATCACCGGATAGACCCAGACGGACGAGAAGCTGGTGTGCCGCCGCGCCGAACTGTCATAGGGGCTGATGCGCACCAGCCGATGGACGCCGCTTTCGGTCTTGGCATAGCCATAGGCATTCTCGCCCTTGAACAGGAAGGTCGCGGACTTGATGCCCGCCTGGTCGCCAGCCTGATAGTCGACCAGTTCCACCTTGTAGCCCCGCCGTTCGGCCCAGCGGCGGTACATGCGGGACAGCATCTCGGCCCAGTCCTGGCTTTCCGTGCCACCCGCGCCCGCGTGGATTTCAAGATAAGTGTCGCTGGCGTCCGCCTCACCGGCGAGCAGCGCCTTGATCTTGTCCTCGTCGGCCCGGTCAGCCAGCGCCTTCAGCGACGCGATGGCTTCGGTGACCATATCCTCGTCACCTTCGGCCTCGGCCATCTCGATGAGTTCGGCGGTGTCAGTCTTCTCGCTGTCGATCGCACGGGTCGCGCCAATGGCGGCGTCCAGCCGCGTGCGCTCGCGCATCACTTCCTGTGCCTTTTTCTGGTCGTCCCACAGTGTCGGATCCTCGACGCGGGCATTCAGTTCATCCAGGCGGCGCAGCGCGCGGTCCCAGTCCAGGAAGCGGCGCAACAGGTCCAGAGCGGCGTCGATGCGATCGATATATTGCTGCGCTTCGGCGCGCATGGGAACTCTCCAGAAATTTCAGGGCGCTTCATGGCCCACGGCCGAAACGCATCAAACGCCTGCCCCTATCCGAGGGCGCGGGATTTGGGAAGATTCAATCCTTGTCCCTCCTGCTGCATGCGGCAGCCCTGACGATGTCCGCAGCGGTGACAATATGCGCGCCGGGTTCGGAACGGATCGCGGCTTCCAGTGACAGCGCCGCGACCGCCGACGCCGGGTTGGCGCGCAGGGCAGTCGGCAGCACCGGGTCCAGAGCGCGGGCCACGACAGCGGCCATATTCTCCGCGAACCGATATTCCTCCCTTTTGCCCACGAGCAGCCCAGGCCGCACAAAGGTCAGGGACGGAAAGCCCAGCTTGGACAAGGCGAGCTCAAGATCGCCCTTGACGCGATTGTAGAAGAAAGCCGACCGGGCGTTTGCGCCCACGGCCGATATGAGGACGAAGCAACGAGCGCCCCGCTCCTTGACCTGACGCGCAATGGTCAGCGGGTAATCATGATCGACGGCCCGGAAGGCGGCGGCCGACCCAGCCTTGGCGCGGGTGGTTCCCAACGCGGATATGGCGCTGTCCACCGCCCACCAATCTTCTTCGAGGGGCAGGTCGGCTGCCGTCACTATGGGGTTGAGTAGCTTCTCATGAGCAGGCAGTGGGCGGCGAGTTGGGGCGACCAGCCGAGTCACCCGATGATCCGCCAACGCCTGTTCCAGCACATGGCCGCCGACCAGCCCCGTCGCACCGGCAAGCAGCAGCCTCAATAGATTCCCCCCTGCTCCTGCAGGAAGTCGCTGTCCGTCCGCTGCCGCGTCTGGGCGCGGGCCTCACGCCGAGCGGCGGCCTGTTCCTGCGCGGCGACCTCTTCCTTGCGGATGGAGCGGCGCGGCTCGGTTTCGGGCTTGAACGCTTCCCAGATCACAGCGGGCTTGGGATCGTCGGTGGGCCAGACGCCATAGACACGCTTGCCTGATCGGCGGTCGATCGTGACCATGCGGATGCCCGCGGGCGCGACGAAGGGCGTTTTGGGCATGGTTTCGAGCACCGGCGCCATGGCCGCTTTCCAGATCGGCGCGGCGACCCGGCCGCCCTGCGCCCAACCGCCCAGGCTGCGCGGTTGGTCATAGCCGATATAGACGCCCGCCACGATGTCGGGCGATCCGCCGACGAACCACACGTTGGTCGGCCCGTTTGTCGTGCCCGTCTTGCCGAACAGCGGTCGCTTCAGGTCGGCCAGCACCGTCGCGGTGCCGCGCTGGATCACGCCTTCGGTGATATGCACAACCTGATAGGCCGTCATCGGGTTCATCACCTGCCGCCCTTCAAAGCCGAAGCGCGGCATGGGCTTGC
>JAEZCS010000128.1 GCA_023433445.1 Pseudomonadota bacterium | reverse complement strand
GCCGCATCGTCTTGCACACCACAGCCACCGGCGAGGAAAGCGACGCCGTGCTGGAAATGCTGGCCTGCACTGCCTCCGAGTTGCAGGTCTATAACGAACCCCTCGACACTATGGATTCCGCCGTCCGTTTCGCCCAGATGGCGGCCAAGACCTATGGCGGTCTCGACGCCGTCATCAACCTGGTGAAGCTCAATCTGTCTTGCGGAGATCGCGTCGCCAGCGTCGATAGCATCGAACGTGCGATGGCCGATCAGCTCCAGAATGCCTGCCTGATGACCCGTATCGCCGCAAATCGCATGCGGCTGATGTGGTCGGAAGGGTTGATCCTGAACGTCGCGGTGAGTCCTGCACCGACAAGTGCACGGGAAACTGCCCTGCTGAGCATCGCCCGCACGATGCTCGCCAGCATGACCCGCACCGAAGCGCAGGAGTGGGCCGATCAGGCGATCCGCATCAACGCCGTCGCGCCATGCACGAATGCGCTGCTGTCTGATCCGTGCCTGACATCCGAGCCTGATGTTGCCGCTCTGGCGCTCTATCTCGCTGGCGGTCACGGAGCAGAACTGTCCGGCATCGTCTTCGATCTCGGACAGAGCGCCGCGCTGAGACGGGCAGCCTGAAGCTGCCCCCTCTCCTATAGGCGACCCGCGAATGCCGCCGCGTACAGCTTGCGGCAGGTGGCTTCGTCCAGAGGAATCGGATTGCCGCCTGCAGTGGGATCTTTCGGCGCCATGCGGCTCATGTCGTCGATCTTCGTGTCATCGACTTTGAGACCACGAAGGGTGTGCGGCACGCCGGTTGTCTCTCGCAGTTCCAGGATCCAATCTAGGAATGCGCCAAATTCCGGCTTGAAGCCGAGATAAGCGGCGAGCCGCCGGATCTTGTCCTCGATGGCCGGGCGATTGAACACCAGCACGTACGGCATGAACACCGCATTGGTCATGCCGTGATGCGTGTCGTACATCGCGCCGACCGGGTGCGACAGCGCATGGATTGCACCCAGCGCCTTCTGGAAGGCCGTGGCGCCCATCGCGGCGGCCGACATCATATTAGCGCGGGCTTCCAGGTCCTGACCGTTCGCTGCTGCGCGCGGCAGGCTTTCCTTGACGAGGCGAATTCCCTCCACCGCGATGCCATCCGCCATCGGGTGATAGAACGGTCCGCAATAGGCTTCGAGGCAATGCGCCAGCGCGTCCATGCCTGTGCCGACCGTGATGGTCTTCGGCATCCCGACGGTGAGTTCCGGATCGCAGATCGTCACCTTCGGCATCATCAGCGGATGGAAGATGACCTTCTTTGTGTGGGTCGCCTCATCGGTGATCACACCCGCGCGACCGACTTCCGATCCAGTGCCTGCCGTCGTCGGCACGGCAACGATCGGCGCGATGCCGGCTGGATCGGCCCGCGTCCACCAATCGCCGACGTCCTCGAAATCCCACATCGGGCGTGTCTGCCCGGCCATGAAGGCGATGACCTTACCGGCATCGAGCGCCGAACCGCCGCCGAACGCGATGACGCCGTCATGCTTGCCGTTGCGCAGCACGGCAATGCCAGCCTCGACGTTGGCGGAAACGGGATTGGGCTTCACATCGGAGAACACCGCCGCTGAGACACCATCGCCGCTCAGCACATCGAGGGCACGCTGGGTGATGGGGAGCTTGGCCAGCACCGGGTCCGTGACCAACAGCGGCCGCTGCATGCCCGTCGATTTGACGGCCTGCGCCAGTTCAGAAATCCGGCCAGCGCCGAAGCGCACCGACGTCGGGTAATTCCAGTTGCCAACCAATTTCATGGGCGTCCGCTCATTCCAGATAAGGAACTCTAAGTCTCAAACTGCGCGCAGGTGATAACTCTTGGGGCGCGTCAGCCCCTCATAACCGATCCGCGACAGGCCTGCGCCCCGCCCGGTATCCTTCACGCCTGTCCAGGCCAATGACGGATCGAGATAGTCGCAGCGGTTCATGAACAGCGTGCCGGTTTCAATTTCGGCGCCGAGTTGCTCGGCTGCGGCCATATCCGTGGTCCAGACCGAAGCTGTCAAACCGTACGGGGAATCGTTCATCAGCTTCACGGCTTCCGCATCTCCGCTGACCTTCATGATGCCCACGACAGGCCCGAAACTCTCCTCCATCATGACCTTCATGCCATGATCGACGCCGGTCAGCACCTGCGGCGCGAGCCACGGGGTGCCGTCCTGATTGCGCTTGAATGCGGACGCCTCGATGTGCGCCTTGGCCCCCTTGCCGATGGCTTCGGCGGTGTGTCCTCGAACCAGATCGGCAAACCGCGTCGCGGCCATCGGACCAAGAGTCGTCGCCTGATCCAACGGATCATCCAGAAGATACTGACGCGTCAGCGCCGCAAATCCCTCGACGAATGGCTGGTAAATCTCAGCGGCCACATAAATGCGTTCAATGCCGCAACAGCTCTGACCGGAATTGAAGAATGCGCCGTCCACGAGATTTTCAACCGCGTGATCGAGTTTGGCGTCGGCCCGGACATAGGCCGGATCCTTGCCACCGAGTTCCAGCGCAACCGACGTGAAAGTGCCAGCGGCGGCCCGCTCGATGGCACGACCAGCTTCGACACTGCCGGTGAAAGTGACATGATCCACCGAGCCCGAACTGAGCAGCCTTGCGGTATCCTGATGACTGAGCGCGAGGTTCTGGAACAGTCCCGCGGGCAATCCCGCTTTGTCGAACGCCTGCTGGAAGCGCTCACCCGTCAGCAGCGTTTGCGAGGCCGCTTTCAGGATGACCGCGTTGCCCGCGATCAAACCCGGCACGATGGTATTTACCGCCGTCAGATACGGATAATTCCACGGCGCGACGACCAGCAGCACCCCCAATGGATCGCGCCTGATGTAACGCTTGAAGCCGTCCTTGGGCTCCGGAACGATCGGCGCCAGGGCCTCCTCGGCCAGCGCGGCCATGGTGTTGACGCGATCCGCGAACGAATTGAATTCGCCGCCATAGCGCACCGGACGCCCCATCTGCACAGCCAGTTCGCGCGCGATTTCCGGATTGAGCTCGCGCATAATCTCCAGGAACCGCAGCATGAGCGCCGCGCGCTCCTTCACCGGCACACGGCGCCATTCGCGCTGGGCGGCGCGGGCACGCTGCACCGCGCCTTCGATCTGGCTTGCA
>JAEZCS010000075.1 GCA_023433445.1 Pseudomonadota bacterium | reverse complement strand
GCCCTGGTCGGGCGCATGGACGCCTTGATCGCAGCGATGCCAGAGCTGGAAGAGCGCGCTAGCCGCATGGCCGCGCAGATCATCGACAATGGGCATGCACTGGCCGAACGTATCGACACGCTCGAAGCCCGCCTCCATGCTCTGGGCGAACTGTCCGACGACGCACGCGCGCGCACCCTTACCGCGACGAAGAGCCTGTCGAGCCAACTCACGCAGTTGCAGGAAGCCACGCGCTCGGCGACGGAAGAAGTGAACGGGATGGCGGACATTGCTGCTGGGCGGATAGACGCCACGGCGCAGAGTGCCCGCCTCACGATGCAGGAGGGCGCTGCCGAAATCGATCGCCAGGCAGGCACCCTTGCCAGCCTGCTGGAAAAGGCCCGCGCAGGCATCACCAACAGCGCTGAAGCGACGATCGAACTGCTGACGCAGAATCTCGACCGCGTTGAGGGCGACGTGCGACAGCGGCTGGAAAACGCCGTTGATCACGCACAACAAAGCATGTCTGCGGCCGATCGTGATCTCACCGCGCAGGCCGAGTCACTCCGTGCCCTCGTCGAGACAGCACAGGCAGGGATCGCCGCGACCAGTCAAAACGCCCTTGCCGCTCTGTCCCGCGATGCTGAAGCGATTGAGGGCCAGCTCCGGGAACGCGCAGAGGCCGCCTTTGCTCGCGCTCATGAGGGTGTGACGATCACCGAGGAAGGCCTTGCCCGACAGGCTGAGGCTCTGGACGCACTGGTCGCGCGCTCCCGTAGCAATATCGCAAGCATCGGTGACGAGACCGTCTCGTCGATCTCCGATCATATGACGGAAGTGGAAAGCCGCCTGCATCAGATCAATGATCTGGTCGAGGGACAACGGACGCTCGTCGCTGGGCTGCACACGACGCTGGGCGACGCCATCGACAGCGCGCAGTCGCGCTTCGCCGCGCTGGAAGAAAGCGCCCTGTCGCGTAACGACAGGCTCACGGACGCTCTTTCGCGGCTTACCGTTGAGACGCAGCGCATGGATGATGCGCTCGCTGCCGGTGGCGTAACGGCCGAAAAGCTTATCGGCTGTGCAGAGACCCTGCTTGTGGCGCTCGATTCCAGCGTGCGCGAACTGGACGAAACCTTCCCCGCCGCGCTTCAGCGCTTCGATGCGCGCATTTCCACCAGCCGCGAACTGCTCGACAGCGCAGCCCCTGAAATGGAGCGCCTGGAGGCGATTTCCGAAGCACTGGTCGGCCGCACGCAGGAAGCCGAAGAGCTGTTGCGCGGCCAAGGGCGCCGACTCACAGAATGGCTGGAAAGCACCCAAAGCGGCGTAGAGGCCAATCGCGAGCTTGTTGAAAGGCTGCGCACTGCGCTTGATCACGCCCATGAGGATGCAACGCGGATCACCGAAGGTGCTGGCCCCTTGCTCGTAACCGCTTTGCTGCGGGTCAAGGACACTGCAGATCAGGCCGCCGAGCGCGCGCGCCAGGCACTCGGCCGCGCTATCCCGGATGCGGCCCAGTCACTCGCCGAAGCGAGCGAAGTTGCCTTGCAGCAAGCCGTTAACGACAAGGTGACGGCGCAGATCGAAAAGCTCGCGCAGGTCGCGGAGGAAGCTGTCCGCACGGCGCATCAAGCGTCCGACCGTCTCACCCGGCAGCTACTGACGATCGCCGACACGAGCGCCAGCGTTCAATCGCGGATCGAGGAAGCGGAACGAGCCGCCGAAGACCGCGACCGGGATCATTTCGCCCGCCGCTCTGCCCTACTCATAGAGTCGCTCAACAGCACCTCCATCGATGTCGCCAAGATCCTGTCAAACGATGTCACGGATTCCGCTTGGGCGTCTTATCTCAAGGGGGATCGCGGCGTATTCACTCGCCGGGCCGTCAAGCTGCTGGACGCAGGCGAGTCGCGCGAAATCGCCCTGCATTATGACAATGACGCCGAGTTCCAGGAGCATGTGAACCGATACATTCACGATTTCGAATCGCTGCTGCGGATCATTCTGGCGGCACGAGACGGAAATGCGCTGGGCGTTGCCGTGCTGTCGTCGGACATGGGCAAGCTCTACGTTGCCCTCGCCCAGGCTATCGAGCGGCTCCGTCAATAAGTCTGACGGACAGGCGTGGCCATGACTCAGCCTCGGCGACGCGTATCCACTCCATGGTGAGACTGATCGTCATGGGCTGTCCGCCCGCTGGTCAATGGGCGCGTCAATAGGCTGTGCGCCCTAGGCAGGGCGGAGTGTGGTCAGACGGCGCTTGGGCAAATCCGATTAAAAGGGATTGGGTCGTCCCCTACTTGGCTTAGAGCACGCTGCGTTTGATCGGACGCAGCCGGGTGCTCCTAGTTTTTTGTTTTCGCATCGTTTTCAGGAAAACCGGTTCCCCCTTTTCCGCACGATGCTCCAGACGCTCGGCATTGCCCAAGCCCGCCTAAGCATCATCCAAAAATAGTCGGCGCCTTAGTGATACTCATATTCGGAGGTGCGCCCTTGCTGCTTCGTCAGCACCGCACCGACGATAGCACCGCCCGCTCGGCGCAGACGATCCACTGCCACCCTCAATCCGCCATGATGATTGCGACCCCACTCCACGATCAGCACCGTCGCTTCCGCCTTGGCCGCGAGGAGCGACGTGTCCGGGACACCCAAAATAGGGGGCGCGTCGATGAGAACCGTATCATAACCGCCCTGGACGTTGGCAAGCAGCACATCAAGCGCGGAGGTGGACAGAAGTTCTGCGGGATTAGGCGGTATGGCACCGCTGGGCAGCAGCGATACGCCAGGCGCCACACCGGCGACGGTTACTTCCTCCGGCTTTGCCTGCCCGGTCATGACCTCGCTGAGGCCCCGGTCTGGCGTGACGCCGAACAGCCCATGCTGGCGCGGTCTGCGCATGTCTGCGTCGATCACCAGCACCCGGCGATCAAGCTTAGCCAACGCCAGGGCCAACGCATGAACAGTCGAAGACTTGCCCTCGCCTTCCTGAGCGCTGGTGAGCAGGATCGACCTTGGCAACCCTGCGGAGGAGGCAAGCAACAGCGATGACGCGATCGGGACATAGGTTTCCGCCGCGGGCTTGTCGGTCACGGGGACCGTACCCAGCAAAGGCATGTTGGCACGTTCCGCCAAGCTGTCGGCAGAGGTCACCGCATCATCGAACACATGCCGTCCCGCAACCAGCAACAGGCCCAGCAGCAGACCCCCAAGCGAGGCCATCAACATGGTCGTTCCAATGTTGGGGGAAGACGGTCGCGAAGGAACGGCGGCACGATCCAGCGGCCGTATGCGCCCTGCCTGAAATCCCGCCTGCGACGCCATGTCGCGATAGCGCTGGAGCAGGCTGTCATGCAGCAGTCGATATGTATCGACCGACCGTTCCAAAATGCTCATTTGCACGCCGCGCCCGCGTTCGGCCTGCGCCTGCCGCTCTACGCCGGCGATCTCGGCCTCGATCTGCTTTTCGCCGTGAACGGCGACTTCATACTGCTCCCGAAGGGACGCACGGATGCTATTGGCCATGACCGTCGCCTGATCATCGAGTGCTGCCAGACGGGCCCGTGCCTCCCGCATTTCCGGATGGGCATCCTTGCGGAACTGCCGTTCCTCCACGACCGCGGCGCGGGCTTGCGCCCGCTGCGCCATCAGCTGCTGCATGGCACCATTGTTCAGAACTTCTGGCAGCGTCTCCACACTCGACAATCGCGCGCTCTCCCAGCGCTTCTGCGCGGCGATCCGGTCTGCCGTTGCCTGAGCACGAAAGGCATTGAGCTGAGCGAGTCGCGTTGCTGCCGTTCCGGCGGGGCTGACGAGCTGACCTTCACCTGTGCCAGCGGCTTCGGAAGGCGACCCGGCCCTGGCGGCATAGGTCGCCAGATCACGCTCGGCGCGCTCCAGATCGCGGCGTGCGCCATCCAGTTCGCCCAGCAGGAACCGCCGTGCCTGGACGCCGGACTCAAAGCCGCGCTTAAGGTCCGCCCTGATCAAACTGTCGGCATAGCTGTTAGCCACGCGCGCCGACAGCGTCGGGTCCGCGCTGGTAAAACTGATGCGGATGACACGGCTTTTGCCCGGCAGCTGCACGTCAAGATTTTCACGCAGGAGGTTGATGACCGCCTCTGTTTCGACCTGACGCTGGCTGAGCGATCCTGATCCTCGCTCAGGGCGCCGCTTATTCATGCCGTCGAAGAAGGTGCGGCCGCCGACCAGGGCCAACTCACGCGCAACCTCTTCCGCCAGTGCACGGCTGCGCAACACTTCCTGCTCAGTCTGCATCAACGCTTCATTGTCGGACGGTGAAGCCGCCCGCTGGGTCGCCCCTGCCCCAGCCGCTCCTGCTGGCACATCCTCAACCTCCACCGACGCCGTCGCGCGATAATCGGGGGTCGAAAGAAGAATGAAGATGATGCCCGCCAGCACGCAAAGCGCCATGGTTACGAGCAGAATGATGCGGTGGCGCCATATCGCAGTCCAGGCGGAACGAGCGATCATCACCATGCGGAGGGTTCGCCCCTCCTGCATCGCGGGCGCGCTGTCACTTTCGATGCGGATGCTAGGCCCTGCCATCAGCGATCTCCGTCGAGCGCGATGAAGGCCGCTCCCATGGCCGGAAGCGCCAGCAGCGTGCCGCCGAGGATCGCCTTCGCCCGTGACAGTCCGACAATGATCATATCACCGGGCAGTATTTCGGGATCAGCAGCCTCACCCTTTCGAATCGCGTCGAGGTCGAATCTGGCTGCTTGCCGCTGACCTTGCGCTTGCCGGACAATGACGACCTGCTTCAGGCTTGCGAGGCGGCTGGGGCCCTTTGCCAGAGCGACAGCTTGCAGCAGACCCGTGCGCCCTTCGATCGGATAGAGCCCTGGCTCCCTCACCTCTCCATCCACCGTGATGCGACGGCTGACGGCCTTCTTTACGTAGACGGTGACCTGGGGCGAGACCAGATAGCGCTCCCCCAATCTTCCCGCGATGACGTCAGACGCTTCGCCTGCCGATAGTCCGGCAACCGGCACGTCCCCTATCAGCGGCATTCGGATCATGCCGGCGGCAGTCACCTCGGCATCTTCCAACGAAAGTCCGGGCTCATGATAGATTTGCACGCGCAGCACGTCGTCGGGAGCGATGCGATAGTCCATCCCAACCGCCGGGGCGGCAGGCATCAGTGCATAGGCCGCAGCCCCGCTCGGGGCATCTTCGCCCGTCGCACATCCGGCAAGCAGGGCGCAGCCGAACAGGATGCCCAAAGCCTGATGCGTCCTGTCGGTCGGCATGCCCATTGATGACAAATTCCCCACAAATTTCAGGCATTGCGCCAGACGGCGGATGCCTGGGGTGGGGTTAGCGAGGCGAAATGGTCATGGCAACCACGGCCATGCGCCGGCGGGACGATGTGCAGTCGGTCAGACCGCGATACGCCCCGGCTGATCGTGCGGCAGGCGGCGGGGTTGATCAGGCCATACGCCGCGCGTGTCGTAAACTGCCTTGCCCAGACGTTCGTCCACCGGAACTGATTTGAACATGTCATGATCAACCAGAATGACAAATACACCACATTGTTCCAGGGCCGTATCGAGATCGATCAGTTCCGCCCCACTGCCCGCAAATTCCATCGGCAGGGCATCCGCATAGGGCTCGACCAATTTGATCCGGCGGCCATAGCGGCGAGCGAGGCGGCTAGCCACCTTGACGGCGGGGCTTTCCCGGAAATCGTCGATGTTCGCCTTGAACGCGAGGCCGAGGCAAGCGACATCCTCGCCCGCAAAATCGTCGATCAGGTCCGAAACCTTGGCAACGACATGGTCGGTCTTGGCGTCATTCACTTCCCGTGCGGCACGAATGAGCCGGCTGTTCTCGGGATCTCCATGAACGATGAACCACGGATCGACAGCGATACAATGGCCGCCCACACCTGGTCCGGGCTGAAGAATGTTGACGCGCGGGTGGCGGTTGGCGAGGCGGATCACTTCCCACACATCGATGTCCATCCCCTCGGCGATAACGGACAATTCGTTGGCAAAGGCGATGTTGACGTCGCGGAAGCTGTTTTCGACGAGCTTCACCATTTCGGCAGCGCGCGCGCTGGTGGTGATGCATGCGCCCCGCACGAACTGGCGGTAAAAGGCCAAGGCTTTGCGGGCGCATCGTGGCGTGATGCCGCCAATGCAGCGATCATTGTCGATAAGTTCGACAAGAATGCGACCTGGCAGAACCCGCTCGGGGCAATAGGCAATCGCCACATCACCCGATGCGCCGGGGCCCGGCATCTTCAGGTCAGGACGAAGCTGCGCGAACAGATCCCGCATCGCTTCGGTCGTGCCTACAGGCGAGGTGGACTCCAGGATGACAGTGTCCCCCGCCTTCAGCACTTCGGCAACGGTCCGCGCCGCGTTCAGTACGTAGGATATGTCGGGCGCGCGATCTTCCGCCACGGGAGTGGGCACTGCGATGATGAAGACGTCGCTTGGTTCAACCGTCAGGCTGGCACGCAAATTCCCGCGCGCGACAACGCCCTGGACGAGGCCGTCAAGGTCGACCTCCTCGATATGGACGCGGCCTGAATTGACCGTCTCGACGACATGCGCACTGACATCGACACCCACGACCTGGGCTCCGCCGCGAGCGATCAGGGCCGCAGTCGGCAACCCGATATAGCCGAGGCCGATGACGGAAACCTTCTGCTGCTTGTCGATGGGCATGCTTCAATCCTGGAAATCGATCAGTTGCCGCTGTTTCTGAAGGCAAAAGCTGAAGATTCCGGTAACGAGGAGAGCGGCTTAGCGGCCCGTTCCGAAAGGCCGCCGCGCCAATCCTTTACGCTGCCTCGTCGAGCCCTTTCGTCGCGGCCTTGCCCGTTGCGATCACGGCTGCAATACGTTCCGAGGCGCGGCCATCGCCAAAGGGGTTATGCGCGCGCGCCATTGCCCGGTAGGCGGCTTCGTCGTCGAGCAGCGACAGGACCTCGCGAACGATCCGGGCGCGATCGGTCCCCACCAGCTTGGCGGTCCCAGCCGCCACCCCTTCGGGACGTTCCGTCGTTTCACGCATGACGAGCACCGGCTTGCCAAGTGACGGAGCCTCCTCCTGCACGCCACCACTATCGGTCAGGACCAAGTGGCACATGTCGAGCAGCCGCACGAAGTGAGGATAATCGAGCGGCTCGATCATCGCCACATTCGGCAATCCGCCAAGAACGGCCTCCATGATCGGGCGCACATTGGGATTGGGGTGAACGGGAAAGATCACCGCTATGTCTGGACGCGCCGCGATGTCCGCGATCGCGCGGGCAATCGCCTCCATGCCGCCGCCGAAATTCTCCCGCCGGTGGCTCGTGACGGCAAGGATGCGCTTTCCAGCAAAGCGTGTCGCCAACTGATCGAGTCCAGCCGCAAGCGCGGGCACGGCGACAATCCTTTCGCGCGTCGCAAGCAGGGCGTCGATCACGGTATTGCCCGTGACATGGATGCCGGACGGATCGCGGCCTTCACGCAACAAGGCATCCTCCGCCGCCTTTGTCGGCGCGAAATTCATGTCGGCTACGCAAGCGACCACCCGCCGGTTTACCTCCTCGGGCCAAGGGTGATAAATATCCCCGCTACGTAGCCCCGCTTCCACATGAGCCACCGGAATTTGCCGATAATAGGCAGCAAGGCTGGCCACCATCGTCGTCAGTGTGTCACCATGAACGATTATGCGGTCGGGCTTTTCAGCATCGAACGCTTTGCCCAGATCGACGATCAGCTTTGCTGTCAGGCCATCCAGCGTCTGGTTCGGCGTCATCACATCCAGGTCGATGTCCGGCTTTATGCCTGCAATTTCCAGAACCTGGTCCAGCAGACCCCTGTGCTGCGCCGTGACGATCACGCGCACATCGACCTGCGCGCGCGCGCTTAACGCATGGATAACCGGAAACAGCTTGATCGCTTCGGGGCGTGTCCCGAATACCACTGCAACTTTCATATTCGCCCCTTGATGCGAGCCTTTAAGGCTACCCCTTGCCAGCAAATCGTAACCATCCCCTGAACAAGGGGTAATTCCGAGGGGCGCTTTCGCAGGTGCAATGACCTATGCTAGGGCGCGGTCAACCCTTCATTTTTCGAACGAGGCAATGGGTAGTTTATGAAGATCACGATGATCGGCACGGGATATGTCGGGCTGGTATCAGGGGCTTGTTTCGCCGATTTCGGCCACGACGTCGTGTGCGTCGACAAGGATTCTGGCAAGATCGACGCAATCTTGTCCGGCCGCATGCCGATCTATGAGCCCGGCCTCGATCAACTGGTGGCGAATAATATCGCTGCCGATCGGCTGACTTTCACCACGGACCTTGCGGCGGGCGTAAAGGGCGCGGATGCCATCTTCATTGCCGTGGGCACGCCTTCGCGTCGTGGCGATGGCCATGCGGACCTCAGCTACGTCTACGCTGCGGCACGCGAAATCGCCGAAGCTGTGGATGGCCCGACCGTTATCGTAACGAAGTCCACCGTGCCCGTCGGAACCGGCGACGAGGTCGAACGGATCATCCATGAAGTTCGCCCGGGCATGGATATTCAAGTGGTTTCGAACCCGGAATTCCTGCGCGAAGGCGCTGCGATCAGCGACTTCAAGCGGCCAGACCGCGTGGTCGTGGGCACCACCGGCAACGAACGCGCGACCACGGTGATGGCCCAGATTTACCGGCCGCTCAATCTCAATCAGGCGCCGGTGATGTTCACGGGTCGGCGTACGGCCGAACTGATCAAATATGCAGCCAACGCGTTCCTCGCGACCAAGATCACTTTCATCAACGAGATGGCCGACCTGTGCGAAGCTGTCGGCGCCGAGGTTCAGGACGTGTCGCGCGGCATTGGGCTCGACAACCGGATCGGCAGCAAGTTTCTGCATGCAGGTCCCGGCTATGGCGGCTCCTGCTTCCCGAAGGACACGCTTGCGCTGGTGAAGACCGGTCAGGATTATGACACGCCGATCCGCATCGTGGAAACGGTGGTGCAGGTAAACGATCTGCGGAAGCGCGCCATGGGGCGGAAGATTGTGAAGGCGCTGAACGGCGAAGCGCGGGGCAAGACCGTCGCGCTACTCGGCCTCACTTTCAAGCCGAACACTGACGATATGCGCGACGCCCCCAGCCTCGCGATCGTGCAGGCACTGGAGGATGCAGGCGCCCGGATCGTCGCCTATGATCCAGAAGGCATGGATGTCGCCAAGCCGATGATGCAGAACGTATCGATGGCGAAAGATGCTTATGAAGCGGCGAAGGGCGCGGATGCGCTCGTGCTCGTCACCGAATGGGATATCTTCCGCGCGCTGGACCTGAAGCGTCTTGCCGGTTCGATGAACAAGCCTCTGTTGATTGACCTGCGCAACATCTATCCGCGCAGCGAAGCTGAGGCAGCTGGCTTCGCCCTGACCCGCGTAGGCGGCAAGGGCATCATCTGATGAAAATTCGTTCCGAGGGAGGCTGGGATCACACCGGCCTTCCTCGACTCCGTCATTGGGTGACGGCGGCGGCGGCGCTGTTTGTCCTTACCCAGATCGTGCCTCTAATAGCGGGCTTCATCTGAGCCATCGGGCTGATATCAAGCCTTGAGCTTCCAACCACGCTTCAGAAGAAAATAGCAGAGCAGCGCGAGCGCGATGTTGAGCACCAGCAATATGATGCTCCCCGCCACGACATCCCCGTCGGCCGCCGCCACGAACCCATAGCGGAATCCCGAGATCGCGTAGAAAAACGGGTTGGCATGGCTGATCGCCTGGAAGACCGGCGCCAGCCGATCAATGGAATAGAAGGTGCCAGAAAGCAGCGTCATCGGCCCGATCACGAAATTGGTGATGGCAGCGGCATGATCGAACTTTTCCGCCCAGATCGATGTCAGCACACCAATGAACGCGGTCAGCGCGGCCCCCATCAGGCCGAACCATAGGATCGCCCAGGGATGCGCTGGCGTAACATGGACACCCGGCCACAGCGCCATCGCCCCCCACAAGGCGAGTCCGACGCAGAATGCACGCGTCACTGCCGCGCCGACCAGAGCGAGCAGCAATTCGCTATTGGACAGAGGCGGCATTAGATAATCGATCAACGTGCCCTGCATCTTACCGGCAAGCAAAGAGAAGCTGCTGTTTGCAAAGGCATTATTCATCATGCCCATGATCATGAGGCCTGGCGCGATGAAGTCCGCGAAAGGGACGCCCAGAACCTGCCGGTTCGCGCCGCCCAGGGCGATCGAGAAAATGATGAGGAACATCAGCGTCGTGACGGCAGGCGCCCAGATGGTCTGGAGCTGCACCTTCATGAAGCGGCGCACCTCCTTCCGATACAGCGCTCGCATGCCCGCCCAATTGACGTTGCGGATGACAAGCTCACCCGGTTCATGAAAAGTGGGCCGCGATGAAGCGGGTATGGAAATTTGGGGCTGTTCGTTCATGCTTCGATCGACTATCGGCTGGTCTGTTGTGCCGCAAGGGCGTTGTGCACGGGCTTTAACCTGTGCAGGCGCGTCCCATATAGGGCGCTAGCCAGAGAATTTGAGGAGTCATTCATTGTCCTGGACCGACGAGCGTATCGACCAGCTCAAGGCAATGTGGGAAAAAGGCCTGACCGCCAGCCAGATCGCGGACGAACTGGGCGGGGTCAGCCGCAATGCCGTGATCGGCAAGGCGCACCGCCTTGGCCTGCAATCGCGCCCATCGCCTGTAAGGCCGAACGAAGCACCCAAAAAGGCCGCGCCCGTTCGGAAGCCCGCGCCGGAAGCCGAAGCGCCCAAGCCTGCCGCGCCCGTGCAGCAGCATAGCGCACCCACGCCCGCACGGCCTGCTCCGACGGCTGCGCCAGCGCCTGCCCAGTCTGCTGCTGCACCTTCCGCGGACGCCCCTGCCCCCGCGCCGCAACCGCGCATCATATCGGTTGGACCGGGCGGATTCCTGCGCCAAGGCCCCGGCGACCAGCAAGCGCCGATCCCGCCCGCGCCACCGCGCCGCCTGGTTCCTGCCAAGCCGAGCGCCGAAATCGCCGGCAAGACGTCGCTGCTCGACCTGACCGAGCGTATCTGCAAATGGCCGATGGGCCATCCGGGCGAACCCGACTTCCACTTTTGTGGCGAAGCAGTGAATCCCGGCTTCCCCTATTGCGTCGAACATTGCGGCCGCGCCTATCAGG
>JAEZCS010000007.1 GCA_023433445.1 Pseudomonadota bacterium | reverse complement strand
AGCCGGTTATGAGGATGAAGATCCCCAGACCCTGCCCGGCCGCATGCGGATGCAAACGCAGGCTGCCGTGGAAAGCGCGGACGTCGCAATGTTCCTCATGGATGCGCGGGCGGGCGTGACCCCGCTCGATGAGGAAATCGCCCGCTGGCTGCGTGAGGGCGACGCGCCTGTCGTGCTCGTCGCCAACAAGGCGGAAGGCAGGCAAGGTGCCGACGGTGTCATGGAAGCATTCAGCCTCGGCCTGGGCGAGCCTGTCCCGCTGTCGGCCGAACATGGCCAAGGCATGGCCGACCTCTTCCAGGCGCTCCTCCCCTATATCGACCGTGAGGAAGAGGAAGAAGAAGAGGAGGCTGAACCCAGCGAGGCAGACCTTGAGGCCGCCCCCCTCAAGCTCGCCATCGTAGGCCGCCCCAACGCGGGCAAATCGACCCTCATCAACCGATTGCTGGGCGAAAATCGTCTGCTGACCGGCCCTGAGGCAGGCATCACCCGAGACAGCATCGCGGTAGACTGGATATGGGCCGATCCTCGCGACGAGGATGCCGACCCACGCCCCGTTCGCTTGATCGACACCGCCGGCATGCGCAAGCGGGCCAAGGTACAGGACAAGCTTGAAAAGCTCGCGGTTTCGGACGGTCTGAACGCTGTGAACTTTGCCGAAGTCGTGGTGCTTCTGCTCGATTCCACGCGCGGTCTTGAAGCGCAGGATCTGCGCATCGCCGACAAGGTGCTGGAAGAAGGCCGCGCCCTCGTCGTCGCGCTCAATAAATGGGACACGGTTGAAAATGGCTCGGCCCTTTATCAGGGCATCAAGCAGGCGCTCTCCGACGGCCTCGCACAAATACGCGGCGTTCCGATCATGACCGTCTCCGGAGCAACCGGAAAAGGATTGGACGACCTCATCCGCGTCGCTTTCGAAACGCGCACGGCATGGTCGCAACGTGTCTCCACCGGCATTCTCAACCGGTGGTTCGAACGTGCCCTGGAGGCAAATCCACCACCCGCGCCGGGCGGAAAACGGATCAAGCTGCGCTACATCACGCAGAATAAGACCCGTCCTCCAACCTTCGTGCTGTTCGGCACGCGCCTGGACGAGCTGCCCGAAAGCTATCGGCGCTATCTCGTCAACGGCATTCGCAAGGAGCTTGGCTTCGGCGCCGTGCCCGTACGCCTGACCTTGCGCAGCGCGCGAAACCCCTATGCCACCAAATGATCCGGCGCACGTGCAGGCCAAGGGAATGAAATGCCCCTGGCCTGCGCTGCGTGCCGCCCGGGCCATGCGGACTGCCGATCTGGTCAGGGTGGAAGCGGACGACCCCAATGCCGCCCGCGAACTGGAGGCACTCACCCGGCAGCATGGGTGGAGCTTTGCCGCAACCGGTCCAGATATGTTCGAATTGTCACGCCATTCCTGAAGCTTGCACGGTTCTGGTGCTACCGCTTAACCTGCTGTTTACGCACTCCTTCTACTCTTAGGCCAAACAAGGAGTGTGGCGCCGTGTCATATCAAGAGGCAGAACTGGTCAATCAGGCAGATCTGGCCAAGTCCAGAGCAGAGCTGGGCAGCGCATTTGTCCGCATCCTGAGCTATTTTCGCGAAGATGGCGGGAAAGCCATCAGCGCAATCGAGCAGGCCATTCGCGAACGCAATGCCGTCGCTCTTGTGACTCCGGCGCACACGCTGAAGGGCGAATCAGCCCAATTCGGAGCCCATCGGCTGAGCAGCATGGCCGAACGCATCGAAATGGTCGCTCGGCGCTGTGTCGAGACACGCGAAGGGCCTGATGAGTTGATCGAAGTTGTCGTCGCTCTACGGCCCTGCTTCTCCGAAACCATGTCCATCCTCGATCGTGACTCCAATCCGTTGGTAGCACGTCGCCCCGCCACCTTCGGCCGCCGCAGCGATGGCCCGTCGGCAGGCTTCGGCCGCATGGCCTGATCGGCTGCACATCTAGTATTGAAATAAAACGGATCAGCGCCCCATATGGAGGCTATGACCCGTTTTTCTGTTCTCGACCTCGTCCCCGTCACCGAAGGAAGTGGGGTCAGGGAAGCCCTTTCCAACGCTGCCGCTTTCGCTGTCCACGCTGAAAACCTAGGTTTCCATCGCTATTGGGTCGCGGAACATCATGGGATGCCCGGCATAGCCTCAGCGGCGACGTCGGTCGTGCTGACACATATCGGCCATGCAACATCCACGATCCGCATTGGCTCTGGCGGCATCATGCTGCCCAACCATGCGCCCTTGCTGATAGCCGAGCAATTCGGCACGCTGTCCGCGCTTTTCCCCGGCCGCGTCGATCTTGGATTAGGCCGCGCGCCCGGATCTGACCAGCGCGTCGCTCAAGCCATGCGACGCACGCTTTCTGGCGGACCGGATGAGTTCCCCCGCGACGTGATGGAGTTGCAGGCTTATTTCGCTGGCGACGCACGGCTTGGTTTTCAGGCGACGCCTGGTGCCGGCGAAAATGTGCCGCTGTGGATCCTGGGCTCCAGCCTCTATGGCGCTCAACTCGCCGCTGCTCTGGGCCTGCCTTACGCTTTCGCTTCTCATTTCGCTCCGGGCGCACTTGATGAAGCGATCGCTGTTTATCGGCGAGACTTCAGGCCCTCTGCCCAACTCGACCGTCCCTATGTCATGGCGGGCTATAATATATTCGCCGCCGACAGCATGGACGAGGCGCGACTGCTCGCGTCTTCGATGCAGCAGGCGTTCGTGCGCCTGCGCACCGGACGGCCGGGCAAGTTGCAGCCGCCTGTGCCCGGCTATTTCGAAAGCTTGCCGCCCGGCGCACAGGCGATGTTGTCGGATGTCCTTAGCGCCACGACGATCGGGACGCAGGACAGGGTCGAGCAGGATCTCGCCGCCTTCATCGATCGTACCGGCGTGGACGAATTGATCCTTGGCGGCCAGATTTACGATTTCGAAGCCCGTAAGCGCAGCCTCGAAATCGCTATGTCCGCCGCTACGGCTATCAGTTGAGTGCTGACGCGCCTTGCAGCCGCCCACCACTCAGCAGCTTGGCAAGACTGGGCCAGGTACGAGTGAGCAGCGAACCCAACAACAGGACGGCGACCAGCACCAATAGCGGCTGGATCAGCAGATAGGCCGGGTAGAAAGGCGATCCAAGCTTTCCAAATAATACTCCCAGCACTGGTCCGCCCAACCAGATCAGGATCAGGTGCGAGCAGAAGATGAGGAATGCGAACGGTTCGATCCTCAACAAAATCTCACGGAGTGGGCTGGCAGCCAGCGCCCAGGATAGCCGCCAGAAGCAGGTGGCAGCCGCGACACGCACCGCAAGGTCGAGCATCGCTACGCCGACACCCGCCCCTTGCCCGGCTTTCAGGGAAAAATGAAGCTGCACTGTCATGAGCAGGAGAAATGGTGTCGCCGCCGCGATCCAGCCTAGTGCGGCGATCTTGTCTGCGAGCCCGATGCGGCGGGCGACCATCCCGATGACAAAGAAGAACAGGATGGCCGGACGCATCAGGATCGGAGCCCCCAACCCCGCAATCTGGGCCGTGGCGGCCATCACCGCCACCCCAATCAACCAACGGTTAGGAAGGCGAACGAGCAGCGGCGCAAAGACCATGCACAGGAAGAGGTCGCGCAGGAAAGGCATCTGCACATTAATGTCGGGATTGCGGCTTACGATGAACAGTTCCTGGAACAGCCAATCGAAGGAAGCCGGCACGGGAGCTGACAGCCCCAGAAACCAGGCCGAGCCGGACACCAGCAGGATGGCGAGGCCATTCCACAAGATCATGGGCAGCAGGATGGTTCGCGCCTTTTGGCCCACATGGCGTAACCAATTTTGCGTTCGCGACGACCCGCCTACGAGCCAGCCGGAAATGACGCCCAGCAACGGCACGGCGCTGCGGCCGAATATCTCCATCAGCAGCCACCGCAGATTTTCCTGCGGAGTGCCACGGAGGATCTCCAGGTCATGTCCGTTGAGGCCCGTCCAGGCATGCACGTAAACCACGCCCAAAATGCAAATCACGCGCGCTATGGCAATCGCATCGGATCGGCGCGCCGCGTCGGCCGTCATCAATAGGGTCAAAGGCACATCCTGAACATACGGCAGTTGGAAGTCCGATACGCACAGCTAACGATTCTTACCAGAGCGGAAGGGGTGACCCACGGCAGAAGGTGGTGATACCGAGGCCGAAGGGTATGAAAAGCCGCTTATCCAAGCCATTTCGGATAAGCCTTTTCTTTACCTCTATCGGGTTAAAAGGCCGAACCAAATTCCGGCCTCGCGCGCCGGGCATAGAATTTCAGGGGGGCGTATGAGCCACATGCCAGGAGCTGCCGAATTCACGCATGGCTCTACGCGGTCTTCGCTGGGCGCCGCCATCGGCGCTGTATTCCAGATTGCCGGCTCCAGTTCCAAAGTGCTGATCGACGCAGCGTCGATAGCAGCGCTGGCGCACGACCACGATCCTTGCACAGCAATGGCGGGGCAGGTCGGCAGTCAGATCAAGATGCGCGTCGGTAACGCATGGTTGGTCGCCAGCGTCCGTTCGATGGCTCTTGATCGCCAAGACCGTGGTCTCATCGTCGCCGATGTCGACTTCCTTGGAGAAGGGGATGAGGACGATGTCACCGGGCACATCCATCGCTTCCGCCGTGGCGTAACCCGGTACCCGGCTCCAGGCGCTGAGATCTTCGCCGTATCAAGCGCGGACATGCAGCAGATTTACGCCGCCGATGATCGGCCGCATGTGCAGATCGGCACAGTCTATCCCACCACCGACACTCGCGCCGCGCTTTATGTGGACTCCATGCTGGGCAAGCATTTCGCTTTGCTGGGATCGACCGGTACCGGCAAATCGACGAGCGCGGCCCTCATCCTCCACCGGATTTGCGACCTCTCTCCCGAAGGCCATATCGTGATGGTCGACCCCCACGGCGAATATGGCGCGGCCTTTGCCCAGAACGGCGCGGTCTTCGACGTTGGCAATCTTGCGCTACCCTATTGGTTGATGAACTTCGAAGAACATTGCGAGGTGTTCGTCACGTCCGAAGGGTCTGACCGCACGGTCGATTGCGACATTCTGGCCAAATGCCTGCTGGCCGCGCGTCACAAGAACCGGCTGGCGGAAAGCCTTGGCCGATTGACCGTCGACTCGCCCATTCCCTATCTGCTGTCCGATCTCACCAGCATCCTGCAAAATGAGATGGGGAAGCTCGACAAGGGAACGGGCGCCCTTCCCTATATGCGCCTGAAAACCAAGATCGATGAGATCAAGGCAGATCCGCGATACAGCTTCATGTTCTCCGGGATGCTCGTCGCGGACACGATGCAGGAATTCCTGGCAAAAATTTTTCGCCTGCCTTCAGGTGGCAAGCCCATCTCGATCATCGACGTTTCCGCCATGCCTTCGGACATCACGTCGGTAGTTGTGTCGGTGCTGTCGCGCCTTGTGTTTGACTATGCGATCTGGGCACGGGATGAGGCACAGAGGCCGATCCTTCTCGTTTGTGAAGAAGCGCACCGCTACATTCCCAGCACGACGACGGGTAATGGTCAGGCCGTCCGCCGCATCCTGGAGCGCATCGCGAAAGAAGGCCGCAAATATGGCGTCTCGCTAGGCCTTATCACGCAGCGTCCGTCGGACCTTGCCGAAGGCGTGCTGTCGCAGTGCGGCACGATCATTTCCATGCGCCTCAACAACGACCGAGATCAGGCGTTCGTGAGGGCCGCCATGCCGGAAGGCGCGCGCGGTTTCCTTGATTCCATCCCGGCCCTGCGTAACCGGGAAGCGATCATCTGCGGCGAAGGCGTGGCCGTACCGATCCGCGTTGCGCTCGACAATCTAGAAGAAGAACGGCGCCCGGCATCCGGCGACCCGAGCTTCACGAACCTGTGGCGCCAGTCTGGCGGGGAAGCCGACATACTCGATCGCACAATCACGCGTTGGCGCAGCCAGGGCCGCTGATCGTCAACCCGCCGGTGCAAACCGGCCTGCGGGCTCACTTTCGGCACTCACGCTTTCCCGGCATTCTTCCTCGTGCACGGGAACGAGCAACTTCGCCTTTCGCCAGCCGCCATGGAGATAAGTAATCCCCGCAATGAGGAAGGACAATCCCGAGCTCACCGGAAAGCTCAACCACAATGCGTTCGCGCCCAGATAGGGGTAGGCGAAGTAATAGAAGCCAAGCCTTGCGCCAAAGAGTGTGATGACGAGGATGATCAATGGCCTGATGACCACGCCATTGGCCCGCATGACGCCAAACAGGATCATCGTGGCTCCGAACAGCAGGTAGCTCCACGTCGCCAGCAGCTGCATGTTCCATGCGGCATCGATGGCCGCCCTGTTCTCGCCAAGAAAAAGAGACAGCAAAGGCGCGTGGAACAGCAGGATGATGCCGATCATCACCCCTGTAAACAGCAGCAGATAGCCCAGACCATAAGCCGTTATCCGACCAATCCTGTCCCATCGGTTCGCACCGATATTCTGGGCTGCCATCGCGCTGACTGCCGCACCCATCGCCATCGCGGGCATCTGCAAATAGGTCCATATCTGCTGCGTTGCGCCATAGGCGGCGGTCACGATAAAGCCTTCTCGATTGACGAGGCCAATGATCATCAGACCGACAGCCGACATTACGATCATCTGCAGGCCCATGGGCAGCCCCTTGCCCAGCAGTACCCTCAATTGGTCTGGGGCAGGCACCAGATAGCGAATTTCCCGGCCTCTCAAGCGGAGCGGCAAATCCTTGGCATAGACATAGGTAACCAGGCCCAGCAGGCTGACGATCCCCGCCACTGCGGTCGCCGCAGCCGATCCGCCGATCCCCATGGCAGGGATTGGTCCCAGCCCCAGAATGAATAGCGGATTGAGCACCAGATCGACAATCACGCTGACGAACATGAAGACAAGAGGCGTGCGCGCGTCGCCGGCACCCCGTAAACCCATCATCATCATGACGCTGATCAGCGTTGCCGGCATCGCGATGAAGATCACACGCAGATAAGTCAGCGCCATGTCGAACGCTTCCACAGGCGTCCCCAGCAGGCGGAGCATCGCAGGCGAGAGGGCCCACCCTGCCGCTGCCACGACTGTGCCCAATATGGTGCAAAAGCCTGTGGCTGACCCGAATGACCGACGAGCGGCATCAAGGTCACCGCGCCCCGCCGCTTGTGCAATCACGACCGTAGAAGCCATGCCGAAGCCGAACACGATAGAAAACATCAGGAACATCGTGATGTTTGCATTGGCCGTAGCGGCAAGAGCTTGCGCCCCTAGAAAGCGCCCAACCCAGATTGCGTTGATCGATCCGTTCAGCGACTGCAGCACATTGGATGCCAGGGTAGGGATGGCGAACAACAGCAAAGACGACGCGATAGGTCCGCTGACCAGGTCTCTCGCTTCGCGCTTTGCTGTCACCATTCTGCGCCGCTCCCCATTCGTCGCCGTATCATCAACGGCTTAGGCGAGCCGGTCCAGCGCAGCCGCCAGCCTTTCCGCCTCTGCGGCTTTTTCCGCATGATCCTCGCGCGCTTTGGCCACGGCTTCGGGCTTTGCCTTTTCCACGAAACTTGGATTGGCAAGACGCCCGGACAGCGAATCCCGTTCCTTTTCGGCGGCGGCTAACGCCTTGGCCAAGCGCGCCTTTTCAGCTTCAATGTCGATCACGCCTTCGAGGGGTAGGATGAATGTCGCTTCGTCCACGACGATCTGCGCCGCCCCGCCGGTGACGGCATCACCGAAGGAGAGGCTTTCGACGCGGCCCAACCGGGCCAGCGCAGCACCCTGCCTGTCGATGCGGCGGCGTGTCTCATCCGACGCATCATGCACGACCACGGCCAGCTTGGCGCCCGGCGGGACGTTCAATTCGGTACGCGCCGTGCGCATCGCGCTGATCAGGCGGATCAGCCAATCGATCTCCGCCTGCGCCTCGCTATCGACGGCGTAGAGCGCCTGCGGCCATCGGGCGATGATCAACTCGGTTTCGCGCCTACCGGTCAGGTTCCACAGCTCTTCTGTGATGAAGGGCATGAATGGATGCAACATGACCAGGATCTGATCGAACGCCCAGCCCGCGACTGCCTTCGTTTCCGCATCCATCGAACCCTTGGTAAGTTCGATGTACCAATCGCAAAACTGGTCCCACACGAAATGATAAATCGCGTTCGCCCCCGCATCGAAGCGCAGTTCATTCATCGCGCTGTCGATGGCCTGGACCGTCGCCACTGTTTCGGCGATGATCCAGCGATTGACGGGCGCCTCGGCATGGGGCGCTTCATGCGAGTCCGACGCCGTGACGCCATTGGACTGGAGAAAGCGCGCCGCGTTCCACAGCTTCGTCGCGAAGTTGCGATAGCCCTCGACCCGCTTCTCATCCATCTTCACATCGCGGCCCTGGCTTTCCATGGCTGCCATGAAAAAGCGCAGTGCGTCCGCGCCGAACTTGTCGATCAGGCCCAGCGGATCGACGACATTGCCCTTGGACTTGGACATTTTCTGTCCGTCCGCAGCACGCACCAGTCCGTGAAGGTAGAGCTTGCGCCATGGCACATCGCCCATGAACTCCAACCCCTGCATCGCCATGCGCGCGTCCCAGAAGAACAGGATATCGAAGCCGGAGATCAGCAGATCGTTAGGATAATGACGGGACAGCGTTTCGCTCTGCTCGGGCCAGCCCAGCGTGCCAAAGGGCCAAAGCGCGGAGGAAAACCAGGTATCGAGCACGTCGGGATCCCGGCTCAGTAGCTTGTCGCCTGCGAGCGCCTGCGCCTTCTCTTCGCTCTCCGCGACATAAGGATTGCCGTCCTCATCATACCAGGCTGGGATCTGGTGCCCCCACCACAGCTGGCGAGAGACGCACCAGGGCTGAATATTTTCCATCCAGTTGAAGAAGGTCTTTTCCCACGTCTTGGGCACGATCTCGATCCGCCCGTCGCGCACGGCCTGTATGGGCGCCTGCGCCAGCTTCTCCGCATCGACATACCATTGATCGGTCAGCCAGGGCTCGATGACCACGCCCGACCGGTCGCCGAACGGCGTCTGGATGGCACGCGGCTCGGCGTCGGAAAAGACTTCCTCGCCGTCCTTGTTCTTTGAAACATGCGGGACCAGCAGGCCCAGCGCCTTCATTTCCGCAACCACCAGCTCACGCGCGCCGTCCACGCCGTCACGGCGGAAGCGGTGCAGACCAAGGAAGCGCTCGGGGATCAGCCCGTCCGCCGTTTGCACGACATTGGCGTCGGCATCGAACATGTTGAGCATCTCGGCCGCGCGAAAGCCCGCGCGCTTGCCCACTTCGAAGTCGTTGAAGTCATGCCCCGGCGTGATCTTGACCGCACCTGATCCCAGTTCCGGATCGGCATGCTCGTCGCCCACGATCTTGAAACGCCGCCCGGTAATCGGCTGGAGGATGTCCTTGCCGATGACATCCCTGTAGCGCGGATCTTCAGGATGCACCGCGACGGCCATATCCGCCAGCATTGTCTCAGGCCGTGTGGTCGCGACGACAATATGATCCGCGCCATCGGCAAGCTTCACACCGTCGGCCAGCGGATAGCGGAAATGCCAGAAGCCGCCTTTCACTTCCTGCGTTTCGACCTCCAGGTCCGAGATCGCGGACCGGAAGCGAGGGTCCCAATTCACCAACCTCTTGTCGCGGTACAGCAGCCCTCGCTTGTGCAGCTCCACGAACACCTTGACGACAGCCTTCGAAAAGCCCTCATCCATGGTGAAGCGCTCATTGGCCCAATCCATCGAGCAGCCGAGGCGTCGAAGCTGGCGCGTAATCGCCCCACCGCTTTCGGCCTTCCACTCCCAGACCTTTTCGATGAACTGCTCACGGGTGTAGTTGGTGCGCTTGTCCTGCCGCGCTTCCATCTGCCGCTCGACCACCATCTGCGTAGCGATGCCCGCATGATCGGTGCCCACGACCCACAGCGCATCCTTACCGCGCAGGCGCTCGTAGCGGATGACGATGTCCTGCAACGTATTGTCGAGCGCATGGCCGATGTGCAAGCTACCTGTCACGTTCGGCGGCGGGTTGACGATGGTGAAGGGCTCAGCAGTTGGCCGCTCGGGCCGGAACAGCCCCTTATTCTCCCAATGGGCGTACCAACGGGATTCGATTTCAGCGGGGTCGAAGGTCTTGGGCAGTTCGGTCATGGATGGCGCCTTAATGCCCCTTCCCTGACCATTCCAGCGCTTTTACTCACCCATGAACTCGGTGCCCGAGCAATTCCGGCCGTGATGAAGCGACGGCGCGAGCGATTTAGCGGCCAGTGATCCGCGCGATTTCCTTAGCCACCATTTCCTCGACCAGCGCGGGAAGACGAGCGTCCAGCCATTCCTTCAACATCGGCTTCAGCATCGAACGCACCAGGCCATCCAGCGTATTGTCCTCACCGTCCTTCGGTGTCACCAACATGGATGAGAGGGTCGAGAGAGAATGGCGCGCCGCCACCTCGCTTTCGACCGAAAGGATGGAATTGTCATCCCCGGCCAACTCCACTCGCGAGGCATCAGCGGTCTTGTGGGCAGGCATCGGTTCCTCCGCTCCAAGCTCGTCAGTCAATTCCAGCACTTCTTCGACAGCCGGATCGGCGACTTGGGCCGCCTGCTTGGATGACGCATCGGACTTGCCGCGGCGTGATGCCGCCTGCGCTGCCTCCTCGCCTTCCTCCGCGATGATGCGCTTGATGGACGAGAGGATGTCCTCCATCGAGGGTTCCTTGCTCATGTCACCCATCAAAAGCCCCTGTTAACCTAAGGTTGATGCGCCAACCCAGCGGGCACATTGGCAGTTTGTGCAGGCGTGTCAACGGTTCTAGTCGCTTGTGGTCGGGGGGCGGGATCGAAATCCCAATCGAACCACTTGCCCTTGACCCGCTCATAATTAACCATGGGGTTGTAAAGCGCGCCGGTTTCCAGGTTCAGGTCATCCGCTTCCGCATGCCCCATCGCTGCGAGCAGGCTAAAGCCTGCCACATAAGCGTTGCGCCGAGCCGATACGAGCTGGACCCTGGCACTGAGCGCCTCCTGCTCGGCGTTCAAGATGTCCAGGATGGTCCGGCTGCCCACGGAATTTTCCGCCCGCACGCCCTCCAGAGAGAGATTGGCCGCTTCCACCGCCTTCTGATTGGACTCGATGCTCTGCAAAGACGCCTGCCAGCTTGCGTAGGCGGACCTGGTCTGGGCGACGACGCTTCGCTCCACCTCGATCTCTTGCTCGATCGACTGCGATTGCAGTGCCTGGCTTTGGCGCACCTGTGCTCCGGGGCGACCACCCTGATAGAGAGGAAGACGCAGCGTCGCGCCCGCCACAGCCTGCTTGTTGGTCTGCGAGAGGCCTTCCACGGGCACCCCAGGCGCCGCAGAAGCTCTAAGCGATCCCAGATAATGAGTGTAGCTACCTTGGGCGAAACCCGACAATGTCGGAAGCACCGCCGCCTTCGCCACCCGCACATCATAGCCAGCCGCCTCACGGGATTTCCTTGCGGCTGCGAGATCAGGATTGTCAGCCAGCGCTACCTGCACCGCCAGTTCGGGGGCGGCCGGAAGGCCGGGCAGCGGCGGCGGCGGTTCAAGATTGTCCGGGACCGCTCCCACCAGCGCTATGTAATTTTCACGGCTGCTGATCAGATTCGCCTGCGCAGTTTGAAGATCGGCCCTCGCCAGCGCCAGCCGCGATTCGGACTGCGCCACGTCCGTACGGGTAAGATCGCCGACCTCAAACCGATCGCTCGTCGCCTGCAAATTGACCTCAAGCGCACTGACATTGGCCAGGTTGAGCGACACGATCGCGCTATCCCGGATTACATCCAGATAAGCGCCAACCACTTGCGAGAAGATAGAGGCTTCCGTCCCACGCACATTGGCCTGCCCTGCTTGCACGCGCACCTTAGCCGCCTTTACACCATTACGGACTGCACCACCCTGGTAAATGGGCACATTGATGGTAGCCCCTCCCACCAGCGACCGATCAGGCGCAAGAAAAGCCAGGGCAGGCTTTACTACCAACTCCTGAAATTCGGCACTGGTCCCAATGTCAGGCCGTCCATCAGCCTTTCGAAGCGGCACATTCTCATCGGTCGCGCGCTGCTGCGCCCGTGCCCCGGTGAGCGTCGGATTATATTGATAAGCCTTCGCCAAAGCGCCCTGAAGCGTCTCGGCCTGTGCGCTGCCAGCGGTCAGGAGCAGCAGAGCGGTGGCAGCGGAGCACCGAAAAAACACCTGCTTTGCGGTCATGACTCCCCCCAGGGGCGGTTAAAAGACGAATCGCTCCGGCGCAGCGAAACCGGGCAGAACCACCATCTCAAGGTCCGTCAGGCTGACGAGACCCAGGACGCCCGACACCACGCGGCCGCTGCACAGGCGCGTAACACCGCGCTCGACCAGACCGGTTACGACGCGCGCGCCGTCGGCGAGCTGCTCGATCAGCGCAGCGGGCACTTCCTGCACCGCTCCGTCAATGAAAAGGATATCGTAGGGTGCGCCATCGGGCGCTCCCGCCGCCAACGGGCCGCGGACGATGGCAGCGCCCTCCACCGTCACTTGCGGGCCATCTTCTGCCTCGACCGCGGTCACATTCGCGCCCAAGGCGGCGAGCAGCGTGGCGCTATATCCAGTCGCAGCGCCGATCAGCAGAACCCGATCGCCCTGCTCCACCTGTGCTTCCTTAAGCAACCGGCCAGTGGCGAGCGGCGGATTGAGCGCACGCCCATCAGCCAGTGGGATCGAACGGTCGACATAGGCCATCGCTCGGCGTTCCAAAGGCACGAAATCTTCCCGCGGCACACGGGCCATCGCGGCAATCACCCGCTGGTCATCAACATCGCTGGTGCGAAGCTGGCTCTCGACCATTGCGGCCCGCATCGATGAAAAATTCTGCTCGGTCACGATACTACCTCGATTGGCACAACTGTATTGGCGTGGCAATACAGCGCTGACATTATCGGGACCTCTAGATCACGGGACAAGCCACGCCAAGCAGCTTTCAACGAATGGAGATGATAATCTTGGTCTCGCCCTTCACCCCACCGCTTGACTTTGGATCAAAAGCCGCACATTTGCGGCCACCCACGCCGAGGCCCGATGGCGGAGTGGTTACGCAGAGGACTGCAAATCCTTGCACGCCGGTTCGATTCCGGCTCGGGCCTCCAAAGTGTTCCATTTGCTTAGGCGATGAGTCGCCAGCCCACCAGAACCAGGATGATCGCCAACAGCGGCTGCAGCACGCGATCCGAGGCGCGCGTGGCAAGCAGTGACCCGATGATGATGCCAGGGATCGATCCGATCAGCAGGTTCAGCAGCAGCGCGCCGTTCACATTGCCGATCCACAAATGACCCAGCCCTGCGGCCAGGGTGAGCGGCACGGCATGGACAATGTCCGTCGCCACCAATCGCTGCAGCCGCATGCGAAGGGGATAAAGTGCAAGGAGCAACGTGGCGCCGATCGCCCCCGCGCCTACCGAAGTCAGCGTGACCATCGCGCCCAGCAGCGCACCCGCGGCAACCGTCAGCGCGGGTTGCCAGCGCATGAAGCGGTCCGCCGTACCAACGCGACGCGCCAACGCCCAGCGGTGAAATTGGCCACGCAGCAGGGTCGCTATCGCCGTTGCGATCAGCACCCCGCCCAGCGCGCTGGTAACGATGCCGCTCTTGATCTGCTCAAGATGTGCCTGGGAAAGGATCAACAGCGTAATGAGCGCCGCCGGAAGGCTGCCGAGACACAGACGCTTCACGACCAGATAGTCCGGCCCGCCATCGGGTCCACCATGCCGGTGGTGGATCGCGCCGCCTACTGCCTTTGTTATCGCCGCGAACCAAAGGTCGGTCCCCACCGCCGTCGCAGGGGATACGCCGAACAGCAGGATAAGGATCGGCGCCATCAGCGATCCGCCGCCGACGCCAGTCATGCCGACCATGATCCCAACGAAGAGGCCCGCTATGCCATGCAGCCAGTCCATAATTCCCCCACTCCGGCGCCCACTTCGCCGTCGCGCCATACGACGACCCCGATGATGCAGCCAAGCCCCGCGCGCAGGATTTTCTACCGCTGATATAGAAAGTGCGCCGGATGCGCCGCCCGCTAGCTCTCGACTTCCCTTCCATCGCCCGTCTAAAGAAGGGCAATGATGAAGCTATTCATAGGCAACAAGGCATATTCCAGCTGGTCCCTGCGCGGCTGGCTTGCCTGCAAACTCAGCGGGTTGCCGTTCGAGGAAGTCGTGGTCCCGCTTTATGACGAGGCTTGGGAGAAGCGGCGCGAGGGCGATGAATTCGCTCCTTCTTCCGGCAAGGTGCCCATTTTGTGGGACGGTCATGACACGGTAGTCTGGGATAGCCTGGCCATCATCGAATATCTGAACGAGAAGGCAGGCGGGGATAAATTCTGGCCATCGGACACTGCCGCTCGCGCAATGGCCCGATCGATGGCGGCGGAGATGCATTCCAGCTTCGCCGCGCTGCGCCGCGAGCACAGCATGAACATCCGCCAGATTTATGATGCCGTTCAGCCCTCTGAAGCCGTCGCACAGGATATTGAGCGCATCATGCAACTGTGGGCCCAGGCCCGCGCCCGCTATGGCGGCACGGGCGATTTTCTCTTCGGCGAATTCAGCGCTGCGGATGTGATGTTCGCGCCGGTCGTCACGCGCTTCATCACCTACCAGCTACCGGTCGCGCGCTTCGCCGAAGCGTACATGGAGGCGGTGATAGGACATCCCTGGATGCAGGAATGGATTGGCGGCGCACAAGCGGAAGAGTGGGTCATCGATCGATTCGAGGCACCGCCGCTCTCGCATTGAAACCTCGTCCAGAAGCGCTCCCAAAAAGAAAGGGCCGGTGAGCATCTGCTCCCGGCCCCTTGTCATAACCGATCCAGCAGATCAGCCGACGATTTCTTCCGGCTTGAAGAAATAAGCGATCTCGATCGCGGCATTTTCTTCGCTGTCCGAACCATGCACCGAGTTGGCTTCGATCGATTCGGCATATTCCTTGCGGATCGTGCCTTCGTCAGCGTTAGCGGGGTTAGTGGCACCCATGATGTCGCGGTTGCGCTTCACGGCGTCTTCACCTTCCAGCACCTGGACGACAACCGGGCCGGAAATCATGAAGGCGACCAGGTCAGCGAAGAAAGGGCGTTCCTTGTGGACGGCATAGAAGCCTTCGGCCTGCTCGCGGCTCATGCGGATGCGCTTGGACGCGACGACGCGCAGGCCCGCTTCTTCCAGCTTCTTGGTCACGGCGCCGGTCAGGTTGCGGCGCGTGGCATCAGGCTTGATGATCGAAAAGGTGCGGGTTACGGCCATAAGGCTCAAAAGCTCCGGATGGTTGGAATTGGCGCGCCCTTTAGACCGCGCCGTCCTGCACTGCAAGGGGGCGTCGATGCCGCTTCAGGCTCAGGGCCCTTGCACCCACCTTCCCTGCTCCTGCCGCCAGAACCGAGGCTCCACCCCTTCGCGCTTCGACAGGGCACGCCAACTTTCCCGCGCGCCGTCAACGGTTAGCGAATCGAAGAAATAGAAGGCGCGCTCGAATTCCAACGCTTCGTCGCGCCAAAGCCCATCGGCAATCGCGATATGCCTTGCACCATTGGTAGCGCTGCAATGTTGCGCCAGGAGAATGGGTTGCACAGCTTCCGCCCCCTCCCCCGTCCGGCCATGAGCCAGAAAGCTTTCAGGCGGCCCGTTCCAAAGACCCGCCGAGATGCGGTCAAGCTCCGTCTCTTCCTGTGCGACCACCAGGAGCCGTTCACCAAGACCGAGCACGCGTGCCGCTATGGCAGGGAGTAGCCGGTCCACCGGATCGCGGCTGAGCTGGTAGAAGTCGACCTGCATCAGCGTTCGTACTTGTCCGCCACCAGCCGATCGATCAGACGCACGCCATAGCCGGTGGCACCCTTATCCCAAGTCGCGCCGGGCTTGTCGGCCCAGACCATGCCCGCGATATCCAGATGCGCCCACTTCACCCCATCATCGACGAAGCGCTTGATAAATTGGGCGGCAGTGATCGATCCGGCATAGCGCGCGCCCATATTCTTCATGTCGGCGATCGGGCTGTCGATCAGCTTGTTGTACGCGTCCCCAAGCGGGAAGCGCCACAGTTGGTCGCCAGCCGCCTTGCCCGCTGCGAGCAGATCTTCCGCCAGCCCTTCATCATTGGCAAAAAGCCCCGCATATTGATCGCCAAGCGCCACGATCATCGCACCAGTCAACGTCGCGAGATCAATGATGACCTCGGGCGCGTAGGTTTTCTGTGCCCAGGTGATGACGTCGCACAGCACCAGGCGTCCTTCCGCGTCGGTGTTGATGACCTCGATCGTCTGCCCCGACATGGAGGTGACGATGTCGCCTGGCCGCTGCGCATTGCCATCCGGCATATTCTCCACAAGGCCGCAGATGCCAACGACGCGCGCCTTGGCCTTGCGCCCTGCCAGCGCCTTCATCGCGCCCGCAACGGCGCCTGCGCCGCCCATGTCCCACTTCATGTCTTCCATGCCCGCGCCGGGCTTCAATGAAATGCCGCCCGTGTCGAACGTAACGCCCTTGCCCACGAACACGACGGGCTTGTCGCTCGCACCGCCCGTGCCGTCCCACTCCATTGCCAACAGGCGCGGCTCACGCACAGAGCCCTGCGCCACCCCGAGCAGCGCACCCATGCCGAGTTCCGCCATGGCGGCCTTGTCGAGCACGCTGATCTTGACGCCCAGTTGCTCCAGATGACGGCAGCGCTCCACGAAGCTTTCCGGATAGAGGATGTTGGCGGGCTCGGACACGAGCTCGCGGGTGAAGGCCACGCCCTCCGCAACAGCCGAAAGCCGCTGCCATTCCGCATCCGCGCCGCTTGCGACGATCGACAGCTTCGTCAATGTCGGCTTTGATTTTTCCGGCTGCCGCGTGCGGTAGGTGTCGATCCGCCACCCACGGAGCAGCGCGCCAAATGCGAAGTGAGCCGCCTTTTCACCGCTTGCTCCACCAAAGAACTCAACTGCCGCATGGCTCGCACCACTGGTCAGCAGGCGCGCCGTCAGCGCCGCTCCTGCGCGTTCGAAATCGGTCTCGCTTCCGCCGCCGGTGCCCACCAGCACGATCCGCAGCACCTTGCCGCCTTCTTCGGCAAAGCTTTCAAAGCTCACCCCTGCCTCGCCCGTGAAGCGCGCGGCCGCTGCGCCTGCTGCCAAGGTCGCCGCTGCAGAGATCGGCAACGCATCGAAACCGCCCTTGGGAACGGCAAAGACCAGGGTGTCGGCGTCGGGACGCACCGGGGCGAATGCAATTTCCATCAAGGGTCCTTCTATCTGCTCTTATGATCATGGGCGCTGCCAGCGCTCCATGCCAGATAATGTCGCTTCCCCCATCTGGCAAAGCCGTTCGACCGATTTCCAGCAAAAGAAGCGTGACGAAAGATTGCGGCGCGCGCAAAGCAGTGCGATAGGCGGGCAACGAAGCGCCCCTGAAGAGGCACGATCTCCTTGCAAAATTCCTCCCGTACCTCGCGTCTGAAACATATGTTGGCGGCAAGCGCGGCCACTGCCTGCCTGGCTGCGACCCCCCATGCTCTCGCCCAGGACCTGCAAACGCCGCAGGCAACGGTCAGCGCGCCCGATGCGCCGGTACCGACCAGTGACGAACAGATCGGCTTTTCCGCCGACGCCCTCGAATATGACAGCAATACGGAGGTCGTGACGGCCAGCGGCAATGTCCAATTGCTGCGGCAGGGCAACCAGTTGCGGGCGGATGAGGTGGTCTGGAACCGGACGACCGGCGAGGTGGAAGCACGCGGCAATGTCTCTGCCACCGATCCTGAAGGCAACATCGCTTATGGCGACCGCTTTCAGGTGACCGACACGCTGAAGGACGGCACGGTCGAGAATATGCTGCTGGTCCTCGAGTCCGGCGGCAGGCTGGCGGCGGTGCAGGGCGTTCGGGCAAACGGGGTCTACACGCTGCACAAGGCCGCTTATACCGGCTGTAGCGTCGAGGATAGCGATGGCTGCCCCAAGGAGCCCACCTGGCAAATCAAGGCGGTGAAGGTCGTCTATGACCCAGTCGCTGCGCGCGTGCGATATCGCAATGCCAGCGTGGAAGTGTTCGGGCTGCCGCTTATTCCCTTGCCCGGTTTCTCGCACCCGGTCGGCGATGCGGGAGGATCGGGATTGCTGGTGCCGAACTTGCGATACGACCGTAATAACGGCATCGAGATCGCCCTGCCCTATTATATCAAGCTGGCGCCGAACCGCGATTTGACCATCACGCCGCACGTCTATTCCAAGACGCTGCCTATGCTGCAGGCGAATTTCCGGCATCGCTGGGACCGCGGCGCCTATCAGATTACCGGCTATGCCACCCATGCGCGGCGCATTGACGCCAGCAGTTCTCTGCCGACCGCAACCGGCCCTGCCGCATCGGAAAAGGACTTCCGCGGCTATCTGGACGCAACCGGCGGCATGCAGCTTACGCCGGAATGGAGCATCAACGGATCGCTTCGCGCGGCAAGCGACCGCACCTTCCTGCGCCGTTACGACATCAGCCGCGACGACCGGCTGCGTTCGACCCTCGGCGCGCAGCGCATCGGCGAGAACAGCTACTTCTCGATCGCGGGCTGGGCAGTCCAGACCTTGCGCCTCGGCGATTCTCAGGGCCAGACACCGATCGCCCTGCCCGTCATCGACTACCGCCTGCGCCTCCTCGATCCGCTGCTCGGTGGCCGCATCCAGCTCCAGGCGAACAGCCTTGCCATAACCCGCACGCATGGAGAGGATACGCAGCGCGCCTTCGCCGCCTTCGAATGGAATCTGCGCAAGCTGACGGGCATGGGGCAGGAGGTGACATTTACCACCTATCTGCGCGGCGACGTCTACCACAGCAGCGACAATGACCTGAACACCGTCGCGAGCTATGCGGGCGATCCGGGCTGGCAGGCGCGCGGCATTGCGGCCGCAGCCGTCGATATGCGCTGGCCCTTCATAGGCGAAGCGTTTGGCGGCATACAGAGGATCGCGCCCCGCGTGCAGATCGTGGCTGCACCGAAGCTCGCGAACCTGTCGGTCCCCAACGAAGATGCGCGCGCCATCGACCTGGAAGACAGCAACCTCTTCGCGCTTAACCGCTTCGCTGGCTATGACCGGTTCGAAGATTCGACGCGCATTACCTATGGGTTGGAATACAGCCTCTCTCTCCCTGGCTTGTCGCTGGAAAGCGTAGTCGGTCAAAGCTACCGCTTGAACAATCGCGAAAGCATCCTGCCCGACGGCACCGGCCTGTCCGACCGCATGTCCGATATCGTCGGCCGCACCACTGTCCGCTTCCGCGACTTTGTCAGCTTCATCCATCGTTTTCGTTTGGACAAGGACGGTTTCTCCGTGCGCCGTAACGAAATCGACGCCACCGTCGGGAGTCGAAAGACCTACGCGATGGTCGGCTATCTCCGTCTCAACCGCAACGCCGCGTCGGGCCTTGAGGATCTTCAGGACCGTGAGGAACTGCGCTTCGGCGGCCGGGTGCAGTTCGCGCGCTTCTGGTCCGTCTTTGGCTCCACGGTCGTCAACCTGACCGATCGGAAGGAAGATCCGCTCAGCGCGTCCGACGGCTTCGAACCCGTCCGTCATCGACTCGGCGTCGCCTACGAGGACGATTGCCTGACGCTTGGGCTGACCTGGCGGCGTGATTATCTGGCGATTGGCGACGCGCGAAAGGGCAACAGCTTCCAACTACGGCTGGCTTTTCGCAATATCGGCATATAAGGATCAGCCTCCGCCGCTGCCGCTCAGGACCGGTTAAGGCGGACCGTCGCATCAGCGTCGGACCGTAATGGAGAGTTTTCCCGACGATGCAGCCTGTCGTTCCCATGCCTTCCCGCCTTGGACAATCCCTTCGGACCGGCGCGCGCGCCCTGCTCCTGTCCTCGATCCTTATGGGGTCATTCAGCAATGCCGTGACCGCGCAGACCGTCAATGACGATGATAACGGCATCGCGGCACAGCAGCTGAACCTGCCCAAGGACATGACCGTCTTTGGCAAGAGTGACCCGAATGTCCGCAAGGCAACGGCCATCGTCAACGGCCGCATCATTACCGGCACGGACGTCGACCAACGCCTCGCCCTCATCATCGCTGCCAATGGTGGCAAGGTTTCGGCCGAGGAGCGGGAACGTCTGCGCGTCCAGGTTTTGCGCAACCTGATAGACGAAACCCTTCAGATCCAGGAAGCCGCTGCGCACGACATCAGGATCGACAAGGCGGAGGTTGACCAGAGCTATGAAAGGGTCGCGGCCAATTTCCGTCAGTCGCCCGCCCAGTTCGACCAATATCTGCGATCCCAGGGTAGCGCACCTGCCAGCATCAGGCGCCAGATCGAAGGCGAATTGGCCTGGAGCCGCCTGCTCCGCCGCAACATCCAGCCCTTCGTCAATGTGTCGGCCGACGAGGTGAAATCCGTTGTCGACCGCATGAATGCCGCCAAGGGGAGCGATGAATATCGGATCGGGGAAATCTACCTGTCCGCAACACCGGAAAATCAGGCCCAGATCGTCTCTAACGCCCGCAACATCATTCAACAGATCCAGCAGGGGGGCAGCTTTGCCGCCTATGCGCGCCAGTTCTCCGAGGCCTCGACCGCAGCGGTCGGTGGCGACCTTGGCTGGGTCCGCCCCGCGCAGCTGCCCGATGAACTCGCCAAGGCAGCCGACGAAATGCAGGTGGGGCAGCTTGCCGGGCCCATCCCCGTTCCCGGCGGCGTCTCCGTCATTTATGTCATGGACAAGCGCAAGGTGCTGACCGCCGACCCGCGCGATTCCCTGCTCAGCCTCAAACAGCTGTCGATCAGCTTCCCCGCAGGCACCAGCAAGGAGCAGGCGAGCGCCCGCGCCGCAAGCTTCGCCGCTCAAACCAAAGCGATCAAGGGCTGCGGCCAGGCCAACGAGCTGGGCGGCAAGATCGGCGCCGACGTTGTCGACAATGACAATGTGAAGGTGCGTGACCTTCCCCCGCAGTTGCAGGACATCCTTCTGGGCCTGCAGGTTGGTGAAGCAACGCCGCCCTTCGGTTCGGTCGACGACGGCGTGCGCGTGCTGGTCGTCTGCGGTCGTGACGAAGCCAGCGACGGCGCAGCACCCAATGCGGAACAGATTATGGCACAGCTTGAAGAAGAACGGGTCAACAAGCGCGCCCGCATCTATCTGCGTGACCTTCGCCGCGATGCCGTCATCGACTATAACTGATCCAGCCCCGGCTCGACCGGAGCTGGCGCCCTTCGCCGTACCGCTGGGCGATCCTGCCGGCATCGGCCCCGAAATCGTGGCAAAAAGCTGGGTGATGCGTAAAGCACGCGGGTTGCCCAGCTTTTTCGCGGTGGGCGATGCCGCCTCCCTGCGCCGGGTCTGGGCTGGCCCGGTGGCTCCCATCACTACGCCTCAGGAAGCGGTGGCGCTGTTCGACACCGCTCTGCCATGCCTCCAGGTAGCTGACGCTGGAGACATCGTTCCAGGTTCGCCCAGCGTTGATGGCGCGCATACCGCCTTTCAGGCGCTGGAGGCCGCCGTCGGCCTTGCTCGGACTGGGTCCGCCGCCGGTATCGTCACCGCCCCAGTGGGCAAGGAACAGCTTTACGGCGTCGGCTTCACTCATCCGGGCCAGACCGAATTTGTGGCTGAACGCTGTGGTGTTGCGCCCCACAACGCCGTGATGATGCTCGCTGGGCCATCGCTAAAGGTGGTGCCGGTCACGATCCACATTCCGCTTGCCGCGGTGCCGTCCGCCCTGACAATCGACCTCATCCGCGCCCGCGCAACGACTACGGTCAAGGGCCTGAAGCGCAACTTCGGCATCCCCCGTCCCCGCATCGTCGTCGCCGGGCTTAACCCTCATGCCGGCGAAGGCGGGGCACTGGGCCGCGAAGAAATAGAGATCATCACTCCGGCCATCGAATCTCTTCGCGAGGAAGGGATGAATATAGTCGGCCCCCTGGCCGCCGACGGCCTGTTCCATGCGCGAGCGCGCGAAACCTATGACGCGGTCCTGTGCATGTATCATGATCAAGCGCTGATCCCACTCAAGACGCTGCATTTCGATGAAGGCGTCAACATCACCTTAGGCCTTCCGATCGTGCGTACATCGCCCGATCACGGGACGGCCTTCGGGATCGCAGGCACGGATAGCGCAAACCCAGGAGCCATGATGGCTGCGCTGAAGATGGCGGCGGAAGCGGCCAGGTCGCGACTTACTCATGGCATCTGACTCCCGGCCGGTCCTGCCGCCGCTGCGTGAAGTCATCGCCGCGCACGGCCTGCAGGCGAGCAAGGCGCTCGGGCAGAATTTCCTGCTGGACGAACAGTTGCTTGACCGCATTGCCGCCATTCCCGGCCCGCTGAAGGATCAACCGGCGTTCGAGGTTGGTCCCGGACCGGGCGGCCTTACCCGCGCGATCCTGCGAGCCGGTGCGCGGCTCGTTGCCGTAGAACGGGACGACCGGTGCCTGCCTGCGCTAGCGGAACTTGCGGACAGCTTTCCCGGCCAGCTCCGGATCATTTCCGGCGACGCCATGCAGGTGGATGCACGCTCGGAAGCTGGCGTTGGCGCGCATATCATCGCTAACCTCCCCTATAATGTCGGGACGGCCTTGTTGGTCGGCTGGCTCTCGGCCCCTTGGGATCCGCTCCCCTGGTGGTCTTCCCTGGCGCTCATGTTCCAGATGGAAGTGGCCGAACGCATTGTCGCAAAACCGGGCGGCGACCATTATGGCCGCCTGGCCGTTCTGTCGCAGTGGCGCAGCGACGCCCGCATCGCCATGAAGGTCCACCGCAGCGCCTTCACGCCGCCGCCAAAGGTCATGTCCGCCGTCGTCCACATCACTCCCAAGCCTTCGCCGGAGGGCGTGGAGTTGAAGCAACTCGAACGCCTCACCGCCGCCGCGTTCGGCCAACGCCGCAAGATGCTCCGCCAAAGCCTGAAGGGCGTGCCCGGCGCGCTGGATGCGTTGGAGCAGATCGGCGTCGATTCACAAAGACGCGCAGAGACTGTGAGTGTCGAGGAATTCGTCGCCCTGGCCCGGCTGATGGGGCAGCGCGCTCTAGAGCGTGATCATCAGTGAGCAATCTGCACCCCCGGACTTGAACCGCGGGGCCCACTTCTTTCTTGCGCCACCGAGACAGCGGCGGCCGCATCAACCTGCACACCGTCCCGAGAGACGCTCGAGGCCGACTACAACCTCAAGGCGTCTCCGTTTCGGCAGCCTTGGGCACGACCGACACGCCTTCTTTCGCGCTCGCCACGGTTGCTGGCGGTCCCTTCTGTATCGCCGCAGCGAGCTTTCCGACGGCGGCACAGTCGCTCTTGCACGCACTCTGCGCCAAGGCGAGATTTTCTCTCGCCTTGGCAATGGCGCCTTTCTCGACCATCGCCTCGCCCTGACCGACCAAGGCATGGACGTCATTGGGATCGAGCAGCAAGGCTTCGCGATAAAGCCGGATCGCTTTTCCCTGGAGGCCCTGCGCGCGCGCCACTTCAGCCAGTTCGATATAGGCAGAGCGGTTGCGCGGATCGACCACCAGCGCGGTTTCCAGCGCATCATTCGCCGCAGCGTAGTTCCCCGCCTTACGCGCGGCGATCCCAGCCTGCTGCCATTCGATCGACAAGGGCGAAATCTGCGTATCCGGGCGCTGTGTCAGCCCCACGCTTGACACGGTGGTCAGCAGAACGGCCAAGGCAATCGAAGCAGGGGTAAAACGCATGCATAACTCCAGCCATGTTTCAGGCGATGATTCCGTCTGAGTGTCGTCATTTTGCCGAGGCTTGTCCATCGCCTCTTTCATGCAACAGCGCGAAGCCGGGCGAAATAGAAACCATCCGTGGCGTCGTACCCCGGTGTCAGTAGCCGCCCCTGCCCATGCACTCGCCCTGCCCCGATCGAAATCTCTTCGGCTTCCCAGCCCCGATGGCGGTCGAGGAACGCTTGCACCTGGCCGGCCCCCTCACGATCGGTAAGCGCGCAGGTCGCGTAGACGAGCGCTCCGCCCGGAGCGACGAGCGGCGCGGCGAAGTCCAAAATTCGTGCCTGTTCCCCGACCAGACGCTCCAGTCGCGCTGGCGTCAATCGCCATCGTGCCTCGGGATTGCGCCGCCATGTGCCCGTGCCGGAACATGGCGCATCGACAAGTACAACATCGGCGGTGCCGCCAAGGCTCTCCAGCGCACGCGCCTCATGCCCCTGATCGAGCAGCAACGTTTCGATGAAGGTCGCTCCTGCCCGTTCCGCCCGTGGACTCAAACGGGCTAGGCGGGAACGGATCGTATCCGCCGCGATCAGCCGCCCTCGGCCCTGCATCGCCGCAGCAAGCGCCAGCGACTTGCCCCCTGCCCCTGCGCACAGGTCGATAACGGTCATGCCCGGCACGGCCCCGCACGCTGCCGAGATCAGCTGGCTTCCCGCATCCTGTACCTCGACAAGCCCCTGCTTCCACGCCTCACTCTGCTCGACCGGCCAGCCCTCGGGCAACCGCAGCGCGTCGGGCAGTCCCCCAATGGACGTCGCGTCAGGAAAAAGCGGCGCGACCTCTTGCGCAACGGATTTCAGGCGATTGACCCGCAAATCGACAGGTGCGCGACCGAGCAGATTTTCCTGCTCCACTGGCGCTGCCAACAATGGCTTTAACCAGCCTGGCACAACGCCAGCGTCGCTCCCCTGCTCATCGCCGCTGATCGGCGCGGGCGCATGTGCCGAACCGTCGAACAGAGCCGCGAGCTCTGGCCGCTCCCGCGCAAGGCCAAGCATTGCGGCTCGCCCATTATCCGGACGCTCGGCCACCCGCCTCACCGCGTCGTAGACATGATCGCGAACTGCCCGGCGGTCGCGCGACCCGGCATAACGCCGTTCCTTGAAATACCGGGCGATCAACGTGTCCGCCGCCGGTCCGCCATCGCGCGCCGACGCAATGATGGCGTCCAGCAGTTCAATCGCAGCCTGAACGCGAGCAGCAGGGGTCATGACTTACTCCCCCCTCCCGCAAGCGGGAGGGGCCGGGGGTGGGCGTGCCGCGACAGCGGCGTTTCTTCAACGGGCCAGCCAAAAGCCAGCATCGCTCTCATCCTCGGCCACACCCTTGCATGGGAAATTGGGCCCGGATTACCGCGTCGGATAATTGGGCGCTTCCCGGGTGATGGTCACATCATGAACATGGCTCTCGGACAGACCCGCATTGGTGATCTGGACAAAGCGGGCGCGCTCCTGAAGATCCTTGATCGTGCGGCTGCCGGTATAGCCCATTGCCGCCTTCACGCCGCCGACCAGCTGATGGATGACGTCCTTGGCCGGCCCCTTGAACGGCACCTGTCCTTCGATGCCTTCCGGCACCAGCTTCATCTGGTCCTTGATATCCGCCTGGAAATAGCGGTCGGCAGAGCCCCGTGCCATCGCCCCGACGCTGCCCATGCCGCGATAGCTCTTATAAGCGCGACCCTGGTACAGGAAGGTCTCGCCGGGCGCCTCGGCCGTGCCAGCCAGCAGCGATCCCACCATGACGCAGCTTGCGCCAGCCGCCAACGCCTTGGCCACATCGCCCGAGGTGCGAAGGCCACCATCCGCGATCACCGGAACACCTTGTTTGGCTGCTTCATTCGCTGAGTCCATGACGGCCGTCAGCTGCGGCACGCCGACGCCTGCGACGACGCGCGTCGTGCAGATGGAACCGGGCCCAATGCCGACCTTCACGCAATCCGCGCCCGCGTCGATCAGCGCCTTGGTCGCTTCTGCCGTCGCGACGTTGCCCGCCACCACCTGAACATGGTTTGAAAGGCGCTTCACCGCCTCCACCGCCACCGCGACTTGCTTGCTGTGGCCATGTGCTGTGTCGATGACGATGAGGTCGCATTCCGCATCGATCAGCGCCTCGCTGCGTTCCAGCCCCTTGTCGCCCACCGTGGTCGCGGCGGCGACGCGCAAACGACCTGAAGCATCCTTGGTCGCCTGCGGATAAGTAACGGCCTTTTCGATGTCCTTGACGGTGATGAGGCCGACGCAATGATATTCGTCATCGACCACGAGCAGCTTCTCGATCCGACGCTGGTGGAGCAGCCGCTGAGCCTCTTCCTGACCAACCCCAACCTTCACTGTGGCAAGATTGTCCTTGGTCATCAACTCGCTGACCGGTTGCTGCGGATTTTCAGCGAAGCGCACGTCGCGGTGGGTAAGAATGCCTACCAGCCTGCCTGAATCCTCGACCACGGGAATACCGCTGATCTTATGCCGCTCCATCAACATTTGCGCATCGGCCAGCGTTGCGCGCGGGGTGATGGTAATGGGGTTTACCACCATGCCGCTTTCGAAGCGCTTGACGGCACGCACTGCATCCGCCTGCTCCTCGATCGACAGGTTGCGATGCAGGACGCCGATGCCGCCCAGCTGCGCCATGACGATCGCCATATCAGCCTCGGTCACGGTGTCCATGGCGGAAGACAGGATCGGAATGTTGAGCTTGATCTGCTTCGTTACATAGGTGCCGGTGTCGGCCTGGCTCGGCAACACATCAGATTCGCCGGGCTGCAACAGCACGTCGTCAAAGGTGAGGCCAAGGCGGATATCCATGTAAAAGCCACTTTCTATTGCGCGACCGGGCGGGGATCGCTGGGGATTCGTGGCGGCCCATGTAACCATTAACCAGCGAAACGGCCAGACCTTAGGCACATTTTGTTGCGCATGCCGCAATGACGCCGGGCGGACATCCGACCTGGCTCGCCTTGCCAAGGACCGTGGGGCCTGAGGTTGCTCCCGCGATGACCGCAAGCTCACTGGAATCGCGGAATAGCTGGCGGAGACCTCTCTTGAACCTCACGCCAACGAAAAAGGGCGCAGCCACCGGCCACGCCCTCTTCGTCATAAGGTCGATAACCTCAAATCCCCGCAGGCGAAGGCTCCCCAAAGGGGCCCTTGCGCTTGCGCGTCTTGGGGATGGACGATCCTGCCGCAGGCACCGTCGAAGGCTTGATCGTCGTGCCGTCGTCGCGGGTGATCTCACCCTTGTCCAGCAGCGTCTTGATCTCTTCGCCGGTGAGCGTCTCATATTCCAGCAACGCGTTTGCCAACAGGTGCAGCTGGTCCTCATGGCCGGTCAGAACGTCCTTGGCCCGATCATAGCCGCCCTCGACGATTGTGCGGATCTCATGATCGATCGCCTTAGCGGTTTCGTTCGACATATGGACGCGCTGGCTCTGCGAATAGCCGAGGAAGGTCTCTCCCTGCTGCTCTTCATATTGCAGCGGACCCAGCTTGTCCGACATGCCCCACTGGGTGACCATGTCGCGCGCCAGCTTGGTCGCATACTGGATGTCGCCCGAAGCGCCCGACGACACCTTCTCATGGCCGAAGATGATTTCTTCCGCCACGCGCCCGCCCATGGCGACCGCCAGGTTCGCATGCATCTTGTCGCGATGATAGCTGTAGCTGTCCCGCTCCGGCAGACGCATCACCATGCCCAGCGCACGGCCGCGCGGGATGATCGTCGCCTTGTGGATCGGGTCGGATGCAGGTTCATGGACCGCGACGATGGCATGGCCCGCCTCATGATAGGCGGTCATCTTCTTCTCATCGTCGGTCATGACCATCGAGCGACGCTCGCTGCCCATCATGACCTTGTCCTTCGCCGCCTCGAACTCATCCATGGCGACCAGGCGCTTGCCCCGCCGCGCCGCCATCAGCGCCGCTTCGTTGACGAGGTTGGCAAGATCAGCACCCGAGAAACCCGGCGTGCCGCGCGCGATGGTGCGCGGATTGACGTCGGGCGCCAGCGGCACCTTCTTCATGTGGACGGCCAGGATCTTCTCGCGGCCTTCGATATCCGGGCGCGGCACCACGACCTGCCGGTCGAAACGGCCCGGACGCAGCAATGCGGGGTCCAGCACGTCGGGGCGGTTGGTCGCCGCGACAATGATGATGCCCTCATTCGCCTCGAAACCGTCCATCTCGACAAGCAACTGGTTCAGCGTCTGCTCGCGCTCGTCATTGCCATTGCCGAGACCCGCGCCACGATGGCGACCGACCGCGTCGATTTCGTCAATGAAGACGATGCAGGGCGCGTTCTTTTTCGCCTGCTCGAACATGTCGCGCACGCGGCTCGCACCGACGCCGACGAACATCTCGACGAAGTCCGAACCCGAAATGGTGAAGAAAGGCACGCCCGCCTCACCCGCGATAGCGCGGGCCAGCAGCGTCTTGCCGGTGCCGGGCGAACCGCCCAGCAAAGCACCCTTGGGAATCTTGCCGCCCAGGCGCGCAAACTTGCTCGGGTCTTTCAGGAACTCGACGATTTCCTGCAATTCCTCGCGCGCCTCATCGATGCCCGCGACATCGTCGAACGTCACCTTGCCATGCTTTTCGGTAAGCAGCTTGGCCTTGGACTTGCCAAAGCCCATCGCGCCACCCGCGCCGCCGCCCTTCTGCATCTGGCGCAGCACGAAAAAGGCTATGCCCAGGATCAGCAGGAACGGAAGCGACTGGTAGAGCATGATCTGCCAGAAGCTCGGCTGCTCATCAGTTTGCCCGGAATATTTGACGTTATAGTCGTCGAGCAGGCCAGTGAGGCCGGGATCGTTGACGGGAACGGTGTTGAACCGTTGCCCGCTGGTCAGCGTGCCGGTGATCTTGCCCGTGGCGATCGCCACGTCCTTGACCTGCCCTTCCTGAATCTTCGAACGGAATTCGGAATAGGCGATGCCGCTGCCTGCCTGCGAGGCGGAGCGGCTGTCGAACATCGAAACGAAAAGCAGCAGGGCGACAATCACCCCCGCCCAAATCATTGCGCTCTTGATCCAGGGATTGCCCTGCGGGTCCTTCTCGTCGTTCATCATCACTCTCTTTCACCGGGCAAGATAGGGTGCTCCGGCAAAATCGCAAGTTGGGCGGTTTATCCGCCCGACGTTCAACCGCCGACGAACTGCGACAGGGCGATATAGGCCAGGATCACAGCAACACCCGCCGACAAGCCACACAGCAGATAGCCGGCGTACAAAAGCATCGGCGGATGAGGGCGCGCGAGCTTCCGGTTACGTTGCGCTGCCGAAAGGATAATGCTGGCAAGCACGCCATAGGTCAGCGCCGCAAATTCGAACATAATCAGCTTTCCATGCTTTGAGGGGCAGGCTCATTAAGCATGAACGCTATTAAGGAAAGCTCATTGCGCCGCAACATTTCGACGGGCCGAGGCTCAGACGCGTTAACCCGTGGAACCTTTCCGTAACGACCAGCGAATGCGACCGCGCTCAATGTCTCCTTTGTGGGGCAGCGCCAATCTTCCAAACTGCACCTCCTTTGATCAGGAGCGATCCGAGACTCGTCTGCCCACCTTGAGAGGCGATCTGAATCGCCCGGTCAACCGTATCACCGCGCGGCGGTGCATCCGGCTGCGCCTCACTAACGATCCGAATCAGAAGCCGCCGCAGCAGCTCGCGGGGCAGATCGGTCCGAGTCAGCAACCACGCATCGCCTTCCTTTCGAATATGTGCCGTAGCAAGCTCATCGACCATCCAGTCAAGCGCCTCACCACATTCCGCCAGCGCACCAGCACTCCGCACAGCCGCTTGAGCATCCAGCCAGACGACATCTTCCAGATTTCGTCGGATCGCGGCGCGATTAAAACGCGGATCGACATTGGAGGGGTCATTGACGAACGGCAGGCCTTTTGAACGTACATGATCCAGAAGATCCGCGCGCCGTGCACTCAGCAGTGGACGAAGCACATGCCCTTGCCGCGCCCGGATGCCCGAAAGTCCGTTCACCCCGGAGCCCCGGTTAAGACGCAACAGAACCGTCTCAAGCTGATCATCGGCATGGTGCGCCGTGAAAAGCCAGTCGATCGCCCGATCGCCCCTCCACCGCTCAAGCGCGGCATAGCGCTGGGTCCGGGCCCATCGCTGGACGTTGCCGGACAAAGGATCCGCAGGGCGCAGCACAGCATGGGGAATACCGTGCTGGCCGCACCATTGGGCCACCATTGCGGCCTCGTCCGCAGACTCAGGCCTTAACCCATGGTCGACCGTCGCCGCTTCGACCCTGCCACTAAAACAGCGTGCGGCCAGGTCAAGCAGTGCCATGCTGTCGGGTCCGCCCGAAACCGCCACGCCGAAACGCAGCACTTCCGTCTCGCCTACCAGATTGCCGACCGAGCGGATGAGCAGTGCTTCGAGGTCGACCTGCGCCGAAGAGGGCTCGGCCATGGCTTTACCTTAGCTGCACTTTGCCCTTGCGCGGCCCTTTTCCATCATCCCGCGCAGGCTGGCCGACATGCTGGAGCCATAGACATCCTCCAACTCCGCATAAACCTTGCACGCGTCAGCAGGCTTTTTCAGCTGGATCAAAGCCTCGCCAAGATAAGCCAGGCTGTCAGCCGCTCGATCCCCTTTGGGCCGCTTCTGGTAATTGTCGTAGAAAGTCACCGACGCGAGCGCAGGCTTGCCATCGTCCAGATAAGCGCGGCCCAACAGGTTTGCGGAGCGGCTCGCGACCGGAGACGCAGCATATTTTTCCACAGTAGCTTTCAGCTGGGCCTGCGCTTCAGGATAAAATTTTGCGTCCCACAGCCGGAACCCAAAGGTATAGGCGTCAGCAGCAGCATCTCCGGTCGATGGCCGCTCGATGGCAGCTACCGCCAGTTTGCGGGCTTCTGTAGCACCCCCATTTGTAGTGGGCTGAGGCCTGGTCTCGACCGGAGCTGCATTGGTGGATGGCACCCCCGGACGCACGGGCGGAGGAGCGACCACCTCGGCACGGCTCTGTGCCTCGGCCTTATATTTGTTGAACGCCTCTTCCAATTGGCGGATCTTGAAGCTGTTCTCCTCGACCTGCCCCGTCATCGACGCCAACTGCGATTCCAGCGCCGCAACCCGTGCGGTAAGATCGGCCACGGGTGAAGATGAAGGCGTGCCGGGCGGCACTGCTGGCGTCGCCGGACGATTGATTTCAGCCTCCAACGGAGCGCCTGCGGGAAACACCTTCCGCTGAACCGCGCGCATTTCCTTTTCCAGCCGGTCGACGCGCACATCGATCGCCACATTCTGGGCAGCCGCCGCTGGCGCAACCGCGACCAGGGCAGGCGCTCCCAACAACAGGGCGGTTGTCGCAAATAAGGCGTAACGCATCATGATCCCCGACTAAACTATCTTACCGACCATGCGGCCGAAACGCCGCATTCCCCGCTTTAACCATAAGGCCATATTCGCCGCCGTAAAGCGTGACGTGCGACCGCCAGTGCTGGGATGCGCGACCGCCTTATTCCGCAGCTGGCGGGGTCGCCGGTGCTGGCGCCGGTGCCGGCGCAGGCGCCGCCGGGACCGCAGGCGCGACGCTGCCGACAATGGGCCGAACTGGCGGACGCTGGGCTGCCGGGGCTGTGCTTGACGGAGCCGAACCCGCTGGAGCAGGCGCAGCACGCGCCAGAAGGGCAGCCGCAGACACAGGCACGTCGGAAATAGTGCGATCCAGCGCGCCAAGCGGCGCAACCGCCTCGCCGCCAACCGTCACGGTCAAGGCTTGCGGACGGCCGGTCAGGATCATCGGATTGCGAGCATTGGCGGGCAGAGTGAAGCTCTCCCCCTTCTTCATCAGGCCGTCCTTCAACCGCTCGCCAGCCTCGTCATAGATACGCAACCAGACATCATCATTGGCCGTGAACACCACCGTCTGATCGACAGGTGCGACCGGAGCCGCGCCTGCGGCTGGCTTCGCAGCAGCGGCCGGCTCGGCCTGCTCAGCGGCAATCTCCTGCCCGGTTGGGGGCGTCAACATCTGCGTGCGCCAGATGGTGAAACCAGCGACAAGTATGACCACGATAGCCGCAGCGGTCCACGCCAGAACACGTGACGGCACGCGCGCCGGATCGGCCGGTTCAAACGCTTCGTACCGGTTCGTTCCAAGTTCCGAATTGTGGACCGCATGACGAACGTCAGCGGCGATCGCCACCTCGTCCAGGTCGACCGCACGGGCATAGGCACGGGCAAAACCCACAGCATAGGGAATGCCCGGCAACGCGGAATAATCGTCGCGTTCGATCGCCTCCAACTGGCGCTGGGCGATACGGGTACGCGTCGCCACGTCCTGCAATGACAGGCCTTGCGCCTCACGCGCGGCGCGCAGCTTTGCGCCCGGAGTGCTGGATCGCACGTCCGACAGTGCTGCGTCGGTTTCCAGTTCGGGTTGTTCTGCCATGCTGCTCCGCGATCTTAGAGGCTGGTCTTGTCTCATTCCGACACAGGGATTGTCAACGCCGCTACGGCGGTGACCAACCCCTTTTCCCCGGTCAATTCAGTTCGATGCCGCGATCGTTCGCCCATTGGGTCAGAGCCTCCCGCACATTCACGGCACCATCATCCAGCAGCCTGCGCATCGAAGCCTGCAATTCGGCTGCGTCGATCGAACGGATCATCGCCTTCACCGGCCCTACCGAAGCAGGCGTGATCGACAGACGGCGCACGCCCAGGCCCACCAGGGCCATCGCCTCCAGCGTCCGCCCGCCCATCTCACCGCAAACGCCGACCGGCACCTGATAGTCACCGCAGGTGCGCACGACGCGGTCCAGGAAGCGCAGAATGGCGATGCTCAGCCAGTCGTAGCGCTCGGCCAGTTTGGGATGTGCCCGGTCGGCGGCGAAGAGGAACTGCGTCAGGTCATTGGTGCCGATCGACAGGAAATCGAGCTTGGGCAGCAGCAGGTCCAGCACTTCCGCCAGCGCAGGCACCTCCAGCATCGCGCCATAGCGGACCGCCGTCGGCACCTTCTTGCGCTGGGACAGCAGCCATTCTCGCTGATGTTCGACCAGGGCCCGTGCCTCCTCATATTCCCACGGCTCCGACACCATAGGGAACATGATGTTCAACACCTTGCCCGCGGAGGCTTCCAGCAACGCCCGCGCTTGCGCCTTCATCAGCCCGTCGCGGTCCAGCGCCAGCCGCAGCGCGCGCCAGCCCATCGCCGGATTGTCCTCCAGTTCCTCGTCATCGTCGCGCTGCATATAAGGCAGCGCCTTGTCGCCGCCGATATCGACCGTGCGGAAAATGACGGGCCGGTCGCCCGCTGCGTCCAGCACATCCTTGTAGAGGCGCTGCTGCTTTTCCCGCTGTGGCAGGGTCGCGGACACAAGGAACTGGAACTCCGTCCGGAACAATCCGATGCCGTCCGCGCCGACAAGGTCCAGCGCCTGCGCATCTTCACGCAGGCCCGCATTGACCATCAGCTCGATCCGCTGCCCGTCCGTCGTAACTGACGGCAGATCGCGCATCGCGGCGAACTCCGCCCGACGCTTCTGCGTGACGTGCAGCTTGTTCTCGAACGCCTCGTCCATGTCGGGCGTCGGACGGATCAGCAGGCTGTTCGACACGACGTCCATGAGGATCAGGTCGCCCTCATTCACCTTGTGCCGGATTTCCCTGACGCGCCCCAGCACCGGCACGCCCATCGCCCGCGCTACAATGGTGACGTGCGCCGTCAGCGATCCTTCCTCCAGGATGACGCCTTTCAATCGCCGCCGGTCATATTCCAGCAGCTCTGCCGGACCCAGGTTGCGCGCGATCAGGATGGCGTCCTGCCTCAGCCCCAGTTGCGCCGCCGTACCCAACTGCCCCGACACGATCCGCAACAGGCGATTGGCCATGTCTTCCAGATCATGCATCCGGTCCTGCAACAAGGCATCGTCGATCTGCCGCATGCGCATCCGCGTGCGCTGCTGCACGCGCTCGATCGCCGCTTCGGCGGTCAGGCCGCTGTCGATCGCTTCATTGATGCGGCGAATCCAGCCTTCGTCATAGGCGAACATCTTGTAGGTCTCGAGCACCTCCTGATGCTCGCCCTCCATCCCGAACTCGACCGCACCCGTCATGCGGTCAATCTGTTCGCGCATCTTGGTAAAGGCGGAAATGACGCGCTGCCGCTCCGCTTCGGTATCCTCGGCGACCGTATGTTCGACATGGATGCGGGGCTGGTGAAACACCGCATGCCCCCGCGCCATGCCCATCACCAGCTGCAATCCCTGCAGCATGATCGTTCCCGTATCCTGCACCCGCGAATCTGCGGGTCCGTCATCCGCCAGTTCGGCGTTGGCGATCAGTTCCGACAGCACCATCGCCACGGTCTGCAAAGCCTCGATCTCGACCTCTTCATAGCGGCGCGGCTCGACATGCTGAACGCACAGCACCCCGATGGCCCGTTCCCGCCGCACGATCGGCACGCCCGCAAAGCTGTGGAACAGCTCTTCGCCTGTCTCCGGGCGATAGCTATAGTCTGGATGGGCTGCCGCCTCGTCCAGGTTCAGCGTTTCGACATTGGTCGCGATCAGGCCGACCAGACCCTCGCCCATCGCCATGCGCGTGACGTGAACAGCTTCCTGCTTCAGGCCGCGCGTGGCGAACAGTTCCAGCAGCCCCTCGCGCACCAGATAGATGGAGCAGACCTCGCTCGACAGCGTTTGCCCGATAATGTCCACGACTTTGTTGAGCTTGGCCTGCGCACTCGTCCGCGCGGCCATCACCTCCTGCAAACTGGTGAGGATCTGGCGGGCGGCGGCGGCGGGCGTGGTGGACATGTCAAAGCGCTAACAGATCGCGCGCCTCCTTTCCAAGAGGAGTCACGCCTTATCGGAAGCGAAACCAATCAAAATCGTTAAAAAAGATGCGGACACATTGCGGAAACAGGGCGTCACTTCGTCTCATCGGTCGGAACACCATGCGGTTGGATCGAACAAGGGGACAGACGACATGACCTTGATATTGGAAAAGGATGCCCGCGACGACCTACTGGATCGCGGCTATTCCCGTCGTAACATCGGCAAGATCGCTGCCCTCCTTGGCGCAGGCGCTGCGGCGAACTCGCTGTTGTTACAGCCCGCTCTTGCGCAGCAGCAGGCTGCGCGCGGGATCAAGGGCGCGGTGCGCATCGGATCGAACGAATGCTGGGCGGGCCCCTTCCCTTCTGGCGTGGAAGCGGCGGCAAGAGCGTCGTCCTTCGGCAACTGGTATGATCCCGACAATTACCGGGGCGACCTCATCTCCACCGTGGCGAAGGTTGAGGGGCTCACCGATTCGCAGGTCATGCTGTGGCCCGGTTCCGGGGGGCCGCTGGTCAGCATTGTCGCTGCCTATTGCTCCCCCACCAAGGGGCTGGTGAGTGCCGACCCGACCTTCGAGTCCGCCTGGCGCACGGCCGATTATATGAAGGCCCCGATCGCCAAGGCGCCCCAGGTCCCCGGCAAGGGCCATGATGTGAAGGCGATGCTGGCGGCCAATCCCAATGCCGGGCTCTATTATATCTGCACGCCAAACAACCCTACCGGCACCATCACGCCGCTTTCGGACATTAAATGGCTGCTGGACAATAAGCCTGCCGACGCGATGCTGCTGGTTGACGAAGCCTATATCCACTTCTCCGAAGCGCCCAGCGCTGTCAGCCTGATGGCAGGCCGCAAGGATATCATCGTCATGCGGACCTTCTCGAAGCTGTTCGGCATGGCGGGCATGCGCCTGGGCCTCACCTTCGCCGATCCTGAGGTGCAAAAGCGCATCATGCTCTTCGGACCCAGCGCGGGCGGCCTGTCGATCACCGCCATGGCCTGCGGCAACGCCGTGTACACCGAAAGCGGCCTGATCAAGGCCCGGCGCGAGGAATGCGCCGCCAATCGGGCGGAAACCATCGCCTGGCTCACCAAGAAGGGCATCGCCGTTCAGCCCGGCAGTCAGGCAAATATGTTCATGATGGATTGGAAGAAGCCCGCCAAGGAAATGCAGACCGCCCTGCTCGCCACGCCGGAACAGGTGCAGATCGGCCGCAATTGGCCCATCTGGCCTACCGTGTCGCGGGTCACCGTGGGTTCGGCCGAAGATATGGCCAAGTTCCGGTCCGCCGTGGAAAAGGTGATGAAGGCCTGAAGCATTTTCAAAACAAGGCAACATCCTGTGCCGGCTTTGGAAAATGCGAACACCCGATTGTAAATAGCGCATCATCCGATCCAGCCGGGTCAGATCATGCCGCCCATCAGAAATCCTCCCCATCGTCAGGTGGGGAGGATTTTCATGCCTCAGGCGATCGCCGCCGACGTCTCGCACAGATCCTTGAACTGCTGGGCCATCTGGTCCCATCCGGGATGGAAGCCCATCGCCTCATGCCGCTTCAGCGCTTCCTCGCTCCAATGTCGCGCCGTGGCAGTGAACCGCGTTCCCTCACCTTCGTCCACGAAACTCCATATCGAGGTCAGGAACGGCTCCTGCGGTATCCACCCCGAAGCATAAGCGTCGGTCGATACCACCCGCTCACCGGGCACGACCTCAAGAAAGATGCCCTCCATCGGCCCGGTATCTTCGCCATCGGGACCAAACATGCGCACGGCGCTGCGGCCGCCAGCGCGCAAATCTTCCTCGATCACCTCGGCCCGCCACGGCTTGGGGCAGAACCATTGGTCTTTCAGGTCAGTCCACACCTTCCACACTATCTCGCGGGGCGCCGCGATGTGGCAGCTGACTGACAGTTCATGCTGCGCGCTCATGCCGTCACTCCCTCATAGGCCGCCTTCATGCGGGCAAGGTCCAGTTTCTGCATGGTCATCATCTCGGCCATCATCGGTTGGATGCCGGGGCCGCCCTTGCGATGCATCTCCATGACCTCTTCCGGCACCAGCTGCCAGGACAGGCCATATTTGTCCTTCACCCATCCACAAGGACCCGCCGAGCCACCATCCGCCGTCAATGCTTCGAAATAGCGATCAAGCTCCGCCTGATCCCTGCATGATACCGACAATGATATGGCTTCCGTAAAGGGAAAGTTCGGCCCGCCATTCAGCCCCTGATAGCTCTGGCCGAACAGAGTGAACTCAACCACCAGCACGTCCCCTCCCTTGAACGGTGCCGGGCTTGGGACGTCGTCGGGATATCGGCTGACTGAATCCACCGATCCGCCGAAAACAGAAACATAGAAGCGCGCAGCTTCCTCCGCCTGTCCGTCGAACCACAGGCAGGGTGAAATCTTCGACATGCTTCCTCCCCTCTTATGCAGCCGCCGCGCGCATGCCGACCAGCGCGAACATCGCGCCCTGCGGATCGGTCGCCTGGATGATCCACGCGCCGCCCGGCACTTCGGCAGGGCCATTGAGCACCGTGCCGCCGCCAGCCTTCACCTTCTCCACGCCCGCATCTATGTCGGGCACCACGAAGTAGAACAGCCATTGCGGCACCGGCATCTGCTCCGGCTTTGCCATCATGCCGCCCTCCATGCTGTTGAAGTCGGTCCCGCCGGACATGGAGAAAAGCTGGTAGCTGCCCATCGGGCCCATATCCATCGCATCACCCTTACCCCAGCCGAACTGAGAGGTGTAAAAGGCAAGGTCCGCATCGAAATTGCCGCTATAAAGCTCGTGCCAGCCGACATGCCCTGTCGCCATTGGCGGAGCGGTCTCCATTCCGTCCGGGCTCGATCCCTTGAGCAACATGAAGATCGCACCGCCCGGATCGCTTATCACGGCAAAGCGCCCGACACCGGGGATATCCTCGGGCGGGCGCTTCACGCTCGCGCCCGCGCCGCTTAATCGCTCGACATCCGCATCGACATCGGCCGATCCGACATAGCCGCCCCACCAGGGTGACATGCCGCAATCCTTCGCCTCAGCCGGGATGGCCATGATGCCGCCCACTTCGCCCTGGCTTGCCGAAATCACATGATAGGGGTCGCCTTGCAGGTCATCGCCGAATGCCTTGGCGGTCCAGCCCACCACATCGCCATAGAAGCGGATCGCGCCCTCCGGGTCGCTGGTCATCAGCTCATACCAAAAGAATTTGCCGGTCAGATCGGTCATCGCCCGTCCTCCTTCACGCCCGTTCGTCGAGCAGTACGGAAAACCCGCCATAGATCATCCGCTGACCGCTGAACGGCACAGGGTGGCCTTCCTGCGGCTTCATCCGCTCGTCGGCCATGACCTTCGCCATGCCCGCGTCACGCACCTCCTTCGACGGCCATTCTATCCAGGAAAAGACGACTTCCTCGTCATCCTCGGCGATCACGCTGGTCCGAAAGTCGTTGATCTTGCCCTTCTGGATGTCGTCGCCCCAGCATTCGACCACGCGGGTAGCGCCATGTTCCATGAAGATGGGCGCGGCAAAGGCCGCCGCGTCAATATAGGCCTGCTTGTTCCCCTTGGGCACGGGAACCACGAAACCGTCCATGTAGCTCATCTTCTCTCTCCTCTTGAATCAGGCCAAGCGTGGCACAGGTCAGGATGCAGCCGCATGCGTCGCCATTTCATGGGCGGGGCATTCCTCGCGAACAGGAATGCGCGACTCACCGGCTTGATCTTTGTGCACCCTCAACTTATCTTATGCAACCTCTAGGTTAGAAAATATAACTAAGGAAGCAGGCGTGAAGAAGCGCGCTTATCATGATGGCTGCGCAACCGCCCATGCGCTTGACCTCATCGGCGACCGCTGGGCCATGCCTATCATGCGGGAATTGATGCTGGGTCCCAAGCGCTTCACCGATCTGCGCGCCAGCCTGCCCGGAATCAGCGCCAATGTGCTGACGCAGCGTCTGGAGGACCTGGAGGCTGCCAGCGTCCTCATCCGCCGTCGCCTGCCCCCGCCCGCCGCCAGCCAGATTTACGAGCTGACCGAGTGGGGTCGCGAGTCGGAAATACTGTTTCAGGTTCTCGGCCGCTGGGCCTGCCGCTCACCCACCATGCAGCCCGGCCAGCCGATGAGCAATGTGTCCGTCGTCCTGTCCATGCGCACCATGATCGACCGCAGCCGCATAGCTGGCCTGGATGCGATGATAGGACTCCGCTTTGGCGAGGAGGAATTTCGCGCGCTGTTCAAGGATGGCGACTTCACCATCGACCGCGGGTCTTTCGAAGGCGCAGACACGATCATCAGCGGCGACCCGAATGCACTCGCGGCGGTCGTCTATGGCGGGGCAAGCTTCGACGATGTGAGCGGCGCCCTGAAGATCGAGGGCGATCGGGCATTGGCGGACCGTTTTGTCCGTCTCTTTCCCCTGCCCCCCAAGGCGCCCGCCACCTACGCCGCGTCAGCCGACTAAAGCCTTTTTACCGTCTGATCGGGAAAGTTGGCACGTTCACGCCCGGTGCCGATGTCGCGCCGGGCACCAGCGCTTGTCCGCTCTCCTCCCGCAGCGGCGGCAACGCAGGCGGTGGGACGAATCCTGCACTGATCTCGGCCGGGGGCTTGGGCGGCGGCGGCAGAGGCGTCGGCGATACGATCACCGTCACCGTGCCGCCAAAGCGGGACTGCCACTCGGCCAGCCGCCGCAGATAGTCGGCATAGGCTTCGTAAAATTCCTGAAACGGCTTCTCCAACTCTGTCAGCGCTTCGGGCGCATAGGCCAGCAATTGGCTCGACGGCATGGCAAGGATCTTCGCGCCCACATCGACCGCCACAGGGCAGAAACTCTTGGTCACAGGCGGCAGTGAAAAGAAATTATAGACGACGGTATTCAGCAACTCGCGCGACTGGAGCCCGGCGCCACCATAAGCCGCGGTATAGTTGCGATCGACCGCCGCATTGGCCTCCCGCAATATGTCCCTGTGGACATGCAATATCTTGTTATACTGGACGCGCGCAGGCTCGCCCGCACCTTGACAGGACAGCGCCGCGACATTGAGCGCCATGCGGACATGCCACAGGGCGGTATTGGTCGTGACCCCGCGATTGGGCGTCAGATATCTTCCGTCATCATCGACATCCGGGATGCTCATATCCTCTACCGCGCCCATAGGCGGCAGCGGCTTGATCGTGCGGACCGTTGGCGGCGGAGGCGTTGGCGTCTGTTTGGGAGTTGAGCAGCCTGCTACCAGCGCCAGAGTGGCCACCGAGGCGATTGTCCAGACGCGACATGAAGCAGCACGCAACGGCAAGCCGATATCCCCTATGATTAATTGTCAGCGCCAACTCATGGCCAAAAACTCATGACAAAGCCGTGCGTTCCTGGCGATGATCCGCCGGCTCGCTTCATCCCTCAAGGGATTCGATTCGTCGCGATAACAGAAGCTGCCTCAGGCGCTACGCCGCTCCAGCGCCACGACCGCCTCGTCCATCAACTGTGTAATGATGTCGGTGACCGGCTCTTCCTTCGTCACCATGCCGACCGACTGGCCCGCCATCAGCGATCCGCCCTCGACGTCGCCGTCGATCACGGCCCGGCGGAGCGCTCCCGCCCAATAATGTTCGATCTGCAACTGCGCTTCCATCATGTCGACGGATCCGCCGTCGAGCAGATTGGCAACTTCCCGCTGCTTGGCGGTGAAAGCTTCGGTCCCAGCATTTTTCAGCGCGCGCACCGGGATCACCGGCAGACGCGGGTCGATCTGAACGCTGGCGATCGCGTCCCGAGCCGAAGCGCGGAAAAAGGCCTTCTTGAAGTTCGGATGCGCGATGCTCTCGCTCGCGCAGGCAAAGCGGGTACCGAGCTGCACGCCCGCCGCGCCCATCTCCAGATAGCCCGCGATCAACTCGCCCCGGCCGATCCCGCCAGCGACGAACACAGGCAACTGCGATGCCATCTCCGGCAGGATTTCCTGCGCCAGCACGCTGGTCGACACCGGGCCGATATGGCCGCCCGCTTCCATCCCCTCGATCACCAGCGCATCGACGCCCGACCGCGCCAGCTTCTTCGCCAGGCTCAGCGCCGGAGCAAAGCAGATGAGCTTGGCCCCCTTCGCCTTGATCGCCTCGATGCTGCCCTTGGGCGGCAAGCCGCCTGCCAGCACCACATGGCCCACCTCATGGCGCGCGCACACTTCGATCAGGTCGAACAGCTGCGGGTGCATGGTGATCAGGTTGACGCCAAAGGACTTGGACGTCAGCGCCTTCGTCGCCGCGATTTCCTTGTCGAGCAGTTCCGGCGTCATCGCGCCGCACGCGATCACGCCAAAGCCGCCCGCGTTGGAAATGGCCGCGACCAGGTTCCGCTCCGACACCCAACTCATCGCCCCACACATGATCGCGACTTCGCAACCGAGGAATTCGGTGCCGCGAGCCATCAGGGAGGTGAGTTTAGCGTTGGTCATTGCAGTGCCTTCGAATCAAACAGCCCCTCCCGCAGGCGGGAGGGGTTGGGGTGGGCAGGCGCGTGAGCGCCCGCTCTTAGCCATCCATGCAGGGCAGAAGCTCGCTAGCGCTCGTCCCACCCCCCGACCCATCCCGCCTGCGGGAGGGGAGAATTTATGTCAAGCGACCGGCGCGTCGAGCCCGTAAGCGGTATGCAGCACGCGCACCGCCAGTTCGGTCTCATCCTCGTCGATCAGCACCGAAACCTTGATCTCGCTGGTCGAGATGGCAAGGATGTTGATCCCGCGATCGGCCAGACTTTTGAACATCGTCGAGGCAACGCCAGCATGGCTCTTCATGCCGACGCCGACAACCGACACCTTCGCGACCTTCGTATCGGGGATCACGCGGTTGAAACCGATCTCTTCCTTCTGGCTTTCCAGCACATCCAGCGCCCGGGCCAGGTCAGCCCCCGGCACGGTGAAGGTCACGTCCGTCTCGCCCTTGTCGCGACCGACATTCTGGATGATCATGTCGACGTTGATCGCGGCATCCGCCAAGGGTCCGAAGATGTGCGCCACGGCGCCCGGACGATCCGGCACACGGGTCAGGGTGATCTTCGCCTCATTCTTGTCATGGGCGATGCCGGTGATGTGCTGACGTTCCATCTTGTCTTCCTTGAGCTTGGCTTCCAGTTCCTCTTCGCTGACGATCAGCGTGCCGGGGAGGTCCTGCTGGGTGGGATCATCGAAGGAGGAAAGCACCTGCACGACCACGCCTTCCTTCATGGCGAGGCCGACGGAGCGGGTCTGGAGCACCTTGGCCCCCACGGAGGCCAGCTCCAGCATTTCCTCATAGGTGACGAGGTCGAGCTTGCGCGCGCGCGCCACGATGCGCGGGTCGGTCGTGTAAACGCCATCGACATCGGTATAAATGTCGCACCGGTCAGCCTTGACCGCCGCCGCCACCGCGACTGCCGAAGTGTCCGAACCGCCACGGCCGAGGGTCGAAATGCGGCCATTTTCCATCATGCCCTGGAAACCGGGGATCACGGCGACAGTGCCCGATCGCATGGATGCCAACAGGTCAATCGTGTCGATGTCGCCGATGCGCGCCTTGGCATGGGCTTCATTGGTGCGGATCGGCAACTGCCAGCCCAGCCAGCTGCGTGCGTCGACGCCCATCGACTTCAGCGTCATGGCAAGCAGGCCGCTCGTCACCTGCTCGCCGCTGGCGACCACCACGTCATATTCGGCCGGATCGTAGAGCGGCGATGCTTCCTTGCAGAAACCGACCAGCCGGTCCGTGTCGCCCGCCATGGCGGACACCACGACGGCCACTTCATGCCCCTGCTCGACGACATGCTTGACGCGCGCCGCCACGTTGCGAATTCGCTCCATCCCCGCCATGGAGGTGCCGCCGAATTTCATCACGATGCGCGCCATTTTTCTTGTCGAACCTGTCTGCTGATCTGGAAAGATAATCCCCCTCCGGGGGAAAAACGGCGCCGCTATAGCAGCAGCGGCAAATATGGCAAGCAAGGCCATGTGGAACTCCATGGCGTCATCGCTCATTCCTTATTCAGTTATATTGGAAGGAGGATGCCATGGAAGGAGTCCTTTACGGACTTGTCACGATCGGAGGGCCGATCCTGCTCGCGGCAGTGCTGATCTTTGTGATCATCAGCAACCGGCGGCACAGAAGTCCCAAAGAATTGGCGCGGACCGAAGCGGCGACCCGCGAACTGCATCAGCAACTCGACGCAGAGGATAAATATCGCGATGGCGAAGGGCCGCGCCCACACAAGAAGTAAATGCCCGTGGCGAACGGTCGCGGAGCTTGGTAGGCAGGGCGCATGGCCAACTCAGCTCCCAGCACGATAGATCCCCGCGAAGCCGCGCATTTCGGCGCAATGGCAGCCGACTGGTGGGATCCAGCAGGCAGCAGCGCCATGCTGCACAAGCTAAATCCCGTCAGGCTGCGCTATATTCGCATTGCGATCGACCGCCATTGGCTGGTTGATGAAAGCAGCTTTCACCCGCTCGCGGGCAAGCGCGCCCTGGATGTGGGCTGCGGCGCGGGCCTTTTGTCAGAACCCCTGGCGCGCCTCGGCGCAACGGTGACGGCCCTTGATGCCGCGCAGGAAAATATCGCCATCGCCCGCGCTCATGCCGAAGGCCAGGGCCTGATGATCGACTATCGCGCCACGCCCGTCGAGCAGTTGGGCGAGGAAGGGTTCGACCTGATGACTTCGATGGAAGTCATCGAGCATGTCACTGATCCCGCCTCTTTCATCAGCGCGCTGGCGACGAAGCTCGCGCCCGGCGGCCTCCTCGTCCTGTCGACGCCCAACCGAACGCCGCTTTCCCGCCTCGCCATGATCAGCATTGGCGAAAGCATCGGCGGCATCCCCAAGGGCACGCATGATTGGAACAAATTCCTGACGCCCGAGGAACTCACCGACATGCTGGTCAAGGCGGGCCTGGAAGTTACCGACGTCACCGGCCTCTCCTTTGACCCGCGCAAGGGATTCACCCTCTCCTCGAACAAAGCGATCAACTATCTGCTGACCGCGCGTCATCCTCGCGGCTGAATAGCGGAATGGACCGGCCCTTTCCGCTCATCTGGAACCGGCCGCCGACAGGCTTGGTTGGTGTGCGCTTGCTCTTCATCAATCATCCTGGAAAATGAGGAGGGTATGAGCCGTGGATGAACCAGAAGGCATTTACCTAAGCGGCAGAAGCGTGCCCTTCCCCAAGTCCGTAAGTCCGCAGGCTCGTGCTTTCCTCGCATCCATGACAGGCGCCGATGGCCTACCGCTTAACGCCATGCCGCAGCCGGCGCCCGACGACTTGGAAGGCTGGACCCGTTCCAAGGAAGCGGTGCGGAAGTTCATGACGGATTTCTCCTCCGCCCTCTTGCCCACCTTGCAATCTGCGGTCGAAACTATCGAGATGGCTGGCGTGCGCGTCCACGTCGCCACGCCGGCAGATCATATTCCAGACGGTCGTGCCTATCTTGATTTCCACGGTGGTGGGCTCATTCACGGCGATGGCGAATTCTGCCGAACGGGCGCGCGCCGCATCGCCGATCAATATGGCGTAATATGCTATTCGGTGGATTACCGCATGCCACCGGAACATCCCTATCCTGCCGCATTGGACGATTGTGTCGCCGTATATCGGGCGCTTGCGGACAGCTATGCGCCTGGAAATATCATTGTGGGCGGCGCTTCTGCGGGCGGTAATCTGGCGGCCGCCACGGTACTGCGCGCCCGCGACGAGGGCATGCCCTTGCCTGCCGCCCTGATCCTTTTGACGCCGGAACTGGATCTTACCGAATCCGGCGACAGCTTCGAAACCAATCAGTTACTGGACGTGATGCTGCCACGGCCGCTTATGCACGCCAATCTGCTTTACGCTGCAGGGCACGACCTTGCACACCCTTATCTCTCACCTTTGTTCGGCGATTTTTCGGCAGGCTTTCCGGCCACCTTCCTGCAGGCGGGAACGCGCGACCTATTCCTGTCCAATGCGGTGAGGATGCACCGGGCGCTGCGTCGGGCGGCTTTGCCCGTCGAACTCCATATATTTGAAGGCATGCCCCACGGCGGCTTCGGCGGCAACGCGCCTGAAGATCTCGAACTTTCGATCGAGTTACGGCGGTTTGCACGGCAACATTGGGGCGATTGAAAATAAAAAGCGGCCGCCACCGGGCCTGGTGACGACCGCTTCTCACGCCCTCGCTCAGGGTTGTCTTGTCAGGCTGCTTCGGCTGTCTCCGCGGAAGCGGGCAGACGGATGAGATAGTCGAACGCGGAAAGCGCCGCAGTCGATCCCGCGCCCATCGCGATCACGATCTGCTTGTAGGGCACGGTCGTGCAGTCGCCGGCAGCGAATATGCCCGGCTGACTCGTTTCGCCCCTGGCGTCGATCTCGATCTCGCCGCGTGGAGACAGCGCGATCGCGTCCTTCAGCCATTCCGTGTTCGGGACCAGCCCGATCTGGACGAAGATGCCTTCCAGCTCGACATCATGCTCCTCGCCGCTGTTGCGGTCCTTGTAGCTGAGGCCAGTGACCCTGGCTCCATCGCCATCCACCTTGGTCGTGAGCGCCGAAGTGATGATCCGCACATTGGGCAGGCTGGCAAGCTTGCGCTGCAGCACCGCGTCGGCGCGCAGCTGGCTGTCGAATTCGATCAGCGTCACATGAGCCACGATACCGGCCAGATCGATCGCCGCTTCGACGCCGCTATTGCCGCCGCCGATCACCGCCACGCGCTTGCCCTTGAACAGGGGACCATCGCAGTGCGGGCAATAGGCCACGCCCTTATTGCGATATTCCTCTTCACCCGGCACACCCATCTGCCGCCATCTTGCGCCAGTGGATAGGATGACGGTGCGGCCCTTCAACGAAGCGCCATTTTCCAGCACGACTTGATGATATCCGCCTTCGTTCGTGGCCGGGATCAGCTTGGCCGCTTTCTGCAGGTTCATGATCTCGACATCATAGTCCTTCACATGCGCTTCCAGCTGCGCGGCGAGCTTGGGGCCCTCCGTCCGGCTGACCGAAATGAAGTTCTCGATATCCATCGTGTCGAGCACCTGCCCGCCAAAGCGTTCCGCCGCGACACCCGTACGGATGCCCTTGCGCGCCGCATAGATCGCCGCCGCCGCGCCAGCCGGGCCGCCGCCGACGACCAGAACTTCAAACGGTTCTTGGCCACGGATCTTCTCCGCCGCCCGATCCGCCGCGCCGCTGTCGATCTTTGCGACGATCTGCTCCAGTTCCATGCGGCCCGAGGCGAAAGGCTCACCGTTCAGGAACACGGTCGGCACCGCCATCACCTGGCGCGCATCCACCTCTTCCTTGAACAGCGCGCCGTCGATGGCGACATGCTTGATCCGTGGGTTGAGCACGCTCATCAGGTTCAGCGCCTGCACCACGTCGGGGCAGTTCTGGCACGACAGCGAGAAATAGGTTTCGAAGCTGAAGTCGCCGTCCAGGTCCTTGATCTGTTCGATCAACTCCTGCGCCGCCTTGGACGGATGGCCGCCCACCTGCAGCAGCGCGAGCACCAGCGAGGTGAACTCATGGCCCATCGGGATGCCCGCAAAGGTCACGCCGATATCGGTGCCTGCCCGCCGGATCATGAAGCTCGGCTTGCGCTTGTCATTGCCAGAGGTGACCGTGACCTTGTCCGACAGCTCGGCAATCTCGTTCAACAGCTCTCCCAGCTCGCGCGACTTCGCGCCTTCGTCCAGCGACGCCACCAGCTCGATCGGCTGCGTGATGTTCGCCATATAGGCCTTCAGCTGGCCTTTCAGATTTGCGTCCAACATCTTCGTAGCTCCATTGAATTGGCGCACCGCCCGTGGGCGCGCAGGTCCGCTCGCCGGATGGTGCGACCCACAAGCCCGGCATGGCAGAGTTCAAAATGTCTTGGTAAACCCCCGCCGGGCCGGGGAGTTGCTCGACCCGACCCGGCGAAAGGGCAGGTTTTGCTTAGATCTTGCCGACGAGGTCGAGCGAGGGAGCCAGGGTTTCTTCACCCTCTTCCCACTTGGCCGGGCACACTTCGCCGGGGTGAGCGGCGACATATTGCGCAGCCTTGACCTTGCGAAGCAGCTCGGTCGCGTTGCGGCCCACGCCTTCCGAGGTGATTTCCATGAACTGGATCACGCCTTCGGGATCAACCAGGAACGTCGCGCGGTCAGCCAGGCCAACGCCCGGACGCATCACGTCGAAATTGTTGGTGATCTGGCCCGACTGGTCGCCCAGCATGTAATAGTTGATCTTGCCGATCGCCGGCGAGGTGTCGTGCCAGGCCTTGTGGCTGAAATGCGTGTCGGTCGATACCGAATAGACTTCCACGTTCAACGACTGCAGCGTCGGGTAGATGCCGGCCAAATCTTCCAGCTCGGTCGGACACACGAAAGTGAAGTCGGCGGGGTAGAAGAAGAAGATCGCCCACTTGCCCTTCACGTCCTCGTCAGTGACGTCGACGAACTTGCCTTCCTTGAAAGCGGTTGCCTTGAACGGCTTGATGCTGGTGTTGATGAGAGCCATGGGCTTTCCAGTTCCTTCTTAGGGTTGCTGTTGCCCGGCCTATGTAGGGAGGGAGCGCTGTGAGGGGAAATTGCTTTTCTTCACACCTCTGATTGAGAAAAGCGATCAGACACCCATTTATTGATCGATCTGCTCATCCCTCGGCTTCTGGATGACATAAGTCATCGCCTCATTCACCATCGCAAGCGCTTCCTCAATCGTGAAGGTCGATGAATCGAGGCACAGTTCCAGCCAGAGCCCATCGAGCATCGCCGTCAACCCGATGGCCGCGATCCGGGCTGCCGGGCGCGGGATTTGCGGCGCGGCTTCGCGCAGCAGCACCTCCAGGCGCTCGCGCGACCCGCCATAGGTTTCCGCGTGGGTAGCGGCGATCTTGGGGCTGGTCTTCACCAGGCTCCAAAAGGAGATCCAGGTCGCCAGCAAATTGGGATCGAGCACAGGAGGCTGCAAATTGGCCCGCAAATAGGCCCATAGCCGATCCAATGGATCGGGCCCCGCCTCCGCCACCGCCTGCTCCAGCGCAGCCGCCACCTTCTCCCCCACATCGCGATAGGTGGCGAGGATCAGGGCGTCTACGCCCTCAAAATAATGGGTGAGCAATCCCGCCGACACACCAGCCCGCGCGCAAATCGCCCGGACGGACGTTGCACCGACGCCTTTTTCCGCAAGACACTGCGCCGTCGCTTCGATCAGCGCTTGGCGCCTGACATCGGGCGACTCTCTGACAAAGCGGGCGCGCCCTTGTCTCCCGTCAAGGCGGCCTGGAATTTTCTGCTCCACGTCTTTTTTCCTATCACCATGCCGCACGCCCTTGGGCGGCTCACTCCGCCCCCTCCCCGCACCATGGATCACCGCGCTTCGATCATCATTTAGGCTTGCAATGCAAGGGGAAAAGATCGCCCGATCCGGCGTCAGGCCGGTTCGTTCAATTCTTCCAACGCGGTAAAGCGCTGCGACCAGAGCGCCCCGTAAATCGCCATCCACTGCACCACCGGCGCCAGGCCTTTCACGCGCGCGGCATAATAGGTCTCGCGCCCAGCGCGCCGAGCCGTCACCAGCCGCGCCCGCTTCAGCTTCCCAAGATGCCGCGACACCATTGGCTGGGACACGTCGGACACCGCCGTCAGGGCATGCACGCTCTGCTCGCCTTCCTTCACAAGATATTCGAGCAAGGCGCGGCGCGTCCCATCGGAAAGCGCCTTGAAAAGTTCATCGCATGCCGTCGAGCGGTCGCCACTTGGAAAAGGATCATTCATTGCCAAGCCATAACCAAATGATTATGAAAAGATCAAGCAGAGACCGTTTTTGAGGGGTCGAAGCGACGTTAACCAAAAAAAGTGGGCGGGGTCCAGCAGCTGAGTCTTTTGAGTCACACCACCCGATATTGAGTCTCTCGCCCGGAAACAGACTCAACATGTCGTGTCTACCTCTTTCGTTCTCCTGCTGTTAACTTTTGTCTGAGGCTCATCGGCTAAGCTGTTGATCTTGACGCCGGACTCCCAACGACTCAACGCTGGTCCTCGAAACGAATGGGGGTCACAAAATGGGTGTCATGGAACGCGTCGCGCCGCGGCGAAAAAGGGCGGTTGCGCCAGTTGAAAAAGCGGCCGTCGCGATTCCCGCGAACAGCATTCTGCGCGGTGACTGCATCGCCGAAATGGCCAAGCTGCCCGACGCCTGCGTCGACATGATCTTCGCTGATCCGCCCTATAATCTCCAACTGGGCGGCGACCTGTTCCGCCCCGAAGGCGGCCGGGTGGACGCCGTCGACAATGACTGGGACAAATTCGACACGCTCAGCAGCTATGACCGCTTTACCAAGGCATGGCTGGCACAGGCCCGCCGTATCCTGAAGCCCAACGGCAGCATCTGGGTCATCGGCAGCTATCACAACATCTTCCGCGTCGGCACCGCGTTGCAGGATGAGGGTTTCTGGATCCTCAACGACATCATCTGGCGCAAATCCAACCCCATGCCCAATTTCAAGGGCACGCGATTCACCAACGCGCATGAAACGCTGATCTGGGCGAGCCAGGGCGAAGACGCCAAATATACCTTCAACTACAAGGCGATGAAGACGCTCAATGACGAGCTTCAGATGCGCTCCGACTGGGTGCTGCCGATCTGCGGCGGGCAGGAGCGCTTAAAGCGCAACGGGACGAAGGCGCACCCGACGCAAAAGCCCGAATCGCTGCTTTACCGCGTGCTGCTTGCCTGCACGAAGCCTGGCGATGTCGTGCTCGATCCCTTCTTCGGCACCGGCACCACCGGCGCAGTCGCCAAGCGGCTTGGCCGCCAGTGGATCGGCATCGAACGCGAAGACAGCTATATCGAAGTCGCGATGGAGCGCATCGAAGCCGCCCTGCCGCTGGACGAATCCGCGCTCACCATCATGCAAAGCGCGAAGAGCCAGCCGAAGGTCGCCTTCGGCACGCTTGTCGAGACCGGCTATCTTCAGCCTGGTTCGATCCTGACCGACGCCAAGCGCCGCTGGCAGGCCACGGTGCGCGCGGATGGTTCGCTTTGCATCGGCACGGACACAGGTTCGATCCACAAGATCGGCGCAACCCTGCAAAATGCGCCCAGCTGCAACGGCTGGACCTTCTGGCACCATGAAGTTGACGGCGCGCTCAAGCCAATCGACACGCTGCGTCAGACCTATCTGCTGGCCAACGAGCCCTGACAGGCGCACTCGGGAAGCCCTAGAGCATCGTCCGGAAAAGTCGGAACCGGTTTTCCGCTGAAAACGATGCGAAAACAAAAAAACTCGAGCACGCGACCTGCGTCCAATTAAACGCAGCGTGCTCTAGACAGGCGCAGCGTGAACGAGACCATCAATGACCCTCTCCTCTCTCCCCCACGACGCCCGGCTTTACCTGAAGCCCATATGGTTCACCCCCTCTCCCATCGGCCTGCCCGATGGGTCAGCGGCGCGCATGGCCAATGGCCTGATCTGGTTCCAGGCCTATGAGCTGACCGCGCTTCAGGGCACGCACCGCTCGGCGCGGATGACGATCCCGGTGGCGCAGTTCGACGAAACCATCGCCACCCTTCCCGCCCCGCTCGCAGAGCGCGCCCAGCGTCTCGCGGCGAATATCTCCGCGCAACGCCATCCGCTGGCGCTAGGCGACCGCACCATCCGCTTCGATGCACCGCAGGTCATGGCCATCCTCAACGTCACGCCCGACAGCTTCTCCGACGGGGGCAAGCATATGGGCAACCCGCAGGCAGCGGCGGACGCTGGCTATGCCATGGCGGCGGCAGGCGCAGCACTTATCGACGTCGGCGGCGAATCCACCCGCCCAAAAGCCCTCAAAGTGTGGGAAGGCGACGAGATCGCCCGCGTCGTTCCTGTCATCGAGAGGCTCGCCGCCGCAGGCGTGCCGGTATCGATCGACACGCGCAAGGCAGCCGTGATGGAAGCAGCGCTCGCAGCAGGCGCAAAGGTCATCAACGATGTCAGCGCGCTGGCGCACGACCCACGCGCCATGGAAGTCGCGGCGCGCGCGGCCTGCCCGGTTATTCTGATGCATGCGCCTTCTTCGGGGGATGACCCGCATGACAATCCGGGCGGCTATGGCGACGTCGTCGCCGACGTGTTCGACATGCTCGAAAGGCGCATCGAAACCTGCGTCGCCTCCGGCATCGCGCGCGACAGGATCATGGTCGATCCGGGCCTTGGCTTTGGCAAGTCGCTTGCCGACAATCTGGCGCTGGTAAACGGCCTTGCCACCTTCCAGGGTCTCGGCGTGCCATTGCTCTTTGCCGGAAGCCGCAAGCGATTGATCGGCGCCCTGTCCAACGAAGCACCCGCGGCCGACCGTCTGGGCGGCTCCATCGCCCTCGCCTTCCGCGCTGTGCAATCGGGCGCGCAGATGGTCCGCGTCCATGACGTGAAGGAAAGCGTCCAGGCGTTGCACCTCTGGCGCGGTCTCGCCGACGCAGGGCTCAGCGCGGTTTAGCAGCGCGGCAGATCAGCATCACATCAGCGGATGCCGAGTCCGGCCTAAGCCTGTCGAAGCCCTTCCGTTATTTTTGGCAGAAGCAGCCCAACCAGCTCAAAAATCGCAATATAGAAGGAAAGCCACGCCGTTCGTCCGCTCACAGACAGCAACGCTGCCGGGCCATCAGGAAAAGCGCACACACTCCATTCCTACCACCGCCGCAACCTTGGCCGGAACACACTGGGATCAACAGCCAGCATCGGCACATCCCTCGATGCCAACTCGACCTTGGCCTGCTCTGCCACCGGCGGCTTGGCGCCGGGCGTGAATGTCACCACCGCCGTCCCCGGATCGTTCAACACCAGTTGATCCAGCATCAAGGCCGGCCCCAACTCATCGGCATTGACCCTAACCAACGTGCCAAGCCGTGTCATCCCGAACAACGTCCGGGCAAAGGCGGTAGGCAGCCTTATGCAGCCATGGCTCGCCGGATAACCGGGATTGTGCCCGGCATGCAGCGCTACGCCATCCCAGGTAAGCCTCTGCATGAACGGCATCGGCGCGTTGCTATAAAGGTTGGACCGATGCCATTCCCGCTTTTGGAGGATCGTGAACTCACCGGTCGGCGTTCGATGCCCCGGTGTACCCGTTGATACGCTTGCCATGCCGACCAGCCGATCACCGTTATAGACATGCACCATCTGCCGCTGAAGGCTGATGATCAGGTAAAGCGGCCCGTCAAACGGCCCTTCCTCCAGCCAACGGTAACCGCCCGGCGGCAGCGCCTGCCCCTCTGAGCCCGAAGCCTCTGCAACAGCTTGGCTTGTCGAGAACACAGGAGCTATGGCGGCAAGCGCCAGCAGGAACGGCATCACGCGCATAAAGTCTTTCTTAACTATAATGCGCGGATATGCCAGCCTGAAGCGGGTCCCGGCTCGCCATTCTTAATCTCTTTGTGGCACAGATTAAGAAGGTTCTTCTCATCTGGAACGAGCCGCTATCCGCTCTGCGAAGCTATCCTTCGGCTCATTATCGACAGCCTCAAGCGAATGACGCGGGCGGCGCTTTCCCTTGCCGACATCGTCCGCGCATTCCAGCCGCTACCGCGAGTGCCTTCGCAGGCAACTACGCGCTGGCCTGTCTAATCGCCGTGGCATCATATCATTCGTGGAAAGACCGCTTACGACGTATGCGACCTGCCTACAGCAGGACCAGCTGCGCCACCGGGGCAAAGCTGCGGCGATGCAATGGCGTGGGCCCATGTTCCCGCAGCGCGGCCAGGTGCATCGGGCTGCCATAGCCCTTGTTGCTCTCCCAGCCATAATGGGGGTGCACCGCTGCCGCCTCTACCATCATGCGATCCCGCGCTTCCTTGGCCAATATCGACGCGGCCGCGATAGACAGGCATTTGGCGTCGCCCTCGACTATGGCGGTCGAAGCCCATCGCCATTTCGGGCAGCGATTGCCGTCCACCAGCACATGCGCGCAATCATGGGCCAAGGCCTCAACCGCTCGCGTCATCGCCAGCATCGTCGCCCACAGGATGTTGATCTCGTCAATCTCCTCGACCGACGCTACCCCGATCCCCCAGCACAGAGCCCGCGCCTTGATCTCACCTTCCAGCATCGCGCGGCGGGCAGCGGTCAGCTGCTTGCTGTCGTTCAGGCCGTCCGGGCAGTCGTCCTGCCGCAGGATGACGGCAGCGGCCACCACCGGCCCCGCCAGCGGGCCCCTGCCCGCTTCGTCCACTCCGGCAACCAAACCTGGATGATGCAGCAGCTCATGGGCGAAATCAGGCATGCTGGTGAAACCCCAGCGGTGCCCCCATCGGCCCATGCCCATGCCCCAGCCCCGGCGCCAACTTCAACGCTTCCCGAACATATTTACGAGAAAATTCAATAGCTTCTACTAAACCTTCACCTTGCCCCAGCCTAGTAGCAACCGCACTCGCCAAGGTACACCCGGTCCCATGCGTGTGAATCGTTTCAATTCGCGCATTGCTCCACGACTTTACGAGACCTTGCGGCCCGATCAGCCGATCCGTCAGCATCGCTCCCTCGCCATGCCCGCCCTTCG
>JAEZCS010000246.1 GCA_023433445.1 Pseudomonadota bacterium | reverse complement strand
GCATGTGGCCCGCGCCTTTGCCCTGCACGCTGACGTTACCCGCGACCATCGCTACTTGCGAGAACAGGGCTGGCGGATACTAGCAGGCGTCGCCGAATGGCTGACCTCGCGCCTGTCGATGACAGAGCGCGGGGCGGAACTGCGCAGAGCCACTGGCCCTGCGGAGGTTCAGGATCCCCCGAATAATGACAGTTTCACGCTGATGACCGCCTGCGATCTGCTGCGGCGCACGATCCGCCTGGCCAACTCGATCGGTACGGATGTTCCCTCGTCCTGGCGCGAGATGCTTGAGGCTATATGCCTGCCGGTGCGCAGCGATGGAGTCATCGCGTCACACGACGATTTCCACGTCAATGAGGAAAAGGGTGCAACGCCTTCGCCATTGGCTGGCCTCTTCCCCATGGATTACCCGGCCTCGGACCGGCAGAGGAAGGCTACGCTGGATTTCTTCCTGTCCCGTTGGCCCGACTATGTCGGCTCTCCCATGCTCCCCGCACTGTACCCGAGCTGGGCCGCGATGGCAGGCGATCGCGGCCTCGCGCTGCAACTATTTGAGGAAGGCTATGCCGCGTACGACAAGGGCCGCTTTCATCAATGTCTGGAGTATCGCGAAGACCATCCGGACTCCAAAGTGCCGGCCGGGCCGTTCATGGCGAATATCGGTGGGATGCTGATGACTATGCTGCTGGGGCTGCCAGGATTGGAGATCTCCGATCAGGACCCGGCGAAGTGGGGCCGTCGCCCCGTTGTCCTTCCTGCGGGCTGGAAAAGCATTTCCGTGGATCGGCTATGGGCTGGCGGTCAGCCGATGCGGCTCATTGCGGAGCAGGGGGCAGAGCGCGCGCGCCTGATCCCCGCCTAGCCAGGCGAAGCCATTCGCGTCGCCGCGCGCGCAGCCGCCCCAATATCCCCTCGCGATGCAGAGTGTACACGCCGCTTAGCGCGACCAGCATGATGCCCGCGAGCGACACCGCATCGGGCCAGCTACGGAAGACGATCAGCCCGACAAGCGTCGCGAACAAGATCTGAGCATAGGAAAAGGGCGCCAGAAAGGATGCGTCGCACCGGCGATAGGCGGCGACCAGCAGCCATTGCGCAACGGCATAGAGCGCCCCCATCATGGCCGCGAAGTACAGGTCACGGCCCCCCATGGCCACGAACCAGGCGGGACTGCTGATGCTCAGCGCGGCCAGCCCGATCCCAGACGACCACAAGAGCGTCGTCGACAGCGGATCGCGATCTCCGATGCCGCGCGTTAAGATCACCGCCAACGCGCCACAGAGCGCGGATCCGAGTGGGAACAGGGCCGCGAGGGTGAAGGCCTCCCCGCCGGGACGGACGACAACCAGCACGCCGGCAAGACCGATCAGCACCGCGGTCCAGCGGCGGCGCTTCACCACCTCTCCCAACAGGGGAATGGAAAGGATGGTGATGAAAGCCGGCGTCGCGAAGGAAATGGCCGTCGCCTCAGCGACGGGCAACCTTCCCAGGCCCAGCAGAAAAAGCGTGGCCGAAAGCAGCAGACAAAGCGCACGGAGCAGCTGGAGCCGGGGGCTGCCGCTGACGGGCAGCGACAGGCCGCGCCGCCCGGCCAACCACAGCGAAAAGGCGAAAAAGACGATGTACCGCGCCCAGGCGATCTGGAAGCCGGGCAGATGCGCGCCCAGCTTCTTGGCGAAGGCGTCCGACACAGAAAAGAGCAACACCGCGCCTAAGACCATCAGGATCGGCTGTCCGGCTCCCGACGAAGCCGCCGCGCCTGTTTCCGCCTGGGGCGGTAGCCCGTCAGGGCTGGGCCAGGCGACGACAGGATGGTTGCGGCGCATCAGGTCCAGTTCGCGCTGTCAGCCGCATCGATGCTCAATGTGCCGCCACTAACGAAGCGTGCCTCGTCGCTCAGCAGGAACAGCGCCGCGGCGGCGATGTCTTCAGGCTTTACCCAGGCATAGCCCATCGGCGTCGCATCCTTGCGCGCCTCCAGATAATCGTCGCGCGTTGGCCGCTCCTTGTCGGGGACGGCCTGCCGGAACCGCTCTTCGCTCGACATCATCGGTGTGTCGACCGGGCCAGGGAGGATGACGTTGACGGTGATACCTGCCTTAGCGACTTCCAGCGCCGCCGTTTTCGCAAGGCCGATCAGCCCCCATTTGGAGGAGACGTAGGGCGCGGCGTTCGCTTCTGCATGGCGCGCGTCGCCCGAAGCAATGATGATCACCCGTCCGCGCTTCGCCTCTTCCATCAACGCAAGCGCCGGGGACAATAGGTTGAAAACCCCCATCAGATTGTTGCGCACCACGGTCGCATAGGTTTCGGGCGACAGGTCGATGATCTTCCCCTCGATGGTCAGCGCGGCGTTGGCGATCAGGAAATCCAGTCGACCAAAATGCTGCTCCGCAAGAGCGACGAGGCGACGCGCGATCTGCGGGTCGGCAGCGTCGCCAACCTCTCCCACGACTTTCACGCCGAGATCTTCCACGGCCATGAGCGTTGCTTCGAACTCAGCGCGGCTTGTCTTGGGATAGGGCGTGCCATCGGGCAGCCCCTCGCAGATATCGCAAAGGACCAGATTGCATCCGGCGCTTGCCAGTGCGAGCGCGAAGGCTCGCCCAATACCGCGCCCAGCCCCTGTGATCAGAGCAGCGCGACCCTCGAAATGCTGGGCCTGAACTGGGCGCGGCGCTGGAGGCGGATCGGCTGTATGCGTCATCAGCAATCTCCTGGATCGGGGCGGATTGTCATCCCTCAACAGGGCGTCGCACCCCCGGTTCCTGCCACAGCCTAGAAAGCATCGCGCCATTCACAAAGGTTAGCAACGCCTCACTCCCGAACGACCGCCAAGTGAGGCTTGTTCGGGAACATCGCTCCTCGGGAGAGGCTATATATTGCCGGTCCAACCCCTCGGGCAACACGTCGATCATGGAAAGGCCTGCTGGATCGCGAGGTCCGTGAGCTGCGGCAGGCAATGAGATTGGGTGGAAGGCGTCAGCATAGTTGCCCAGGCGAAGTTCGACCTCTGTTGCGGTGATCGATTCATTGACGATTAACGCCATGCCTAGGGGTCGCGGCGCGGCGTGGCTCAAGGCTGGAACAGCGCTGCTCATATGGCCGTCGAATCCTTTGTTCCCCAGCGAGCAAAGGGTCATACCGCTGCTTCCAGAATAGTGTGTCAAGTCGGCTAGGCGCTTTGCTGACGGACCAGTTCGACGCGTCCCATCGGCAGCTTTTGTCAGGTGTAGATGTGCGCGGTGGCTGATCTCAACGGCCGATTCTGTGAAGGGTTTCGGGCGCTTGCGTACGAAAGCTTCCAGTGCAGGAACCTGCGGGCCCCACCCGCTGGTCTATGGGTAAATAGGCTTTGGGATGGTTCTGGCGGGTAGGCAACGGACAAGTAGAAGCCGTCATTCGTTTGTAGCAAATGGATCGACGCCGCTGGTGAAGTCGAATGTCTCTCGGACGTTGAACGTCTCATGCTCATGTTAGATATGGGTAGTCCTGCAGTCGGTCGGAGAGAATAAATTTGGTAAAGCGCGTTGACGAAAGAACTGAGCTCATCCGCTCCATCCGGCTATCCCCCATCGCGTCGATCATCACCGACGCCAAGGGCGCTGATAATCCTATCATCGCTGCCAATGCCCGTTTCGAGCAGTTGACCGGATATGCCGAAGAGGAACTCATCGGCCGCAACTGTCGCATTCTTGCCGGGCCAGAAACGGATCGCACAGGTTCGACGGCGCTGAGCCGGGCAATTGCCGCGGGCACGCCAGCAGTGGTGGAATTGGTCAACTATCGCAAGGACGGCAGCAAGTTCATCAACGCCGTAATGATCGCACCGCTGTTTAACGACGAAGGAGAAATCGCCTACTTTGTGGGTAGCCAGATGGAGGTTGATAGATCGCATGCCGGGTTAGCCCAGGCGTCGGCAGCGGAGCGGATCGGCACCCTCACCCCCCAACAGAAGGCCGTGCTGCAACTGATGGCACGGGGGCTGCGTAACCGGCAGATTGGCGAGGAGCTTGGCGTGAAAGAAAAGACGATCAAGATGCATCGCGGCGCCCTCATGAAACGGCTGGGCGTCGATACGGCAGGCGAGGCCATGCGGCTCGCCATTGAAGCCGGATTCTAACCGCAAACCGTTGCTGATCCCCAAAAAAGCGATTTCCTGTTGCGCCCAGCGCTTAGGTGGTTATGGACTTTGGTCCATAAGGATCAGGCCGGGGGGCTAGCATAGGATCACGGTTTTGCGTCCATTCGAAGCCAAGAGACAGCCCCCAGCAGAGACATTCCAAAAACTCGTCGATGCCGTCACTGATTATGCCATCTATATGCTCGATCCTGAAGGCCGGGTGGTGACCTGGAACAGCGGAGCGGAGCGGTTCAAAGGCTATAGCGCCGACGAAATTATCGGGGAGCATTTCTTCCGCTTTTTCTCTCCGGAAGATCGCGATCTGCGCCTTCCTGAGCGCGCTTTGGAAACGGCTGCTAGCGAAGGCCGTTTCGAAGCAGAGGGTTGGCGGATCAGAAAGGATGGCACTCGCTATTGGGCGCACGCCGTACTGGATGCCATTCGGGACGAAGACGGAGCGCTCGTCGGCTTTGCGAAGATCACCCGCGACATCACCGAGAAGCGGCAGCTGGAAAAGGCGACGTACGAAAGCGCCTTGCAGCTGCGGATGCTTGTGCAAGGCGTGCGCGATTATGCGATCTATATGCTTGACCCGCAAGGCAGGATCACAAGCTGGAACTCCGGCGCGGCGGCCATCAAGGGCTATGAGGAGCAAGAGGTCCTCGGTCGACATTTCTCGCTTTTCTACACCGAGGAAGACCGGGGCCGGGGGACTCCCGAGATGGCACTGGCGGCTTCCCTGCGGGACGGCAAGTTCGAGGCCGAGGCGCAGCGGGTCCGCAAGGACGGGTCGCTGTTTTGGGCGCACGTCCTGATCGATCCGATCTATAATGAAGCTGGCGAACATGTCGGCTTCGCGAAGATCACCCGCGATATAACTGAGAAAAAGCAGGCCGAACTTGAACTGCGGCAAACGCAAGAAGCGCTGCTCCAGTCACAGAAGTTGCAGGCTTTGGGCGAGCTTGCCGGCGGCATTGCACATGATTTCAACAACTTGATGACGGTCATGCGTGGCTCGGCCGACCTGATGTTGAGGCAGCCCGACATGCCGCTCGAGAAGCGTAGCCGATATTTATCTGTCATGCTGGAGACAAGTGAGCGAGCGACGAGCTTGACCTCTCAGTTATTAGCCTTCGCACGCCGCCATCCGTTGGAGCCCGAGGTCCTCGATCTCAGCGTTCGCCTGGACGCGATGGGTGAGATGCTGCAGCGCACGCTTGGGAGCCTCTACGAAGTAGAGCTTGATCTCGCCCCGGCCTTGTGGCGCGTGGAGATAGATCCGACCGGGCTGGAAGCCGCCTTGCTCAATGCGGTTTTAAATGCGCGCGATGCGATGCCAGATGGTGGACGGATCACCATCTCGACAGCCAATGCCCCCAGACCAGAGGGCGACGGCGTCATATTGGCAATCGCCGACACCGGCGAAGGTATTTCCCCTGAAACGCTCGAGCGCGTATTTGAACCCTTCTTCACCACCAAACCCACTGGTAAGGGCACGGGCCTCGGTCTTTCACAGATCCATGGCTATGCGGTTCAGTCTGGTGGGACGGCCAGCATCGTCTCCGAGGTTGGAACAGGCACCCGGGTGGAGCTCTGGCTTCCTCGCACACGAAAAGAGCGGCAGAAAGATAGCGCCGGTTCGGGGGAAACTACCCGCTTCCCCGGTTTGAGAGTGCTCGTCGTCGAGGACAGCGATCATGTCCGCTATTTTGCGCGGCAACTGCTGGGCGAGCTGGGCTGTGATGTGATCGAGGCCGCCGACGGGAATGAAGCGCTCGAACAACTGAAAGCACATCGGGTCGACCTCGTCTTCTCGGACATTGTCATGCCGGGGATGAACGGCCTTGACCTGGCCAAGGCAATCCGGGAAAGCTATGGCAACGTTCCCGTGCTTCTCGCCAGCGGCTACAGCAGCAAACAGTTCATCCCGCAGAACGAGCGTGAGTTTCCTATCGTCCGTAAGCCGTACAAGCTGGAGACGCTTACAGCGAGTATCGGACAGCTCATGAAAGCTTCTGCTCGAACAGGCGACGAGGCAAATGACGATGGCTAAGGTCATCGCCAATCAATTGGCGACCCTTTGTCGCCGTTTAGCCACCCACTTGCCGTTCCCTAGGCGCGGCCCATCGTGCAACGAACGTCCGGATCTGGCATGAATCGCCATTAGGACCTCTTGCGCACCTCGGTCATGCCTTAGGAACGGCCAACATTCGGGAATTGCTGTCGGGCAGCCATCAGACGCCCCAAGGCGAATAGCTGCCGCTTGGCATCAGCTGTCCGACGGTTAGCGTTCGGCTGCCTCAGGGGAACGCTTGAAGGCACGGCTGACGGCTACGGTTAAGGGACACGGAGCCAACTGCTGAGCTAACCCCTTTCGATGGCCGACCTATTCGTGGCAGTATGTGCTTTACTGCACGTGCTTGCTCTGGTTCAGCGCCCACATCAGCTCGATAAGCTTTTCGCACCGTCTTCCTGCTCCTCGTCCCGAAGATACAGGAAGTGCCGCTTCAGGTGGCGGTCAACATGGAGCGAGGGGCCGGCATACGCCATCCCCCAGGTCGCGAAGCGCCTCACTCGCCTTTTCCGCACAGGAATGTGATTTATCTGCTCGTGGCGTTGATCCTGTTCGACGCTAGCCATGATCTGGTTAACTGAGCGGCTAGGTCCTTCCAGCAATTGTGCGAAGCGCGCGCCAGCGTAGATCAAAGCTCCGGTCACCTCCAACGTTCTATTCCGGACCTGAACGCTGTTTGCCATGGAGTTTACCTCCTCTTCCGCGAGTGAGGCCGGGATGAGAGACGGCAGAACAGGCCAATCTTCCCCCCCGGGCCAATCTTTATGGACGTTGGGAATGGCGATGAGAATGGCGTCGATGTCATTGAGGCCGTAGCCAGCGCCGCGCTTGCGTGACCCAACATTGCGATGACCCAGCTTGCAGACGTGCATATCGCCGTCGCTGCCATTCCGCGCGGAGCAACTGATTTCCTGGTTAAGCCAGCTCTGGAATCCGAGCTCAGCAGCGCGGTGGATGGCGATCATATATGGGATGGCGTTGTCGTTCGAAACGTCTCTTCCCGAGGCATGCTTCTGCAGCAGCCAAGCCCGCCCGCAAGGGGGAAGCACGTTGAGCTTAGGCGAGCAACGCAGGTGATCGTTGCGCGGGTAACATGGTCGCGTGGACACAACTTCGGCGTTAGAAGCCAAGATGTCATCGATCTCAAGTTGCTAAGGGCTAGCGACGGCGCATCACTCATCCAGAAAAGCGAGGGTGGTGTAGGTCATGATGTTCTCGAACGTCGCATGGTCCCGCGACAGCCGGCTAAAACGATAGACGAAAAAGCTGCCTTCAGCCGACTTGCGGGCCGGGCAGGGGAATTCTTTTCATTTATAGCTTTCGGTGCAGCCGCCGCGATCTTGATTGCAGACGCCGTTCGAACCGTCCTTTTCGAACCGTTAGCTCAGGTCGCTTCGCATCTATGACGGCTGCGACGCGGCTCCGCGTTCAATAAAGGCCTATCCAACAGCGATTAGCACGATCCTCTGTCGGTTCATCTGCAGGACACCCCGAGCGCTTTCAACCCACTAGTGAGCTTGCTTGGACTGTAAGGCTTGGCAATGACGCCAATGCATGGATCGTCGGCATATTTCGATCTCAGCTTCTCCTCGCCACCCGCGGAGCTCGCGACCAAGATGGGCAAATCGGCGTGCATCGCGCGCAGCTCCGCGACCAGCAGTTCACCAGTTTCTCCAAGATCGATAATCAAGACGTCATAACGTCCACGCGCGACCCGCAGGCGTGCCAAGGTTTCGGTTCGGTTCGCCGCCTCGTCCACCGAATAGCCCAGTCCTGAAATCGCTTCGGCTGCGAACATCCGTAAACTTGGATCATCGCCCGCGAGCAGCACCCGGCCAGTCTGGCCACGATCAAGTACGTCGGCAACTTTTTGGGCCAAACTCGCGTAAGTGAAAGGCTTGCCGATCATTTCGACACCCTCGTCCAAGCGCCCACCATGGACGATCGCATTCCGCGTGTACCCACTTGTATAAAGGACCTTGAAGTCAGGCTGGCTCTCACGGGCCGTTTCTGCGAGTTCCCGCCCGGTCATTCCAGGCATCACAACATCCGTAAACAGAAGATCGATTGGCTGCTCCTGGCGCTCAAGCATGCGCAGGGCAGCCGGTCCATCATGGGCTTCGATCACCCGATAACCAAGCTCACGTAGACACTCAACGGTATAGGCGCGCACGTCGTCGTCGTCTTCGACAACGAGGATGGTCTCCTCAGCACGGCTCACTTCCACATTGTCCGCGCCGAGTTCTTCCTCCGCGTGCAGGTCGCTCATCAAACGGGGCAGGTAGATCTTCACCGTCGTGCCATGGCCTTCTTCAGAGTAAACTTTGATATGGCCCCCGGACTGCTTGACGAAGCCATATACCATGGACAGGCCGAGGCCTGTGCCCTTTCCAACCTCTTTGGTGGTGAAGAAGGGCTCGAAAACACGCGCTTGTGTTTCCTTTGACATACCCACACCCGTGTCGGTAACGGCGATCACAACATATTGACCAGGCGCCACCTCAGCGTGCTCGGCTGAGTAGGCTTCATCCAGGCGGGTGTTTGCAGTTTCGATCGTCAAAGTCCCCCCGCCGGGCATCGCATCTCTAGCGTTCACCGCCAAGTTCAGCATAGCGCTTTCCAGCTGGTTCGGATCAGCCTCGATGCGCCACAGACCAGGGCTCGTCACGATCTCCAGTTTGATCAATTCGCCAAGCGCCCGGTGGACGAGATCGGACATACCAGCGACCAACCTATCTGCATCGACCGGTTTGGGGGCGAGCGGCTGCCGACGGGAGAACGCCAGAAGCCGCTGGGTTAGAGCAGCTGCGCGTTCCGCGCCTTTTAGTGCGTTGCCGAGCGCCCGACGCGTACGCGCATCTGAACTTCCGCTGGCATCAATTGCTCGGACCGCCATATCTATGTTGCCGGTGACGACGGTCAGAAGATTATTGAAATCATGGGCGATGCCGCCGGTCAGTTGACCAACCGCCTCCATTTTCTGCGCTTGGCGCAATGCTTCTTCGGCTTTAGCTCGCTCTGCAACTGCATCTGCAACGCGCCGCTCAAGGCTTTCGTTCAGTGCCGCAACCGCTCCTCAGCACTGCCCCGCTCTTCAATCTCGCGTTGCGCCGCCAGATAGAGACGAGCGTTGTCGATCGCCACGGAGGCCTGCGAGGCAATTCCCGTCATCAACTGCTCATGGCGCGCACTGAACCGGCTTGGGTTGGGATGTCCAAAAAATAATCCACCGAGTACTTCGCCTGTTCGCGAGATTACCGGAACAGCGAGATAGCTTCTGACGGGCAGGTGCCCCTCGGGCATGCCGAAATGGGGTTCGGATTTGCCGTAACGGGGGTCTTGGAGGATATCGTCGGACCGAACCACGCCCTCACCTTCGAAGGTGGGGCGGAATACTGCGGTCGCTCTCGGCATCGGGAAGCGCTCAAACGCCGCCCGTTCGACCCCGGAAAGGGTGTAAAGCGTGTAGCGCTCGCCGGCGTCGTCGATAAGGTTGTAAAAGAACGCACCAAAGCGCGCCCCTGTTAACTCCACACCCGCGTCGGTAACCATTTGCACGATCCGATCGAGGTCGAGCTCGGCAGCGACCGCTTGTCCGGTCCGGTTCAGCGTCTCAAGCGTCGAGCTCTGTTCTTCCAGTCGCATGGTCATGGAGCGCCGCTCTTCTTCGGCTACCTTCTCCTGACTGATGTCCCGCGCCTCAATTACAGTCCCAACGGGCTTACCCTCGTCATCGAGCAACGGGCTGGCGGTAAACGCAACGGGGTAGAAGCTGCCATCGCGAGCCCCAAATAGCTCTTCTCCGCACATTTGAGCGCGCGCTGGAAAGGCCCCATCGATGGGGCACTCCTCAAGCGGGTAGTGCGATCCGTCCGGCTTCTTATGGTGAACCACGTCATGCAGAGGCCTTCCCCGCATCTCAGCGAAACTGTATCCGGTGAGCACCTCTGCTGCGGCATTGGCGTATACACACTGTTGCTGGTGATCCATCAAGAACACGGCCATGCGCGTATTGTTGAGGATGGCATCTAATCGCCTCGAGATTTCGCGGAGCGCTACCTCTGTCGCTCGACTCTCCTCGAGAGCCTGTTCCTCGGCAGGAAGCCGCGTCGTTGTTATGTCTGCTCTGGGAGATGGCTTCGTTGGCGATGCAGGGTCATTCATGTTTAATGCGGTCATCCCTTGAGCGGCTCCCCTTCCGCTTTATCAATTGTGCTTTCTCGCGGCCAGCACGAAGCACAGCGGCGCGCCGATGTTGATGGAGGCGGAGAGGGGGCACCTTCGCGCAGTGCAATCGGTTCAGAGGACCAGGAAAAGCCACTCCAAGGCTCTCCGGCAAAGTCCGGCAATCACGTTAGGAGCCTGGCTACCAAGATCGTTCCCCAATCATTGTCATAGTTTTACGCGCGCGCTGTAACGCGGGTACCGCCGAATGGTTCCACACGTGGAGCCGTTAAGCCATCACGCCGGCAGACCTCTGAGGTCCATTACAATGCCAAGCTTTTTAAGCACGACAGTTTGCCTGTTCGGTACATCGCTGGAGCACCCAGCTTCAGCCCGACCCTGCGCGAGGACGGATCCGACACTCGTTGAAAGAGGCATATCAGTTTCAACTGCTAATGTATAAGGCACCAGCGGGCGGGTCGGGACAAGAAATCCGATAGGCTCGGGTTCCTCGAGGCTGATCTCGGCGCTTTTCCCGTGGCGCGGCCAACCGCTGGGCGGAGTTGAAGATGATGGCATCGATAGGCTGCCGCTCGCTGACCACATGGATCTTGGAGACGCATTAGATACTCAGCGACGACCTCGATCGGTACATAGGCGATATGCTCGTCTGTCTTCGGATCGACTGGCATTTTCCTGCGGAAGCGACAAATGAAACGTTACCGGTTCGGCGGCTTGACATCGTTCTTGACGAAAACGTCGAAGATTTCTTCGCGCGCCTTGGTAAATCCTCTGCAGCAATTTCGGTCGCAGTCATGCGGTGGGCTAAGGAGGGGGGCTCTTTAGACGTCATCCAGCATGTGCTGAGACGAACTATGTGGGCCCATTGCTAGGGACGTTCGCAAGCTATGTCTCCTGATCGACCGATAGTGGCCGATTGCGGAATGACCGATTAGCGGTAGGCGAATCGGGAAAGCTGCCCATTCCGCCGTGAGCAAGCGACCGCGTAGCAAGCGACGCCTCAGGCCGAACTCAGACCGGGAGGAACGGGCTACGACGACGCCATAGCTGCTGTCGTTTAGCGCTCAGCACTCAGCTTGCTGAAATCGGCACCAAGCCACGTCATTTCCTCTCGATTGCAGATTGTGCGGTACTGCCCGACCGACAAGAAACGACATCATTCCTTTGATCGCGACGGGATCTTGCCAATGCAACTGGCAATGTCGCGATTACAGAGGTAGGACGCTTTTTCCTGATAGTTTCTGTTTGACCCGAACCGCCAGCCTCTTACCCTTCCCCCAAACAACAAATTCGTAAAATGGGGGAAGCCAGTCATGAGACGGTCCACGCTACTCGCTGCCGGGACAACGGGTCTGCTGATGGGAGCCCTGTCCTTATCGGCTCCGCTGCACGCTCAGTCAGCGCAGTCCCCCGGGTCCAATGTAAATACTGGCATAGGCGAAGGCGACATCGTCGTGACCGCCCGACGGCGCGAGGAGCGGGTACAGGACGTACCGATCGCCGTCACGGCCCTTACCGGCGAACAGGTTCAGCAGCCTGGCTCCGTCGGGCTGGCGCAGGTGGCGCAGCTCTCGCCCAGCCTTCAGCTCACCGCGACCAACGCGCGCAATACCAACATCAACATTCGCGGGCTTGGCGCCACGCCGGCTTTTGCCAGCCTAGGGCTGGAATATGGCGTGGGCGTCTATGTCGATCAGGTCTATTACAGCCGTCCCACGCAGTCCGCCTTCGACCTTTATGATCTTGCCCGCGTCGAAGTGCTGCGCGGCCCGCAAGGCACGTTGTTCGGCAAGAATACGACGGCAGGCGCGATCAACATCGTCAGTGAGGAGCCAGGCTTCAGCCCGGCCATGCGCGGTGAGATCAGCTATGGCAATTACAGCATGCTGCAGGCGCGGGCGACCGGAACGATGCCAATCACCGATACGCTGGCGGCGCGGATCACGATCAGCGACACCAATCGCGACAAGGGGGTGCAGCGTAATGTGCGCCTGGATCAACGCATGCACGACCTGCACACGTTCAGCGCGCGAGGCCAGCTGCTCTTCCAGCCAAACGACAGTTTCAAGGCGCGGCTGATCGGCGATTATAGCGATTTTTCGCAGAATGGCGTCGTCGGCGTGAACAGCGCATTTCGCACGACCCGCGTCGATGGCAGCACGCTTCCCAACAACTTCTTCGTCCGTGCAGCACGATTCAACTATACGCCGCTCCCGGTCGACCTCGACGCGCGGGAGGTTGATCTCAATCGCTCGATCTTCGTTAAGATCAAAACCTATGGCGGCACGCTGATCGCCGACTATGATCTGGGGCCGGCTACGGTCACGTCGGTCACCGGATATCGCAAGCTCAAGTTCAGGCCAAAGACCGATGGCGACGTCACCGGGCTGGATATTTTCGTCGATGCAGGTGTGCGCGAAGATCAAAAACAGTTCAGCCAGGAACTGCGGGTCGCCTCCAACGGCGGCGGGAAGCTCGACTATGTTGCGGGCCTATATTATTTCAACCAGCGGATCGATGATGAGTTCTTCACCATCTACGGACCGGATGCCGCCTTGTGGATCCTGGGTCCTGCAGCGGGCAGCACACAGGCGTCGGCAGCAGGAAATGCCGCACTGAACGGGCTGACGGCGATAGGGGAAGCTTTCGCCAAGACGAAAAGCTATGCAGCGTTCGGCGAGGGCACCTGGCATGCTGGTCCCGTCGATCTTACCGTCGGCCTTCGCTACACGCATGAGAAGAAGAACGGCGCATTCGCGCAGGTGCAGTCCGGCCCGCCGCTCACGCCCGCCGAGATAGCGGGTGGCGCGCAAGTGACGCGCAACATCTTTGCCGCCAACATCCCGCAATATCTGGCGGACACGACGGAGAACAACCTGTCGGGCCGGGGGACCATTTCCTTCCACCCGACGGAGGATGTGATGCTGTATGCGACCTATTCGCGCGGGTTCAAGTCGGGCGGGCTCAACCTCAATGCCACCGCCGCGCCGCGCGTCATCGACCCGGAAAAGGTGGAAGCTTATGAAGCAGGGCTGAAAAGTCAGTTTCTCGACCGCCGCGTGACGCTGAACCTCGCGGCCTATCGCCAGACAATCGACAATTATCAAAGCCAGCAGATCGACACCGCCGTTGCCCAGACTGCTTATATCGCCAATGTTGGCAGCGTGCGATCACAGGGGCTTGAGGCGGATGCCCGGGCGCGCATCGCCCCTGGCGTTTCGGTGTTCGCTGCAGCGGCCTATACCGACGCCAAATATGTCAACTTCAGCAATGCGCCCTGCCCCGTCGAATATCTGGGACTTCAGACAATCTGCGATCTGTCGGGCCGCCGATTGCCTGGTGTTTCCAAATTCTCATGGTCGCTTGGCACCGATGTCGCGATACCGCTCAGCAGCGGGGGGCAGGTTCATTTCAACGCGGACTATTCGCATCGGTCCAAATTCTTCACCACCTATAACCTGGCAGCGGACTCGCTCGCGCCGGGCTATGGCATCGTGAATGCGCGCATCGGCTATCGCACTGCGGACGAGAAATTCGATCTGTCGCTGTTCGCGCGCAACCTGTTCGACAAGACCTATATCAGCATCATCAATCCGTCCGCTTTCAACACGGGCGCATCCACGGCGACGCTGGGAGATCCGGCCATCTATGGTGTGACGCTGCAGGTTTCGCTCTGAATGGCCAAGCGACCAAATTTTCTGCTCATCCTCGCCGATGACCTCGGTTTTTCCGATCTGGGCGCGTTCGGCGGAGAGATCCCGACGCCGCACCTCGACGCGCTGGCAATGCGCGGAGTGCGATGCACGGGCTTTCATTCCGCGCCCGCCTGCTCGCCCACGCGGGCCATGCTGCTGACCGGCACCGATCCGCATATTGCGGGGATCGGCACCATGCTGGAAGTCGCCGATCCGTCCTTCACCGGCGCGCCGGGGTATGAGGGCTATTTGAATGGCCGCGTGGTTGCGGTCAGCGAGACGCTACAGGCGGCGGGCTGGCACACGATCCTGTCCGGCAAATGGCATCTGGGGGACACCGACACCAGCCGCCCGCATGTGCGTGGTTTTACCCGGTCCTTCGCCATGATACCCGCGGGCGGAAGCCATTATGCAGGCGCGGGGGTGAACAGCTTTTCGACGGTGGACGCCGTCTATCGGGAAGACGGCGCACTCGTCACCAGCCTTCCAGAAGACTATTACTCGTCTGACTATTTCGCGACCCGTCTTATCGGGTTCCTGGAGGATCGTCCGCGCAATCAGCCATTCTTCGCCTATCTGCCATTCACCGCGCCGCACTGGCCGCTGCATGCCCCGCCCGAAGAGATTGAGCGATATAAGGGCCGCTATGATGCCGGTCCGGAAGCGCTGCGCGAGGAGCGGCTGGCGGCCATGCGGGCGGCTGGACTGTGCCCGACCGATGCGCCTGTCCATCCCTTTGTCGGCGGAACGCCTTGGGAAGAGCTGTCCGACGATGAGCGCGCCTGGTCGGCAAGGACGATGGAGGTCTATGCCGCCATGGTCTCGCGCATGGACCATAATATCGGCCGCGTGATCGAACATCTGCGCGCGTCCGGCGATCTTGAGAATACGGTCATCCTGTTCCTGTCGGACAATGGGGCAGAAGGCGCCATGGTCGAGGCGATGCCGATCGTCGGCCCCATCATCGCGGCGCAGATCGACAAGCATTTCGACAACAGCATCGACAATCTTGGGTCACCGACAAGTTGCTGCTGGTATGGTCCGCGCTGGGCCCAGGCAGCTACAGCGCCTTGCCGGTTGCACAAATCCTTCACCACCGAAGGAGGCATCCGTGTTCCCTTCTTCGCCTGCGGACCTGGGATTGCAAGTGGCGGCGCGATCAGCCACGCCTTTGCGACGGCCATGGACATACCCGCCACGCTGCTCGATTGGGCGGGCGTTGAGCATCCCGCGCAATGGAACGGGCGCGAGGTCGAACCGATGCGCGGCGCTTCGCTCGCGCGACATCTGAGCGGCGAGGTCGATGCCGTTCACGATGAGGAGGTCGAAACCGGGTGGGAGTTGTTCGGCCGCCGCGCGATCCGCAAAGGTCCGTGGAAGGCCCTGTGGATCAGGGAGCCGGAAGGTTCGGGCACGTGGCAGCTTTACGATGTGGAGAGGGATCCGGGAGAAACGCAGGATCGCGCGAATGACGAACCTGAACTGCTGAGCGAACTGATCAAGGCATGGGACCGCTATGCGACGGCCTGCGGAGTCGTTGACGGTCCCGTCAGCCTGTTCGAAACATATGGTCCATGATCGAAGTTACAGAACGCGCACCCGCTGCACAACTCAGCCGCCAGAATATAACGCTGATCGTGTTGCTGGCGGGCATCGTCATGTTCGAGGGATTCGACATCAGCGCGACGAGCGTTGTGCTTCCCTACGTCGGCAAGGATTTCCATGTATCGAATAGCGGGTTGGGCAATGCGCTGGCAGTGATCGCGCTTGGCTCGATCGCGGCATGGGTTCTGTTGCGGCTGGCGGATCGATATGGCCGCCGCCCACTTCTGCTGACCGCGGCAGCGGGCTTTTCGGTCGGATCGCTAGCGACGGCCGCCGCTCTGGGGATCAATTCTTATACCGCCATCCAGTTCGTGACGCGCGCCCTGCTGGTGACGCAGATCGCCATGGCCTATCTGGTGCTTAGCGAGACACTGCCACCCCATCTGCGCGGGAGAGCGAACGGCCTGCTGGGTGCCATGGGCAGCTTCGGCGCCGCGCTGCCATTCATGGTCATTGGCCCGGCTCTGGAAACATCGCTGGGATGGCGGCTGCTGTTCATAATTGGGGCGGCCCCGCTGCTGCTGATGCCGCTGCTACTTTGGAAGCTGCGGGAAACGCCGGTGTGGCTCGCGGCCCGTCGGGAAGGCGGCATCCAGCGCGCCTCGGCTATGGACGAACTGCGGCAACTACTTCACCCGCAACTGCGCCGGTCTTTTATCGCGGTGAGCGCATTATGGTTCATCATCAACATCACCAGTTCTGTGAGCAGCCTGTTCTTCACCCTCTATGTGGTCAAGGAACGAGGTTGGCCGGCCAGTGATTTTGGTCGCATCGCGCCCTTCGGGCTGATCGGGGCATTTGTGGGCTATATCCTCGCGGGACAGCTTGCAGACGCGATCGGCCGCCGCTGGACTATGTGCCTGTTCATGGCTTTGCTGGGGGCGTTCACGCTGAGTTGCTATTCATCGAGCAGCTGGATCGTCATTGCGGCAAGCTTCATCGGCTTGCAGGCTATGCTGGGCGTCTGGGTCGTTGCCTATACGATCAACAGCGAGCTGTTCCCAACCCATTTGCGCGCCGCGGCCAATGGATGGTGCCATAATCTCATCGGGCGTTGGGGTGTGGTTTCGGCGCCGATGCTGCTGGGCGCGCTGAGCAACTGGACAGGAAGCATCGGCCAGGCGGCGACGATGCTTGGCTTGAGTGCATGGATCGCAATCCCGCTCATCTGGTTCCTGATCCCAGAGACGCGCGGCCGCTCACTCGATGAGGTGTGCCACTGAGGTGGCGACTGGGTCAGTGCCGCGTCACGTTCCTGCTGCGCCATTCCCGGGGCGACAGGCCGAACCGCCGAGCGAAGGCGCTCGCGAAGCTGCCGGGATGATTATAGCCAAGGACCGCAGACAATTTCTTGATGGAAATACGCTCCTCCTCGAGCATACGGAGAGCGCGATCAAATGTCGCGCGCTCAACCCATTCCATGGCGGTAAGCCCTGTCCGGGCCTTGAAGGCGCGCATGAAATGCCGCCGGCCAAGACCGCAGAGCCCCGCCAGATCGGCAACGCACGGCGGCGGAAGATCCTCATCGGCGAGGCGATCGGCAATCTGGCGCATCTGCCAATCCGCCAGCATGCCTTTCTCCTTCCCCGCCTGTTCCGACCCGCTGTCGAGATAGCGGGCCAGTTCCCCCAGCAAAACGAGGCTGAGGCCGCGCAGGATCATGTCACGGCCGATCGCGTCCCGATCGATTTCCTGTGACATGCGGTTGATCGTTTCAATGATCCGCCGTTCGCGAATATCCGCGCACCGCATGAGCAGGCGCGAATCCTGCCGCTCCTGATCCGCCAGGCTCGCCAGTTCCTCATCATCGAAACGCAGGATCAGCATGCTCCTGCTCGCAAAGCCCGGCGAGTGGATATGCACCGAAACATGCGCCGGAACGAGGATGGTCGCTCCAAAGGATAGGAGCGACCGATGCGACTGGGGAGGACCGAAACACCCTCGGGCCGCTTCCCGATGCGGCGCAGGAATATGAATGAGCGAAGTTTGCTCCACCTGATGCACGCGCAGAAATGGTCCGCTAGCGTCCTGGCGCACGCGCTCCATCCGGACGCTGGGCAGGTCGATCGCCGAATCGACGCGGACGGCTCCGTCCATGACATCCTCCTCCCATCGGTTGCCGGCTGTTACCGGTTCGACGGCAAGCATATATCAGGTTGGCAAGCTACGGAACCGGATCGCTGATCTTTATGCGACGCAAAAGCCGAAGAACGGCACGATTGCCATCATGATCATGGTTGCCGCATCGGTGCCGCAGCGGACACATTCCCGTCGGCAACGGAAGGGAGCATGTCATGTCCAATCCTATCAATACAGCGGAACAGCGGCGCTTCGAGCTTGAAGCCATGAAGGTCCTGGCTGACCCGCGCATGCAGGCGACGATCGCCGACCGCCGTACCTATTGGCTGGACCAGGCCCAACCCAGCCCGGGCCAGCGCCACGCCTTTAAAACCAAATATGATGAAGTGGTATTCGGCGCGATCATATGGTCGCTGAACACCGATGCCGAGCGGCCGGCGGTTGTCACGATCTCGCGCATTCCGCACAGGCTGGAGGGACAGGACATACCCGGTTCGCGCTGGGGACTGGACAATCCCGACTCCGTCTATCGCGTGATCCCCATCGACGGAGCGGAGCGCTATGTCATCCGGGGCAAGGTCAGCCAGCCGCGCCTGACGGAGAATTACTTCACGCTCTGGAACGCGAACATGGGCACGGTCGATGTGCTGGACGGCAAGTCATTGGTGCTGGGCGAGGAAGGGCGGTTCGAAATCTTCGTCGATGCCGATGAGAAAGGCGACCGCGCCAACCACATCCGCTCCTCCCCCGCTGCGGTCGAATTCTACATCCGCGACGTGGTGACCGACTGGGCACGCGAGCGTCCAAACGAACTCAGCATCGAGCGGCTTGGCGACGCGCCGCGAAAGCCCGAGCGCAGCTTCGATCAGAAGGTCACCGACGCGCAGGAAATGCTAATTCGCAACATCGACAACACGATGCGCTGGAATGCGCAGGCACTCGACAAGCCGATCAACATGTTCGACTTCGTGATCGACCGCGATACAGACGGCGCGCTGCGCAATCAGGTCTATATCATGGGCCATTTCAACCTAGCCGATGACGAGGGACTACTGGTCGAGATCGCGCTTGGCGGCGCCTCCTATTTTCTCGCGCCGATCACTAACCTCTGGGGCACGACCAACGACATCGTCAACCGGACCAGCAGCCTCAACATCGCGCAGTTGAAGACCGACAGCGACGGCGCCGTCAGGCTGCTCGTGTCCCGAAAGGATCCGGGCATCTGGAACTGGCTCGACAGCTGCGACATGCAGGATGGCTTGATGACCCTGCGCTGGGCTGAATTCAGGGATGGCAGGCCCGACGCGAGCCTGAGCGCGAAGGGACGGGTGATAAAATTGGCCGATGTCGGTCGGGAGATGCCCTATGCTCATCGCGTGACGCCGGACGATCGCCGCGCGCAGCTGGCGCAGAGAGCGAAAAGCTACGCCTGGAGAATAGCCGGATGAGCCGCACCTGGATCATAACCGGCTGTTCGACAGGGATCGGCCGGGCGATCGCGGAACATGTGCTGTCCATTGGCGATGCCGTGGCGGTGACGGCGCGTGACCCAGCCAAGGTGCTGAACATCGCAGCCGCCTTCCCGGACCGAGCAATCGCGCTTCCGCTCGACGTCACGGCCACGTCCAGCATAGACAAGGCGGTGGCCGCCACCATCGACAGATTCGGGAAGATCGACATTCTGGTGAACAACGCGGGCTACGGCTATGTCGCATCCATCGAGGAGGGCGATGAGGCCGAGGTCAAGGCGATGTTCGAAACCAACTTTTTCGGCGCGCTCCGGATGATGAAGGCCGTTCTGCCCGGCATGCGGAAACGCCGGTCGGGCCGGATCATCCAGATCTCCTCCTTGGCAGGACGCATCGCCAACCCCGCAACCGGCTATTATTCCAGCTCCAAATTTGCGCTGGAAGCAGTGAGCGAGGCCCTTGCGCGGGAGGTTTCCGGCCTGAACATCAAGGTCTGCTCAATCGCCCCGGGCATGTTCCGCAGCGACTTTTCAGGCCGTTCGCTCAAGATGGGAGACAGCGGGACAAGCGATTATGAGGACAGCGTTGGGGCGCGGATGAAGCTGGTCAAGTCAGCGGATGGAAAGCAGCAGGGCGATCCGCGCAAGCTCGCGGAACTGGTCGTCTCGGTCGCCGACATGCCAAATCCGCCGCCCCAAATCCTCGCGGGTCCCGACGCCTATGCCGCAGTTGAAGCGAGAATGGCGGCAGTTCGCCAGGCCATGATCGAACAGCGCGAACTCAGTTGCGGGACAAATTTCGAGGACCAGGGATGAAGAGCATCTGCGCGCTGGTTCATCGGGACGATCTTGATCGCCGGACCTTCCAGAACCATTATGAAAATCATCATGCTCCGCTGGCGGTGCAGCATTTCCCGTTTCGCCGTTACGTCCGCAATCATCTCATCGATGGCGAGGACCTCGGCTATGACACGATATCCGAATTTTGGGCGGACGACATAACCGCTGCGGCCAAGCTCATGAACGGTCCTGTAGGCGACATCATGCGTACCGACGAGGAGCGGTTCATGAATCGCGCGCTGACGGCCCCGGCGGGTGCCGACGAACATATACTCTCTGCGGGCGCCCCTGCGCTTGATGATGGTAGGCGGGTCGGCGCCCTGATCGACTGGCAGATAGCCGATGTAGACGGACGCTCGCTCGCAATGGCCTGGGCAAACGAATGTGCATCGCTGATCGGTGGTGTTTCAATCGATTTCACCAGCAGTTGGAGGCAACCATCTTTCCCTTCACGCGCAGTCCTTTGGATGCCGCAAAGGTGCAGGATCGATCCCGACAAGGCGCTGCGGGTTCGATTTGCAAGCTGTCGGCGAGTGGAAACACCCGCGCATGCGCTTTGCTTCGCCCGCTAGCAAGCCTAGCGATCACCCCGCCAACCCGTCCTGATCCATCATATCAATCCTCGTGCGAGCCAGACATCGGGGGGCCGCTGCGCGTCCTCAAGACGATCGGCGCCAGCGACAGCGGCGTTGAAAGCTGCGTTTTGGGAAAGCCAGACCTGGCCCCCGAGGTTTCCAAGAAGATCCGACCGCTTGAGCGCGTCCATCACCGGGCCCTTCACTTCCGAGAGGTGAAGGCGCACACCAGCATCGGCAAGGCGGTGGTTGATCGCCTCCAGGCTTTCAAGTGCCGAGGCATCGATGGCGTTCACCGCCGAACACATCAGGATCAGGTGCTTGAGCTCCGGGTGCTCAGCCACCTGCTCGAGCACGAATTCCTCCAGCCAACGGGCGTTCAAATAAGTTAGGCTCTCGTCGATGCGGATGGTCAGCACGCGCGGGTCGGTGAAAACCTTGTGGCGCTTGACGTTACGGAAGTGCTCGGTCTCGGGCACCCGGCCGACGATGGCAGCATGGGGCCGGGACGCGCGCCAGAGAAACAGGGCCAGGCTGAGAGCAACTCCGGCGATCACCCCGGCCTCGACCCCGGCCACTAGTGTGACGAGTATGGTTGCCATCATCGCGGCAAAGTCGGCGCGCGAATAACGCCATATCTCAACTGGTTTTTTCAGATCGACGAGGCTCAGCACGGCAACGATGATCGTTGCCGCGAGCGTTGCCACAGGAAGAGAGGCAAGCAGCGGGGTCAAAAACAGGGCGGCGACGAGGATGCCTCCCGCGGTGAATACGCCGGCGGCCGGTGTCTCCGCGCCTGCATCGAAGTTGACGACCGAACGGGCAAAGCCCCCGGTGACCGGATATCCCCCTGTGAAGGCGGCGGCAATGTTGGCCGAGCCCAGCCCGATCAGTTCCTGGTCGGGATCTATCCTCTGGCGTTTCTTTGCGGCGAGCGTCTGGGCGACGGAGATGCTTTCGACAAAGCCGATCACTGAAAGAAGAAGCGCAGGGACCGCCAATCGGCGCCACAATTCGGCATCAAAGAGCGGTGCGGTGAACGGCGGAAGGCTTTGCGGAATCTCGCCGACGACCTTTACGCCCGTCGCGTCGAGCCCAAGGAGGATTACAGCCAGCGTCGAGAGTGCCACCGCCGCGATCGGCCCAGCCTTGGCGGCGAGGTCGGCGGGGCGAGGCGCCATTCCTGCGCGCACCAGCAGCGGTTTGAGCCCCTTGCGCACCCAGAACAGGAAAGCGGTCGCGACCGCGCCGATCGCTAGCGTAGGCAAATGCGTCGAAGGCAGGGCGCGGGCGAGCGTCGCGATCAGCTCTGGCAGGGTCTCGCCCGAAGCTGAGACACCGAGGATGGACTTCAGCTGACTGAACGCGATAATGATGCCGCTCGCCGTGATGAAGCCGGACACCACCGGATGCGAAAGCAGGTTGGCCAGAAAGCCGAGCCGCAGCAGGCCCATCAGGACGAGGATCAGGCCCGAAAGCAGGGCCAGGATCAATGCTGCGGCTATGAACTCCGCGCTGCCCTGCGGCGCCACGCTGCTGGCGGCGGTCAGCGTCATCAATGAGATCACTGCCACCGGCCCTACCGCGAGCGCACGGCTGGTGCCAAAAATGGCATAGGCGATCAGCGGTGCGATCGAGGCGTAGAGACCGATCTCGGGCGGAAGCCCGGCGAGCATGGCATAGGCGAGACTCTGGGGAATGAGCATGATCGTGACGATCGCTGCCGCAACGAGGTCGCTGGTCAGCGTTGAGCGGTCATAGCCGCGTGTCCAGCCCAGGACTGGCAGGTAGCGGTCGGCGCCGACCATCTCAGCCGCCGATCATATGCGGCTTGACCATCCACTCGCGCCCCTTGAGCAGCCAGGAGAGGCGCGAGGGCCTTGCTCCTCCCCATCCGGCCAGTTGCATATGATCGCCCGAAAACCGGCGTCAGCGATCTCTTGGACGTCTCCAGCGCTAATTTGCGGGGACGTACTCAGGCTTGATGTCAGTTTTGTGAGTTCCATGGCACTTCACTCCGGCACCGCGCGGCGACGTCTCGGCAAAAGGCTGACAGCTTGCTGGGCGGCCATGCCCGCGAGCATGGCAAGCACGAACGGCAGCACGCTAACGGGTGAGAGGGCCAGCGAAGCGACCGCAGGACCAGGACAAAGTCCGGCGATCCCCCAGCCGATCCCGAACAGAATTGAACCGGTTATCAGCCGCCCGTCGAGATCCTTGCGATCGGGCAGCGAAAACCGGTCGGCAAAGATCGGCGCGCCCATCCGGTTACGGATGCGCCATGCCACTGCCATCACAAGCACCGCCCCGCCCATGACAAAGGCCAGCGTCGGGTCCCACGCGCCGAAGACGTCGAGAAAACCCCGGACACGCGCCGGATCGGTCATTCCCGAAAGGGTAAGGCCGGCGCCGAACAACGTGCCCGAGAGGAGCGGCGGCAGAAGTTTCTGGAAGAGCGACATGTCAGCCTCCGAACCGCGACTGGATGAGCACCGTTACGATGCCTGCCGCGATGAACGACAGGGTTGCGACGATCGAGCGCTGCGAAAACCGGCTCACACCGCACACGCCGTGCCCGCTAGTGCAGCCGCTGCCCAGGCGCGTTCCGAACCCAACGAGGAGACCGGCCAGCACCAGCACCGGCCAGGCTGCGAAGTCGGCCGGCTTCCAATCGGTGGTCAGGGCGATCAGAGCGGCTCCTAAAGGGAGGCCGACCAGGAACCCCCAGGCGCTGGTCATCGCCATATCGCTGGAAGCGATCCTGGCGCCGCGGGCAAGGATGCCCGAGACACCGGCAATGCGGCCTGCCCCAAGCAGCATCAGCGCTGCGGCCAGACCGATAAGGACGCCGCCCGCGAGCCCATGCAGCGGCTGGGCGTCGGGAAAACCGGGCAGCATCACAGCACGTTCACCGGCAGCTTGAGATAGGACACGCCGTTCTCCTCGGGCGGGGGCATATGTCCACCGCGCATATTGACCTGGATGGACGGCAGGATCAGCCGTGGCATTTCCAGCGTTGCATCACGCTGCGTGCGCATCTCCACGAACTGCTCTTCGGAAACCCCTTCGTGGAGGTGGACGTTGGCGGTACGCTGCGCGAGCATCGTCGTCTCCCACACAAATTGATCGCGGTTCGGCGCTTTGTAGTCGTGGCAGAGGAACAGGCGCGTCTCATCCGGCAGGCGCATCAGCCGCCTCACCGAGCGATAGAGTTTACTGGCGTCACCACCGGGGAAATCCGCGCGCGCTGAGCCGTAGTCCGGCATGAACATGGTGTCACCGATGAAGGCGGCGTCGCCCACGACATAAGCAAGATCGGCGGGGGTATGGCCCGGCACGTGCAGCGCGATCAGCGGGATCTCTCCGACCATCAGCTGTTCGCCATCGGCAAGGAGCCGGTCGAATTGGGATCCGTCGCGTGCGAACTCGGTGCCTTCGTTGAATATCTTTCCAAACACGCCCTGGACGGTGACGATTTCCCGGCCGATGACGAGCTCGCCGCCGAGCTTCTCCTGGAGATAGGGAGCGGCCGACAGGTGGTCGGCGTGCGCATGAGTTTCAAGGATCCAGTCGACCGTCAGACCCTGCTCCTGAACGTAGGCGACGATCTCATCGGCTGTTTCGAAACTGGTTCTTCCAGAGGGCTGGTCGAAGTCCCACACGCTATCAACGATTGCCGCACGCTTGGCAGCAGGATCGCAGACCACGTAGCTGGCCGTGAAAGTTGGCTCGTGGAAGAATGACCGCACCTGCGGCGCGCGCACCTCTCCGGCCAGAACTTTGCGGACCTGAACGATCGCCTGCTCGATAATAGTGTCATTCGTCATTGTTCGTCTCCCATCGAGGCGACCTCGCCGGGCTCGCGACCCAGGCTTGGGCAGAAGAGATCGTGAAGCAGCGCAAGTACTTGTCGAGCGCGGGGGTCGCATATCCGGTAATATACGGTCTGGGCTTCCTTGCGGGTGGCTACGAGTCCCTCCTCCCGCAGTTTCGCGAGGTGCTGCGACAGAGCCGACTGGCTGAGCCCAATCCGCTCGACCAGTTCACCCACGGCCAACTCTTCGCCTGCTGTCAGATGGCACAGCATGAGCAGGCGGCTTTCGTTCGACAGCGCACGGAGCAGCGAAGCGGCCTTTGCTGCTTGCTCCTCGAATTCAGCTGGCAACGATAGAGGCATGGTCGTTTTCATAAGACATATCTAATGTAGAAAGTACTAAAGTTAAAGTCTCTTCTGGCCGATGGGGATTTCGGTCTGGTCAATCGAATGACGGCCTTGTTGGACAGTCCGGAGAGGCATCTTTCGGGAAGGCCGACGTTTCCCGACGGCGAACCAGCGTGTCAGCTTCGCGCCATTTTGCGGTCATGCAGGCCGGTCACCGCACTTATCAAAGCGGACGTCTGCCTCGCGCGACCTGTTGCGCCTTGGCTGGTCGAGCTATGAAGGCGAGCGGATCCATTTCGACCACCAGTGGCGCAAGGCGATTGTCGCGGCAGGGCTCGACGGCCTGCACGCGGCTCGCAGAAGCGGGGGCAACCCCTTCAGGGATCTCGGCGATGCTTGGCTGGACCGTCACGACAGTGAACAGAATCCTTGATGTGTATCAGGCGATGACAGCCGCCTTGAGCAACTCGGCGGTCGCTAAATTGGAAGCTCGCAAAGTATGTAATTGGTGCGGAATATGGTGCGGAATGCCTGTGGATGAAATCAGCAAAGATAGCTGAAACCCGCAGAAATCTGGCTGGGGCGGCAGGATTCGAACCTGCGCATGGCGGTACCAAAAACCGCTGCCTTACCGCTTGGCTACGCCCCAGCATGCGCGCGGCGGAGCCGGGCGCGGGACGGCATATAGCGTCTCTTGCGCGAAAGGAAAGCCTAGTCATCACACAGTTGCTTCGCCAATATGCGGCCGTCAAACGCTTCCTGGAACGCCCTCGCATGAATGCAAATAGTTCGCCCGCCAATGCATCGGCTTCGCAGGTCACGCCTGCCTCACCTCTCTTCCTGCGGGAGGATGAAATCCGGCGCGGGATCGAGATGCTGTATTTCGGCTACTCAGCCTTGACGCGCTCCATCGATGATGGGCTCGCAGCGCAGGGGCTGGGGCGCGCACATCACCGCGCGCTTTATTTCATCTCGCGGCAGCCTGACCTGACGGTGAAGGAGTTGCTGCGTCTTCTGTCCATCACCAAGCAGTCGCTCGGCCGGGTGCTCAACGACCTTGTGGAACGCGGCTATATCGAAACCCGGCAGGGCGAGAATGATCGACGGCAAAAGATGCTCCGGCTCAGCGCTTCGGGCAAGGCACTGGAGGCTGAATTGTTCCGCGCCCTGCGTGAAAAGATGGCGGCGGCCTACGCGCAGGCGGGGCAGGGCTCGGTCACCGGTTTTTGGCGGGTGTTGGAAGGATTGATCCCCGATGCCGACCGGTCGATGGTGTTCGGGCTGCGCAGCCGCTGACTGGCGAGCAACCATAACGTCCTGCGCTCGTTGATGTCAGTCACTCCACGGCATGATGAGGAAGAATATGAAGCTATCACTTCTGGCTGGCCTGGCTGTCTCGATGGGGATGAGCCTGTCTGCCTGCTCGGAAAAGGCAGCCGACAGTATCGAGAATGCGGGATCGGCGATCGGCAATGATATCAGCCGGACCGTGGATCGGGCGGGAGATAAGATCGAAAACGGCCTCGACGATGCGGGGCGGGCGTTTGATGAGGGCGCAAATGAAGTCGGCGCTGCCAGCCGCAATGCAGCTCAAGATGCTCGAAGCGAAGCACGGGAAGCCAGGCAGGACGCGGGCGCCGCTATGGAGCGCGCCGGCAATGATCTAAGGCGGGATTGAACCCGCACTGGCCGCTTATCAAGCTCAGGACTGACCGGACAGCTGACTGAGCGCCGCTGCGACATAGCGGCGGCGCTCAGGGTCGCGACTGATCTCCAGCATGGCGCACAGGCTGGCACGCGCTTCCTCAACCTCGCCATGCACCAATTGCAGGCGGGCCAGCGCCCACCAGCCTGCATCATGTTCCGGTGCGACAACCGTCATCCGCTCATATATGGTGGACGCCCGCCATGTATCGCCCTCATCTTCCGCGCGCGTCGCCTGGTTTAGAAGCAGCCGGATCAGAGTCATGCGGTTCGACATCGGCTCGACGACGGACTGGGCTTGCGAACCGGCGACGGCAGCCCTTGTCAACAAATCGGCCAGTTGCTCAGCCTGAACCAGGGCACCGCGACGAAACGGGTCAATGATCGCCGGAGCGTCCTCAGGCCCGATACTGACCAGGACATGACCGGGCGTATTGAGGGCATGCGCCCGCCATCCGGCGCGTCGCGCGGCCGCGACGTAGAGGATCGACAGGCTGACTGGCAGCCCCAGCCGCCGATCCAACACCCGCACCATGTCTGCGTTCAGGGGCGCGTCAAAGGTGTCACTATCACCGACAAAGCCGAACTGCGTGCCAATGACGCGCGCCAGCAGCGCTCCCTGAGCTTCGCCGGACAGCAACTCATCGTCGCGGACGTCCGCACGCTCGGCATCGATTGCCTTGCCGATGCCACGCAGCAGCACCAAATAGGGCTCGACATCGATCCCGTCATGGTCGAGCGCACTCAGCATCAGAGCAGCACTGTCGAGTTCGATCTCCTCATCGGCCAGCAGGCCGAGATAGGCTATGCTCTCGTTCATCGAAACACCGTGACGGCGGGATCGGGGGAAGCCGACAGGTTCCTGAAATGCTCGGTCGAAAAAATTGCCATACCCACTAGATGGGGCCGCTCGCGCTACTTTTCACCAACCTTGCTGCGGAAAAAGACGATGGCGGGCAGCAAGAGGCACCGCAACTCGGGTCAGAGCAAGACAGGCTCATCCGCCACATGCAGTAGAAACGTGCATCGCGCGGAGAATATCAGCATCTTCGCATAGTTTGGCTGCATAATGCCGTAATGCCTTGGGATCAAAAGGTTTGCTGATCAATATCTGATCCTGAAAATCCTCGGGCAGGTTTTCCCGACCATAACCGGTGACAAAGGCGAAAGACAGATTCCTTTCCGCCAGCGCCACAGCAACATGATCGACGGACTGGCCCTGCAAATTGCCGTCCAGCAACGCGGCGTCGAAATCAGCGCTCTTGATCAAGGCTAGGGCTTCTTCCGCCGAGCCTGCGATCGTCACGCCTGCCGCCGCGCCATCCTCCAATATGCTTGCAATCTCCATCGCCACCAGCGGCTCGTCCTCAATGACCAGGAATCGGCGCCCGGTGATCGCACCGCCCCCCGCAGCTATCCCTTCTTCGCCAAGGTCGATCGCCGGACTCGCAATGTTGATCGTGCTGATGCGCTGCCCCTTGGGCAAGGTCATGGTCCAGCACACCCCGCTTTCCTCATAGCTGACGCGCGCCTGCCCGCCTTCCGCCTTCAGGCTGCGTTCGATCAGAGCCGTGCCAAATCCTCGGCGTGAGGGTTCGACGACGCGAGGGCCACCGGTTTCGACCCAGTGGATCAGCAAGTGGTCCTGCTCCATCTTCCACGAAAGAGAAACGGTGCCGGCCGGCGTGCAGAGCGCGCCATATTTGTGAGCATTGGTCACCAGCTCATGCAGGATAAGGGCAACGTGCAGCGCCAGCTCGGGCGCCAATTCCAGTTCCGGTCCTTCTATCTGCAGCTGCCCGAGATCGATCGCGCCGATATCGAGTTGCCCATTGACCAGCTCGCGTAGCGACGCGCCCTGCCATGTGGTGCTGCTCAGCAAGGAATGGGCACGGGCGAGGGCATGAATGCGCCCAGTAAAGGTGGGAGCAAAGTCGGAAGGGCCCGATGAATGCCGCAGCGTCTGCACCGCGATCGCCTGAACCGAAGCCAGGGTGTTCTTCACCCTATGGTTGAGCTCGCCGATGAGCAGGCGCTGCGTTTCTTCCGCACGCTTTCTCTCGGTGACGTCCAGCACCTGGACATTGACGGACACGATCCGCCCCTGCGTGTTGAGCAATGCCGAACAATAGCATTCGCATTCCACCGTCAGCCCTTCCGCCGTGCACATGCGCAAATGCTGAACCGCGCGAACACTGCGCCCGGCGATCAGGTCACTCATCAACGTGTCGAACGCGGCCTCATCCTCGGGGTCGATCCATTTGAGCTCGTTCGCCTTGAACCCGGCCACTTCGGGCGTTCGCCATCCGAACAGCCGCTCGGCGCCATTGGACCAACCTATGATATGGCGCGTCGCGTCAAATTCGATGATCGCAAGCGGCGAATTGTCGCTATGCGCATGCAGCCGGGCGAGGGCGGCCGCAATCTCGTCGCGCTGTCGGGCCAGTTCCTCCCGCTGCCGGAAAAGCTCGACGAAGACGGCGGTCTTGTTGCGCAGGATATGCGCATCCACGGGCTTCAGCAGATAATCGACGGCACCCGCCTCATACCCCCGGAACCGCCGCCGCTCATCGGTCGCGACGGCCGTCAGGAAAATGATCGGCACCCGCCGGGTTCGTTCTGTCCCGCGCATCAATTCGGCAAGTTCGAAGCCGTCCATGCCCGGCATCTGCACGTCCAGCAACGCCAGCGCGACGTCATGCACCAGCAGCAGTTCGAGCGCCTGCACGCCAGACCGCGCCGTCAGAAGCTCCACGCCTTCTCCAGCGAAAAGAGCCTCCAGTGCGAACAGATTCTCCTCGACATCATCGACCGCCAGGATCTTGGGCTTCTCATGCTGCATGGCGCATATCCTCCAAGTCCTGCACATTCCGCCGGTAGATTTTCTCGGCCTCATGGAAATCGGCAAACGCCCCGGAATAGCGGGAAAAGCGCAGCGTTTCCTTCGATCCCAAACCCAGGAAACCGCCCCGCACCAGTGATCCGCCGAACAGCCCAAGCGCGCGGTCCTGCAACTCGCGATCGAAATAGATCAGCACATTGCGGCTCGACACCAGCTGCACTTCGGCGAACACCTGGTCACTGGCCAGATTATGTTCGGCGAACACGGCCCGACGGCGTAGCGACTTGTCGAACACGGCAGCGCCATAGGCCGCAGTGTAATATTCCGACAGCGACTGTTTTCCGCCTGCCAGCCGGTGATTTTCGGTGAATTGCGCGATCCGGTCGAGGTCATATATCCCGGCCTCCGCCTTCTTCAGCGCTGCGGGGCTTATGTCCGTGCAATAGAAGATCGTGCGGTCCTCCAGCCCTTCTTCCCGGAAGAGGATCGCCAGCGAATAAAATTCCTCGCCATTGGCGCAGCCTGCGATCCAGATCTTGAGCGAAGGATAGGTGCGCAGATGCGGGACCACCATTTCGCGTAATGCCCGGAAATAGGCGGGGTCGCGGAACATCTCGCTCACCTGGATAGTCAGGAAGCCCATCAGGTCGGCAAAGACCGCCGGGTCGCGGAGCAGCAAATGCTGAAGATGCGACAGGCTTTCGCACCCATGCCGTTGCTGGGCGCGGGCAAGACGCCGGTGCAGCGACCCGCGCGAATAGCCGCGAAAGTCATAATGATAATGCCGCCAGAGCGCCTCCAGCAGCAGGTCGAGTTCCAATTCCTCGTGAGGGGCGAATATCTCCTCGCTCATCGTGGCATCCACACGCGCGTGAGGCTGAGCAGCTTGTCCACGTCGAGCGGTTTTGCCAGATAGTCGTTCGCGCCAGCGTCTAGGCAGTCCTGTTGGTCACGAGCCATCGCCTTGGCGGTAAGCGCGATGATAGGCATCTGCCTGCCCCAGGGCTGGGACCGGATTTCCCGCGTGGCTGTCAGCCCGTCCATCTCCGGCATCATCACGTCCATCAGCACCAGGTCGACTGGTTCGGAAAGGCCACGCGCGGCCTCGTCCAGCGTCTGGAGCGCCTCGCGCCCATTGCGCGCGATCCGCACCTTGGCGCCATGCGGCTCAAATATGGACGTAAGCGCATAGACGTTGCGAATATCGTCCTCGACCACCAGGATTTCGCGCCCGTCCAAAGCCGCGTCGCGGTTCAACGACTTGGCGATCAGCTCCTGCTGCGGCTCGGGCAGGTCGGACACCACCTGATGCAGGAACAGCGTCACCTCATCCAGCAGGCGCTCGGGCGATTTAGCACCCTTGACGATGATCGACTTGCTGTAGCGCCGCAGCCGCATCTCTTCTTCAGGCGCGAGATCACGGCCGGTATAGACGATCACCGGCGGGAAACCGACAGCCTCGTCAGCGCTCAGCCGCTCCAGCAGATCAAGGCCGGATGCGTCGGGCAGGTTGAGGTCAAGCACCATGCAGTCGAATGTCTCGCGGCCAAGCAGATCGAAACATTGCGCGGCGGAATGCGCCTCGACGGTTTCGACGTCACGCGAAGCGAGCAACAGCTTGACGCTTTCGGCCTGCTGCGCATCATCCTCAACCACCAGAACGCGGCGTAGGCGCTGGGACATGCGCGCCTCCAGCCCTTCGAGCATGTCGATCAGCGCGTCGCGCTTCACCGGCTTGAACAGATAGCCGATCGCGCCGCTCGACAGAGCCGCCTGGCTATCGTCGTCAACCGACACGACATGCACCGGAATATGGCGTGTCCGCACGTCGCGCTTGATCCTGTCGAGCACGGAAAGCCCGGTATGATCCGGCAGGTTCATGTCCAAAATTACGGCGTTGGGCACATATTGCCGCGCCATCAGCGCGCCTTCATCCGCAGTCGTCGCGATCAGGCACTGGAAGTTCAGCTCATGCGCGACATCGCACAGGATCTTGGCGAACACCGGATCATCCTCGACGATCAGGATGACGCGGGCATCGCCCGACAGCGTTTCGCGGTCATCCTGCGCGACCGGGCCCTGGCGGCGACGGGCAGGCTTGGGGTTGGAAGGGGCAGGGCGGAACTGTTCGCTCGGCCGCAACGACTCCGCCGAACCGCTCAACGCACCATCATAGCGCTCGGGCAGAAGCAGCGTGAAGGCGCTGCCTTCCCCGGCCACACTTTCCACCTGCACCTCGCCGCCCAGCAAGCGAGCGAGTTCCCGCGAAATGGAAAGGCCAAGGCCGGTGCCGCCATATTTGCGGCTCACCGTCCCATCGGCCTGACGGAACGCTTCGAAAATAACCTGCTGCTGCTCGGGCGGGATGCCGACGCCCGTGTCCCGCACGGTGAAGGCGATCCTGCCGTCAGCCGCTGCGCTCACCGCCAACGTCACCGATCCCGTGTCGGTGAATTTGACGGCATTAGACAGGAAATTCTTCAGCACCTGTTCGATCCGCTGGGGATCGCTCTCCATCTCTACGGGCGCGCCTGGCTCCTGCTTGATGCTGAACGCCAGTCCCTTCGACTGTGCGGACGGCGCAAAGATCGCCTCCACCTTCTCGGTCAGCGCGCGGATGCTCATGCGGCGCGTATGCAGTTCCAGCTTGCCTGCTTCGATCTTCGAAATATCGAGAATGTCGTTGATCAGCGTCAGCAGATCATTGCCCGACGTTTCGATCGTTTCGGCGTGGCGCACCTGTTCGGGCGACAGATTGCCGCCGCGATTTTCCGCCAGAAGCCGCGCCATGATCAGCAGCGAATTGAGCGGCGTGCGCAGTTCGTGGCTCATATTCGCCAGGAATTCCGACTTGTAACGGCTCGCCTGTTCGAGTTCGCCGGCTTGGTTCTCCAGCGACCGTTGCGTCCGGGTCAGGTCGTCGCGCTGGATCTCCAGTTGACGCGCCTGTTCTTCAAGCTGGGCGTTGGTCTGCTCCAACTCGGCCTGCTGGGTCTCCAGCCTTGCCGCCGACTCCTGAAGCTGGCGGCTTTGCTGTTCCAGTTCCTCATTATTGGCGCGCAATTCTTCGCTCTGCGCCTGCAATTCCTCGGCCTGCTGCTGCGTTTCTTCCAGCAGTTCGCGAAGGCGCGCGCGATATTTGCCTGAACGGATAGCGACGCCCAACTGCGCCCCGATCCTCTCCAACAATGCCTGCGCCTCTCTATCCGCGTCTTTGGGCAGGCCCAATTCTATGACGGCGTTGATCGTGCCATCGGCCTGCGTCGTGCTGATGAGCAAGCTGTCGGGTTTCGACCGGCCGAGCGCTGATCCGTAGGAAAGATAATTGTCCGGTACGTCCTTCAGAAAGAAGCTGCGCTCGTCTCGGACTGCTTGCCCCAGCAGCCCGTCGCCCGGTGCAAATCGTTCCGGCAGCGGGGCGTCCGCTGGCACCGCATAGGTAGCGTAGCGGCGGAAACCTTCACCATTGGCGATGTACAGCGCACCTGCCTGCGCCTTGAGATAATCCGCTAGGAATGTCAGCGCGCTCGTCGCCAGCGTATCGAGCGGCTGTTCGCCGCCGACTGCCTTCGCCAGGCCAACCTGTCCGCCTTGCAGCCATTCCTCCCGCGCAATGGCCAGCCGGTTGCGGATGAACAGCACGCCGATAATGGCCAGAATCCAGCACGTCACGGCCGCCAGCGTGCGGTTCGTGATGGCAACCGTGGGGTCGACGCCCGCAGGCGCCAGCGTAAAGCCGACAATGGTAAGCAGCGTCGCCAGCGCAGCAACGACTAGCGGGACCTGCTGCCGCCGCGCCACATAGGAAAGAACGATGGGAAGCAGATAAGCGACCCACACGGCCGTTCCGAGCGGGAAGATAATGTCGGCCACAAAGGGCAGGGCGAGGAGGAGGGCCAGCGCTACATAAAGCCAGGCCTGCGTGATCGGCGATTTTGACTGCTGCATTCGTTTACAAAAAGCCCCTGTCGCGCGGTCGGCGCCACAGGATGCCCACTTCCCCCTTCTTACCCATCGCCGAACATGCACGAATAGCCCTGAAAAAGGGTTCTCGGGCGTGCCTTGAAGGGCTGCAACGACCGACGCGGCGAATGGTTCCCTAACAAAGTTCGCCGCTTTGCCAACTCACACTTGTTCCTGAAAGCGCATCACCTCTATGCAGGTCCCGAATTGGGATTAGGGGGAAGGACCGATGCACGCGCAGATGGAGGCCGCTGATATGGCAGGTCCGAATGTCAGCAAGCGGGAATTAAGGACAGTTGTCGGCGCCAGCCTGATTGGCACGATGATCGAATGGTTCGACTTTTTCATCTACGGCGTCGCTTCCGCATTGGTGTTCAACCGCCTGTTCTTCCCGTCCTTCGATCCGTTGACCGGGACCTTGCTCGCCTTTTCGACCTATGCGCTAGGCTTCCTCGCCCGGCCGTTGGGCGGGATCGTGTTCGGCCATTTCGGGGACCGCATCGGGCGCAAGACGTTGCTGATGATCAGCCTGCTCACCATGGGTTTCTCGACGACCGCCATCGGCCTGCTGCCAACCTATCAGCAGATCGGCACATGGGCGCCAATACTGCTCGTGCTGCTCCGCCTGCTCCAGGGCTTTGCCGTGGGTGGGGAGTGGGGCGGCGCAGTCCTGATCGTGGCGGAGGTCGCGCCCGCTTCGCAACGCGGCTTCTGGACCAGCTGGCCGCAAGTCGGCGCGCCTGCGGGCAATCTGCTCGCCGCCGCCGTGTTCGCGCTATCGTCGGCCCTGCTGACGGAAGCCGACTTCATGGCCTGGGGCTGGCGCATACCCTTCCTGCTATCGATCGTGCTGGTGTTCGTCGGCTGGTGGCTCCGCCGCGCCGTGTCCGAAAGCATGGTCTTCGCGCGCGAAGCGGCCACTGGGGGCGTCGAGCGCTTTCCCGCCATCGAGGCGGTCCGCCGCAAGGGCCGCGCTCTGCTCGTCGGGGCCGGGCTCCGCTTCGGCGAGAACATCTGCTATTATGTCGCGGCCACTTTCGCGATCACCTACTGGACGGAGATCAAGGGCGGCGACCGATCGCTGGTCCTCAACGCGGTGCTGATCGGCTCCGCGCTGGAATGTCTCACCATGCCGCTGTTCGCTGCCTTGTCCGACCGCGTCGGGCGCAGGCTCGTCTATGGCGCGGGTGCATTATGTGTAGCCGCCTGGTTCCTGGTCTTCTTCACGCTGCTTGATGGCGGCACGGTCTGGGGCGTCGGCATAGCCATAACCGTCGCGATGGTGGCCCACGGCGCCATGTACGCCCCGCAAGGCGCGATGATCACCGAACTCTTTCCCACCCGCCTGCGCTATTCGGCCGCCAGCATAGCCTATCAGGCGACGTCCATCGTCGCGGGCTCACTCGCTCCGATCATCGCCCTGTCGCTGTACAAGGCGACCGGCGGCACGGGGATGGTCGCCGCCTATGTGATCGGCGGCCTGCTGGTCACCCTCATCGCCGTGGCGGCAGCACCCGAAACGCGTGGGGTGGATCTCAACAAAGTAGCCTGACTGCTCAGGGAAGAGATTGCGAGAGATCGGGAAGTACCGGCTGATCTCTCGCCACCCTTTGATACTGTGACGGAACAACCTGCAGTTCCATCTGTTCAATGTCCACCAAGAGGAGGATGAAGATGGCTGAAGTTCACAGAGATCCCTATACTGGAGACCGGACAGTCGTTCACAAAAGCCGCGGCGGGCGCACGCTCGCGATCGTCCTGATCCTGATTCTGGCAGTCGTCGGCATTCTGTTCGCTACCGGCTTTTGGAAGGCCGATGTGCGTGGCGGCGATGTGCCTGAAGTCAGCGTTCAGGGCGGCGAACTTCCCAAGGTCGATGTCGACTCAAAGGCTGTCGTCGTAGGGACGAAGAAGGAAACGATCGACGTTCCGACCGTCGGCGTGAAGGATAATGGCGAAGATTAAGCTTCGCTGACAATCCTTGAAACAGCTTAGCGGGCGAAACGCCAAGGCCGCATCGCGGTGCCGCCCTGGAGTTTCGCCCGCTTTACTTTAAGTCCAACGCACCGTCACGCGTCGGCGATGATGACCTTCGCGCCAGCATGTTCCAGCATGGCGATCGCGCTCGGCTCAACGCCGCGATCCGTGACGACGACATCCACCTCGTTCAGGCCGCAGACGATTGCCCCTGACGAAGATGTGAACTTGGAACTGTCGACCAGCAATATCACCTGCTCCGCCCGATCGATCAGGCGGCGTTCTGCCGCGACCAGGATGACGTCCTGCTGCATGACGCCCTGCGGTCCCACCGCCGCCGCGCCCATGAAAAGCTTGGGCGCATGAAATCGCGGCATCGACTCTTCGCCCGCAGGCGCCAGGATGATGTTCTGCTCCCTGAACAGCGTGCCTGATGGAAGAAGTATCTGCGTTCCCGACTGCGGCAGCAGCGCGTTGGCGATGTGCAGCGAATTGGTCAGCACCGACAGGTCGAGCCCGTCGATATGCGGGCACATCTGCAATGTGGTCGTGCCGCCATCGATCATGATGCCTTCGCCATGCTGGCACAGCTCGGCAGCAGCCCGGCCGATCGAACGCTTCTGCGCCAGATTTTCCGTGATCGACTGAGCAAAGGGCGTGCCCGACAGCCGTGCGCCGCCATCCGGCTTGCCGCCATGGCTTTCGGTCAGCCGCGCCCCGCCCCGAACGCGGTGGATGACGCCTTCATCCTCCAGTCGGGACAGGTCGCGGCGGATCGTGGCCGGGGACGCTGCAAGCCGCGATTCCAACGCGCGATAGCTGACGAAGCCGGTCGGGCCCATTGCTTCGATGATCAGCCTTTCGCGTTCCTCCGCGTGCATTGTCCCCGAACCCCCTTGATCAGGCAGTCGCTCGTTCAGCCTCAAGCTGTTCCAGCGACTTGCCTTCGTTGCGCGGCGCCCAAAGGGTGCCGATGACGCCGCTTATGACGAGGAAGCCTGTCAGAATCCACGCCAGTGTCGTGAAGCCCGTAGCGCTCAGCATCGGGACGAAGAAGCTGAATATGCCAAGGAAGACCCGAACGATGCCGAAGCACAGGCCCTGCGCGGTCGAACGGAGCGCCGTCGGGAACATCTCCGCACTCCAGAGCTGGAAGAAGCTCTGCGCACCAAAGCCGGCGCCGAACTGAAGCAGGAACACATGCAGCAGCGCGATGGGGATGGTCAGCGGGAACACAGCCAGCAGCGCCATGCCGATCACCTGGATGATGGCAGAGATAGCGAACAGCATCCGCTGGTTCACCCTGTCGGCATAACGCATGAAGATAAAGGCGATCGACGCCATGCCGATCGCGAAGGACAGCGCCTGAATGGCCACCGATTGTGCCTGCGTCGCCGCGCCGACTGTGCGCAGGATGTAGGGGAAGAAGAAGCCGTTCGTCCCCGCCCACAGGTTCCAGAATCCGTACATGCCGACCAGACCCAGGATCGAGCCCAGATATTTGGGCTGGAACAGGGTGGACAATGGCAGCTTGGTGACGCCTTCGGCCTGCGAAGCTTCCCATCGTTCCGACTCCTTCATGCGCGAACGCAGAAGGGTCAGGCCAAGGGCGATCAGCATAAGATGGGCAAAGACAATGCGCGCGCCCAATTCGCCCAGGTTCGTCAGCGCCAGGCTGAGCAGCAGCACGACCACCGGTCCCAGATACCAAAGCACCTGCGCCACGCCGCTATGCTTGCCCCGCCGGTCGTCCGGTGCCGTCTCCGCGATCAGTGACCAGGATGCGGGAATGTCCGCGCCCACGGCCACGCCCACGATCATGAAGCCCACTACGATCATCCACGGTGCGAAAGCGAATACCAGCATCGCCATGCCGATCGCATAAATCAGCATGTCCCACTGATAGATCTTCTTGCGGCCCAGCTTGTCGCACAACCGGCCGCCCACATAGGCGCCGATACCGGCGCCGATCGCGTTCGGCCCGAATGCGCCGATCAGACCGATGAAGTCGTTCGACAGTCCATAGCTTTCCTGCCAAAGGGCGAGGGCAGCAGAACCAGCCACGATCGAACCGGCATCAATATAGTTGGCCAGACCCGCCAGGATCGTGTTGCGCCAGTTATCCTTCTGTGCTCCCGCACTCATTACATGTCCCTCCCAGTCAGAACGCTCTGGTTTATGTCGGCAATGGTGGAGCAGCCGGTGAGCGCCATCGCCACCCGCATCTCCGCTTCGATCAGTTGCAGCATCTTCGTGACGCCCGCTTCCCCCTGCGCGCCCAGCGCATAGGCCCATGCGCGGCCGAGCAGCACGCCCTTCGCGCCCAGCGCCAGCATGCGCACGACGTCCAGGCCCGAACGGACGCCGCCGTCGGCCAGCACGGTCAGCTTGTCGCCGACCGCTTGCGCGATCGGGGGCAGGGCGCGCGCGGTCGACAGAACGCCGTCCAGCTGCCGCCCGCCATGATTGGACACGACGATGCCGTCCGCTCCCAGCGCAGCGGCTTCCCGCGCATCTTCGGGGTCAAGCAGGCCCTTGATGATCAGCGGACCCTTCCATTCTGATCGGATGAAATCCAGGTCGCGCCAGTTGATCGACGGGTCGAAATTGTTGCGCATCCAGGCGAAGAAGTCCTCGATCCCGGTTTTGCCCTGCAACACCGGCGCGACATTGCCCAATGTGTGCGGTCGGCCACGCACGCCCACGTCCCAGGCCCAACCCGGCTTCATCACGGCTTGCGCGGTGCGCCAGATCGCGCCCTTCAATCCATCCGCGCCCGCCAGACCGCTATGATAGTCACGATAGCGGGTTCCCGGCACGGGCATGTCGACCGTGAAAACGAGCGCGGAGCAATTGGCGGCGGCGGCCTGTGCCAGCAGGTCTTTCATGAAGGCGCGGTCGCGGATCATGTAAAGCTGGAACCAGAAGGGCTGCGACGACGCACGCGCGACTTCGGCAAGCGAGCAGGCGCCGACCGTCGAGAGGGTGAACGGCACGCCAGCGGCTTCAGCGGCGCGCAGCGCCTGCGTCTCACCGCGCCGCGCATTCAACCCGGCCAGTCCGATGGGGGCCAGCGCGACCGGCAGCGCCTGCTTCTGACCGAACAGTCCGGTGGTCAGGTCCAGAGCTGATACGTCGCGCAATACCCGCTGCCGCAGCGCGATATCACTCAACTCGCTGACATTCTTGCGCAGCGTCACCTCGGCATAGGAGCCGCCGTCGATATATTCGAACAGGAAACGGGGCAGGCGGCGTCGTGCGGCCTCCCGAAAATCAGCGACGCTGGCTATCGGCATGCGCGGAACCCCTTAAGAAACTAGCTCACCAATTCCAGCTAACCAGCTGGAACGGTAGGAGGAAATATCCTGATCGAGCGGCTTTACCCGGCTTAGCGATCCTTGCGGCTTCAGGCTCGGATCGATCAGGCGAAGCGCACCGAAGGACACGTCATTATGGGCGTTGGCGGTATAAACCTCCATGTCGGGGCGCAAGGATGCCAGCGCTCGGACGAACACTTCGGCATCGGCGAAGCGCCCCTCGACCAGCAGGCGATCGCGCGAACCAATCAGGTCCAGCATCGTGTCTGCGACCAGCGCTGCGTAAAGGCAGACCGCCGCGCGCCGCTGATACCAATCTTCAGGCCGCTCGGTCCAACGGCCCGCGCCGGCGGGGTAGGGGCCAAAACCGGGTGCGAGCGTCGGCAGCAGCATAGCCCCGGAGTTCAGGACTTCCGGCACCGCTGCGATCAAAGCTGGCTGATCCGGCTTGATATCGACGCGACGCGTGTCAAATTCGATCACCGTCTCGATTTCCCGGCCGCCCATGAAGCGGGCCGACGGAACGGGGCTGCCGTAAGCGTCGACATTGACCAGGCAGTCACGTCCTTCGGAAAGGCTGCTCGTCGCCAGCGCTTCACGCGGCAGACGCATGGCGATGAACCAGGTGCCTGTGGAAAGGATGGTGGAATCGTTCTCGGCGATTTCGTCGAAGCCTCGCGCTGCAAGCAGGGCAGCGTTGGAATCATGCAGGCCCGCGAGAACGCGGATAGCCGGGGACAGGCCGGTTTGGGCAGCAACCTCTGGGCGCAGCGTGCCGATGTGGTCCGCGGCTTTTGCGAGCGGCGCAAAGCGTCCGGCCCAACCCATGCGCTCGGCCAAGGGGGAGAAGTTCCCGGCATCCGGCGCCCAGAGATCGCTATGGCAACCAAGGCTCGTGACTTCCGTGGTAGCTGCGCCTGACAGGAACCAGCCCCAATATTGTGCCACGGCAGCAAGGTGGCTGCTTGCATTTTGGCGGGGTAGAGGCGGTCAAGCCAGAACAGCTGCGACCCGATGTTTAGGCCGTCGGGCAGGGCAGGGGAGCCTGTGACCGCAAACGCATCGCGTTCCTTGCGATAGGCGTCCATGATCTCTTCGGGAACGGACTGTTCATAGTCGAGCGGCGGGAAGGCCGGCCCATTATCGCTCAGGGCCACGACGCCCGCGCCATGGGCGACCGGCACGATGACCTCCACATTGCTGGAGGCATAGCGCGAGAGTGATTCGACGAGCCATTCGCCGATGCCGTCCGTGTCGAGGCGGCGGATTCCGTCTTGCGTCCGCACCTCATTCGGGCGGACCTGACGATCCAGAATCCGGCCGTCTCGCGACCATAGGGACACTTTGCTCAGCGTTTTGCCGATATCGACGATAATGGCGAAGCCGAGCTTCAGTTCGTCCTCCCGCATGCAAATTTTCTCATCTTGTTTGATCGAATTTGATCGATTACTAACGCAAAGGATTGATTGAGGAAAGCGCAAATGATAATGGGAGCGCCATGAACATGCAAAATCCAGTCTCGACCTCGGCGCTTCCTTTCGCCGTTCCTTCCAGCCGCTGGGATGACAGCGTCGCTGCGACTCTCAGCCCTGCCGAACTGCTCCTGTACCGGTCGAATCTGCTGGGTTCGGACCTGACTGTGACCAATTTCGGCGGCGGCAACACCTCCGCGAAGATCGTCGAAACCGATCCGCTTACCGGTGAAAAGGTGGAAGTGCTCTGGGTCAAGGGCTCGGGCGGCGACATCGGTTCGATGAAGATCGATGGCTTTTCAACGCTGTATCAGGACAAGCTGTTGGGTCTTGAGAAGCATTACGCTGGGCCCGACGATGACGACAAGATGGTCGGCTACCTGCCCCACTGCACGTTCAACCTCAATCCCCGCGCCGCCTCGATCGACACGCCGCTGCATTCGCTACTTCCTTTTGCACATGTCGATCACGTCCACCCCGACGCCATCATCGCGCTCGCCGCTTCTTCGGGTGGCGAAGCCGCGACGAAGGAAATTTGGGGCGGCAAGATCGGCTGGCTGCCGTGGAAGCGCCCGGGCTATACCCTCGGCGTCCAACTGCGTGACTTCGTGAAGGCCAATCCTGGCGTAGAGGGCGTCATGCTGGCGGGTCACGGCATCATCTGCTGGGCCGACACCGCCAAGTCCTGTTACGAACACACCGTTCAACTGATCGCGGACGCAGCTGAATATCTGAATGCAAAGCTGGCCCAAAAGCCCGCCTTCGGCGGTCAGGCAGTTGCGCCCAATTCTGACCGGGCAGCAATCGCTGCTGACCTCATGCCGCGCCTGCGTGGCCTTATGACCGGCGGTCGCACCAAGGTCGGCCATTATTCCGACGATGCAGAGGCTCTGGAGTTTGTGGGCTCGGCGGACTTCCTGCGCCTGGCCGCGCTGGGCACGTCCTGCCCCGACCACTTCTTGCGCACCAAGATCGCGCCTTTGCCGCTCGATCCCGCGAAGCTGCAGGATGACGCCTATCTTGCTGAGCAAATCGCGGCCTATCGCGACATGTATGCCGCCTATTATGAGCGCTGCAAGCGGTCCAACTCGCCCGCCATGCGTGACGCGAACCCGATCGTCATCCTTGTGCCGGGCGTTGGCCGCATCACCTTTGCCGGCGACAAGACCACCGCGCGTCTGGCTGGCGAATTCTACGGCAACGCGATCAACGTGATGCGCGGTGCCGAGGCGATCGGCAGCTATATCGCGCTCGATGAGCAGGAAGCGTTCGACATCGAATATTGGCTGTTGGAGGAAGCAAAGCTCCAGCGCATGCCCAAGCCCAAGCCGCTGGTCGGCAAGATTGCGCTGGTGACGGGCGGCGCGGGCGGCATCGGTGCGGCGACCGCCGCACGGCTGCTGGCCGATGGCGCTTGCGTGATGCTGGCCGACCGTGACGCTAATGCGATCGAAGAGGTTCGCGCGGGCTTTGCCAAGCAGTTCGGCAAGGATGTGATCCGCGCCGCCGTCTGCGACGTCACCGACGAAGCGCAGGTTCAGGCCGCGTTCAACGATTGCGCCCGTGAGTTCGGTGGTCTCGATATCCTGGTTGCCAATGCGGGTATCGCATCATCGGCTCCGATTGAGGAGACCACGGTCGCGCTGTGGCGCAAGAATTACGACGTTCTGGCGGAGGGCTACTTCCTCACCGCTCGCGCTGCCTTCCCGCTGATGAAGCGGATGAAGGAGCAGGGCGGCGCGTCGATCGTGTTCATCGGATCGAAGAATGGCGTTGCCGCTGCAACCAACGCGTCGGCCTATGCTTCGGCCAAGGCTGCCGCCAACCATCTGGCGCGCTGCCTGGCGCTGGAGGGTGCGCCCTTCGGCATCCGCGTCAACACGGTGAACCCGGACGCTGTCATCAAGGGCAGCAAGATCTGGGACGGCGACTGGCGCAAGGAACGGGCTGGCGCGCATGGCATCGACTCCGGCAAGGAACTGGAGGAACATTACCGCCAGCG